>JANQPR010000114.1 GCA_028285385.1 Phycisphaera sp.
ACCCCGTCGAGTACGCGTTCACCGCCCGGGGCGACGGCAAGCTCGGCGGGGCGGCGTGGGCCGACGCCAAGGACGTCCGCCCGCTGAAAGACGGTGGCAGCGCATGGTTCCTCGGCGCGGCGGTTCACGCGGAGCAGCGCGAGGCAACCGGCGACGCGAGCCTCGGCTGGACCGCCGACGTGCTCTCCAAGCACGGCCACTTCACCGCTCTGCTCGCCTACATAGGCGGCCACGACGACAGCCCCGACCGGACCGTCCACGGCCTCACCGCCCAGGCCGGCTACGCCGTGCACCCCGACTGGCAGCCGTTCGTCGGGTACGACCTCGTGGTAGAGGACGGCGTCGACGGCGACCTGCAGGCCGTGACCGCCGGCGTTAACCGGTTCTTCAAAGGACACGCCGCGAAGCTCACCGCCGACGTCGTCTGGGTGTTCAACGGCGACGCCCCGGGCTCGATCACGGGCCTGAACAGCGCCCCGTTGAACACCGGCATCGGCCTGCGCTCGAGCGCTGGTGAGCAGGTCGCGGCGCGAGCGCAGTTCCAGTTGCTGTTCTGACATTTAGCCCCCGACGACTCGCCGGGCGCGCCCCGAGTCATTGACCGGGTCCTCACCGCAGCAGCAGAAGGCTTTTGCGTTTGTTTTTGGTTAGCGACGTGGCGGATGTAAGCCCGGGCGGTACGTTGTGGGCATGAAGCCGCACTTGGCTCCGTCGCCGACGCCTGCGAGACCGCCCGCCATGCCCGACGCCTCGATCCTGCTGGTCGAAGACGAGCGTGACCTGCTCGAGTTGCTGAAGTACAACCTCGAGCGCGAGGGCTACCAGACGCGTACCGCCGAGACCGGTGAGGAAGGGCTCAAGGCCGCGCGGGGCGACACGCCGGACCTGATCCTGCTGGACCTGATGCTGCCGGCGATGGACGGGCTAGAGGTCTGCCGGTCGCTCAAGTCACGAGAGCAGACCGCGAACGTGCCGGTGATCATGCTTACGGCCAAGGGTGAGGAGAGCGATATCGTCCGCGGCCTGGAGATGGGGGCCGACGACTACATCACCAAGCCGTTCTCGCCGCGCGTGCTGCTCGCGCGGATCCAGGCGGTGCTGCGTCGCAACAACGGCGAGACCGACGCCACTCCCCCCCGGGTACACCAGTCGGGGCGCGTCCGCGTCGACCTGGACCGTCACGAAGTCACCGCCGACGGCGAGACGGTCGACCTGACCGCGACCGAGTTCAAGCTGCTGACGCTGCTGGTGAGCAAGCCCGGGCGGGTGTTCACCCGGCACCAGATCATCGAGTCGATCCACGAGGGGTTCGCGGCCGTGACCGACCGAAGCGTGGACGTGCAGGTGGTCGCGCTGCGGCGGAAGCTGGGCCCGGTGGGCAAAAACATCGAGACCATCCGCGGGGTGGGCTATCGTTTCCGGGACGAGTGACCCCCGGCGGCCGATGTAGTAAGCCGTGAGTGGCCGTACGACGCCGTGGAACCGACGGCGGATGGTGAATGATGAGCTGGGTATTGGCGATCTTGTTGCTGCTGTGTATCGCGGCGTTGGCGGCACTGGGTATGGCGTACGCGCAGCAGGCGCGTCGGCTGCGTGAACACCGCGACAACGACCACCACCGCCAACAGCAACTCCGGCAACGGCTCGCATCGGAGTCGGCTCGGCGCAACGAGTTGGAGGCACTGCTGTCGTCGATGGCCGAGGGCGTCGTCGCCGTGGACCTCGACGGCGCATTACTCAACCTGAACCGCGCCGGGGCCAAGTTGATGCGGATCGACCGCGACGCGGCGCTGGGCAAGCCGTATCAGCAGGTGCTGCGGCATACGGGCGTGCAACAGCTGCTCGGCCGGACGCTCCAAGAAGGCTCGCTGGCGCAGGACGAGTTGACGTGGGCGTTGCCGGGAGACTCGGTCGACCGGCCGTTGATCCTGCAGGCCCAGACCGCGCCGCTGCACGACGGCGAGGGCGGGCGCATCGGCGCGCTGCTGGTCGTGCATGACGTGACGCAGGTGCGTCGGCTGGAGTCGGTCCGGCGGGATTTCGTCGCCAACGTCTCGCACGAGGTAAAGACCCCGGTCGCCGCGATCAAGGCCGCGGTGGAGACGCTGCTCGACGACCACACGAACGCGATGCCGCGCGACGACGCCGAGCGGTTCATGCGGATCATCGCCCGTCAGGCCGAGCGGCTGAACGCGATCGTCGAGGACCTGCTCGCGCTGGCTCGGATCGAGCAGGCGCCCGACGGCGGCCCGTTGCACATGCCGGTGGCGGAGGTGCGCCCGGTGCTCGAGGCCGCCGCCGAGACGTGTGCCGCGAACGCCGAGGCCAAGCAGATCACGCTGCAACTCGACGCCGACGCGACGCTTTGCGCCCGGATGACGCCGAGCATGATCGAACAGGCGGTGACGAACCTGATCGACAACGCGATCAAGTACAGCCCGGAGCGCACGGTGGTATCGGTGCGCGTCCGCCGGGATCAGGCGGACGTGGTGATCGAGGTCACGGACCAGGGCCGCGGCATCGAGGCCGAGCACCTCGACCGGATCTTCGAGCGGTTCTACCGGACCGACCGCGCCCGCAGCCGCGCGCTGGGCGGCACGGGGCTGGGCCTGTCCATCGTGAAACACATCGCCGACGCGCACGGCGGCCGTGTCGGCGTGGAGAGCCGGGCCGGGCACGGGTCGACGTTTCGGCTGTACCTTGTCGCCGCGGAGCCCGACGCCGGCCAGCCCGACGCCGACACCCCCGCCGCCGCGTGACTCCTCCCCCGTGACCCCACTTCAGGCCGCACGCCCATGTCCGTATTCCTCGAACGCCAGATCGACCGCCTCAAGAACCAGGTGCTGCAGCTCGGCACGCTCTGCGAAGAGAACGTGCGCGACGCCGTCACCGCCGTGCTGCGCCGCGACGTCGAGCTGGCCCGGAAGGTGATCGAGAACGACAAGCAGATCGACCTGGACGAGGTCGAGCTCGAGGAAGAGTGCCTGCACACGCTCGCGCTGAACCAGCCGGTCGCGTTCGACCTGCGTTACGTCGTCGCGGTGCTCAAGATCAACAACGACCTGGAGCGCATCGGCGACCACGCCAAGAACATCGCCGAACAGGCGATCGCGCTCGCCGACGAACCCGAGCTGGACCAGCTGCCCTACGACCTGCGGACGATGGTCAAGCACGTCACGGAGATGGTGCACAACGCGCTGGACGCGCTGGTGTCACTGGACACCGACCAGGCCCGGGGCGTCCGCAAGCAGGACAACGAGGTGGACCGCATCAACGCCGAGATGTACGACGCCGTGATCGCCGCGATGCGCCGCGACCCGCACCGCATGGAGCAACTCGTGCACTTCATGGGCATCTCCAAGCAGCTCGAACGTATCGCCGACCACGCGTGCAACATCGCCAAGGACGTGCTCTACATGGCCGAGGGCGAGATCCTCCGGCACATGCGGCTGCGCAAGGGCCAGGCCGCAGAGAAGAACGCGTAACGCCGGCTTCGCCGCCCGCGACGGGATCGACACCAAGGGGGAACCGCTGGACCTAACGCTCTTCCGTCACGGCATCGCCGAGCCGCGCCACCTCGACGTCCCCGACGCCGACCGCGCACTCACCGAGCTCGGCCGGCAGCGCACGCACGCCGCCGCGCTCGGCCTGGCCAAGGTGCTGGAACGCCCCGACGCGGTC
>JANQPR010000116.1 GCA_028285385.1 Phycisphaera sp.
AGCTTCGGGGTGACCGTCGGAGCCAACGGCACCCTGCGCGGCAACGGGACCGTCAACGTCGGCACCACCGTCACCAACGAGGGCATCGTCACCCCCGACAGCATCAGTCAGGGGTCGATCACCACCGATTTACTCGTGAGCGGCGACTACACCCAGACCGCCGATGGCCGGCTCAGGATCGGCACCGCTACAGGCACCGACGTGCTGGATGCGTTGGAGGTCACGGGAGCGGTTGCCCTGGCCGGCAACGTCGATTTCATCACCGCCGACTACTCGATCATCCCGCTCTACAGCCCCGACACCGACATCGACGTACTGATCTACAGCAATACTTCTCTTGCCGGCGTGTTCGACACCGTGACCGGTCACGTGCAGAGCGACGGCACCGCGCTGGCGGTGTACTACGACTCGGAGGTACGCTTCCAGCGCGTGCTCTACGGCGACGGCAACCGCAACGGGCAGGTCGAGCAGGGCGACCTCGACGCGGTCCTCCAGAACTGGGGCCGATCCAACCTGGGCGCCAGCAACGACGACGTCAGCTGGGTCACCGGCGACTACAACGGCAACGGCACCGTCGAGCAGGGCGACCTCGACGCGGTGCTCCAGAACTGGGGCAACATCAACAACGCACCCGACTTTTCTGGGTTCACGGTCCCCGAGCCCGCGACGCTGGTGGGCCTGTTGCCGCTCCTGTGCGCACGCCGCCGCGCTTCGGCCCGGTGAATAGAGCCGGCGCCCCCGCGGGGAGCGCGGCGGGTGGGGCGACGCCTCGCCGGACGGATGGACATTCCCGGACGCGTGGCGTGGTCTTGCGACCGTCGGCCGGCTGAGCGACCCGAGCCTCGAGTTCCCTCGTTCAGTCCGCCGCGACCGACTCACCACGCCTCCCGCCGGGCGCCTCCGCCGTTCCGCGATGTGTCCCGAAGAGTCCCGTCCGAACGCGGGTGGCCCGACGCGATCGTTGCGTCGCAGGCTCTTTCTTTGACAAGTGAAGCAGGGGCGTTGTCGTCCCACCACTCTCTTCCGTCGGCCGCGCCTCAGAAGCGCACCGGCAACCCCTCCGCCTTCCATTTCTCGACCAACAGCTTCGCCTCGTCGGCCAGCGCGCTGATCCGCAACGCCGTGTCGGCGAAGTTCTCGAACAACGCCGGGTCGTTGAGCATCCGCCCGGCCGTGCCTTCACCGTCCTTGGCGAGCTTCAGGATGTCCTGCACCTGCTTGAGCGTCGCGGTCGTGTCCTCGGCCAGCGCGAGGTAGCGCGTCGACATCTCGCCGAGCTGCGTCTGCGCGTCGCCGATCATCGCGTCGAGCTTGTCGGTCGTCTCGATCGCCTTGGCCGAGACCTCCCTGGCGTTGGCGACCGTGTCCTTGAAGTTCGTGCGGAGCGTGTCGTCGCCGGTGTACCCCCGGATGTCGTCGAGCACGGCCTCCATCTGTGCGAGCCGGGCGTCGAGCCCGGCAAAGACGGAGCGCACGTCCGGCTGCCCGTCCGCGCTGTCGCCCTCGTCCAACAGGCTGTTGAGGTTCTCGCCGACCCGGCGCCACTCCTCCGAGAAGTCTTCGATGCTGCCCGTCAGGCGATTGAGCTGCGCGAACGCGCCGGCGAGCGACCCGAGTTGCCCGGGGATCACGGCCGTGTCGTCCATCGCCAGCACCTCGGTGTAGACGGCGTCCGGCCCGTTGTTCGGCACCAGCCGGACCGTCGCCGTCCCGCCGAGCAGGTCGGTATCGACCTCGGCGTGGATGTCCGCGGGGATCTCGACGTTGTCCCGGATGCGAGCGCGGACCAGCACGCCCGACCCGACCGGGGTCTTGAAGTCGATCGAGCGCACCTGCCCGACCCGGATGCCGTAGAGCTGCACCGCCGACCCCTCGTTGAGCGCGACGGCGTCGGGCAGGTCGATCGTGACGACGTACCCGCCGCGCAGGAACGCGGGGATGTACCCGAAGAGGAACAGCAGCACGCCGAGCCCGACGACCCCCGCGAGGGTCGTGACGCCGACGGTGAGGTTGCGCGTCCGATCATTCATGACGGTTTGTTGACGGTCATCTCAAGCCACGGGTCGCCGGGTGTAGATGTTAGTCGCTCGCGCCAGCCCCGACGCCCGGCTAGATCCCCGATCCCGCTTCCTCCGGCGCGTAATCGAACCCCGCTCGGATCGCGGCCAGGTCCTCGGCGTCGGCCTCGCCGCGGATGAAGCGCTGCACCCGAGGGTTGGTGCTGTCGCGGAACGCCTCGGGGTCGCCGTCGGCCAGGACCTTGCCCTCGTGCAGCAGCACCATCCGGTCGCCCACCTTGTTCGCGCTGTGCATGTCGTGCGTCACGACCAGGCCCGTCACGTGCGTGTGGTCCCGCAACGCCACGATCAGCTCGTTGATCACGTCCGCCCGGATCGGGTCCAGCCCCGTCGTCGGCTCGTCGTATAGGATCAGGTCCGGCTCCAACGCCACCGCGCGCGCGAGCGCCACCCGCTTCCGCTGCCCGCCCGACAACTCCCCGGGCATCTTCTGCTGGATCCCCGGCAACCCGACCTGTCGCAACAACAACTCCGCCTTGTCCGCCCGTTCGCCCTCGCCCAGCTCGGTGTGTTCCGCCAGTGGGAACGCGACGTTCTGCCCGACCGTCATCGAGTCGAACAACGCGCCCATCTGGAACAGGAACCCCACCCGCCGACGGATCGGCACGAGCTCCGGCTCGGTGAGTTGGTCTACCCGCTGCCCGTCGAAGTAGACCTCGCCGGCGTCGGGACGCAGCAGCCCGACCACGTGCTTGAGCATCACGCTCTTGCCCGTGCCCGAAGGCCCGAGCACGACTGTGGTCTTGCCCTTCTCGAACGCCAGGTCGATGCCGTCGAGCACCACGAGCGCCCCGAAGGCCTTGTGCACGCCTTTGAGCTCGACCAACGGTTGGGCGGGCGGCTCCGGCATCTCAGTCTGCCGCGAAGTACTCCCGCACCGCGCCGACGACTTCGTCCTGTTGGGCGTGGGTCATGTCGGTGAACATCGGGATGCTTAGCACCTCGTCGCACGTACGCTCGGCGTGGGGCAGCGTGCCGCGCTCGCCGCCGAGGCGATGGTACGCGGGCTGCAGGTGCAACGGCCTCGGGTAGTACACGCGGTTGCCGATCCCCATCGCGTCGAGGTGGTGACGCAGCGGCTCGCGTCCGCCACCGCGGACCCGGAGGGTGTAGAGGTTGTACGCGTGCCGGATGTCCTCCGCCGAGTCGGGCGTCGTCACCGCCAACGGCTCGAACAACTTTTTGTATCGTTTTGCGAGGTCGCGCCGCTTCTGCACCCACCCGTCCAAGTACGGCAGCTTCACCGACAGCAGCGCCGCCTGCAACGGGTCCATTCGGAACGCGCCGCTGGGGCGACGCACGACAAAGCCCGCCTCCAGGCCGTGCACACGGATTGACCGCAGCCGCTGCGCCGTCGCGTCGTCGTCGGTCAGCACCGCCCCGGCGTCGCCCGCCGCGGCGAGCGTTTTCGTGGGGTAGAAGCTCGTCGTCGCCAGGTGCCCCAGCGAACCGACCTTCCGGCCGTGGTACATCGCGCCCATCGCCATGTCGGCGTCTTCGATCACGCTCAGGCCGTGGCGGTCGGCGACCTCGAGCAACGCGAACATGTCGCACGGCAACCCGTACAGGTGCACCGCCAGGACCGCGCGGGTCTTCTCGGTGATGACGGATTCGACGGCGTCGGGGTCGAGGTTGAACGTCCGCGGCCGGATGTCCGCGAACACCGGCACGCCGCCGGCGCGGACGATCGACTCCGCGGTGTGCAGGTAGGTGAACGGGCTGACCACCACCTCGTCGCCCGGCTTGAGGTCGAGCGTCATCAGCGCGGCGGTGATCGCGTCGGTCCCGGACGACACGCCGACGACGTGTTTCACGCCGCAGTACTCGGCCAGTTCTTTCTCGAACTGCTCGACGTACCGCCCGAGGATGAGCCGGCCCGACTCGACGACCTCGACGAAGGCCGCCTTGAGCTCGGGCATCATGGCCTTGTGCTGCTGCGTCAGGTCAAGCAAGGGCACGGCCATGGGACACTCGCGGGTTCGGGTGAGGTTGCGTGGGCGACAACGCAGAATCCGCCGCATCCGTCGCGGCGGTTGCCAACACCGGGCCGGCAAGCATAATGCACCCGTCGCGTTTTGGGGCGGCTCATCGGGCGGCCCCAGCCTTTCACCCACGCCCGCACGGGGGCCGCATGTCCGACGCCATCGCCTGCCCGAGTTGCCTCAAGCGGTTCAAGTGGACCCCGCGCATCGCGGGCAAACGCGTGACGTGCCACTGCGGGCAGAAGTTCGTCGCTCCCGAGGCCCCGGGCGGCGCGGTCGTGCCGGTGTACGAGACCGGCGCGAAGAAGCCCGAGCCCAAGCAGGAAGACGACACGTACGAGCTGAACTTCGACGACCCGGCCGAGGACGCGCCGAAGCGCAAGGCCCAGCACGCCGGCGCGACGAAGTGCCCGGACTGCAACGCCCCGGTCAACCCGGGCGCGGTGGTGTGCGTGCGGTGCGGGTACAACCTCGCCGCCGGGGAGAAGATCAAGACCGCGGTCGGCGCGGCGCCCGCAGAGGACGACGGCGACGCGCGGGCCCCCGTGCAGGACTCGGCCGACCTGCCGCCGTCGGCGATGTCGTCCCGGTCTCGCCTCGACGCCGGCATCGCCGAGGACATGGCGAAACAGCACCGTTTCCGCAACGTCATCCTGCCGACGGTCTACGTGTCGCTGGGTGTGGTGCTGATCCTGTTGTGCGGGCTGGTGGTCGCGCCGATCGCCCAAAGTGGGTTGATCTTCGGCGGAGGCGGCGGCGGACGCCTGCAGATCTTCGGGGCATTGATGCTGCAACTGGCGGAGCGTCTCGGGCTGCTGCTGGTGCTGCTATTCATCGCCATCGTGATCGCGGCCCGGCTGTTCGGCACGAGCTTCGGCGGGTTGGGTGAAGCGGTCTTCAAGCTGATCGCGCTGGTGCTGTTCGTCGGCGCGGTGGACCTGACCACCGGGCTGGGCATGGTCGTGCTGCTCAAGGAGTTCGCGTTCGCGGGATTCCTGCTCACGTTCGCGATCCTGATCGCCACCTTCCTGATCGTGGTCTACTCACTATTCGACGAGATCGAAATCGAAGAAGTCATGGTGATGGCCCTGTTCATGATCGTCGGCCCGATCGCGTACGACGCGGTGGTCCGCCCGATCATCGCGGGGATGTTTGCTTGAACCCGACTTGATGCGGGAACGTAAACAGCGAGTAGGTCCGGGCGTCATCTACCATCGATCGGAGCGCTAGCATGAAACTGCTCGTCCCCAGCATCGTCGCGATCGCGTGCCTCCTGCTCACGGCGTGTTCCTCGCTCACCGTCCCCACGCCGCTGGGGGGGGCGATCGACGGCCCGGTCGCCGAGCGGTTCGACGGCGTATGGGTGACGCAGGACGACCCGGCGTTGGACGTGTTGATCCTGCGTCACACCGCGGCCGACGAGTTGCGGATCGTGATCCTCGAGTGGGACGACGACGCCAAGCGCTTCCAGCCGATGCAGCGCGACCTTTTGCTCGGCAGCGCCGACGCCGGCCGGCTGTTCGTCAACATCCCCTTCGCGCAGTGGGACGAGGAAACGGAAGAGCCCACGCTGGACCCGCGCGTCGGCCCGTTCATGCCGCTGTTGCTCGACCCGCCGACGGACGACGCGGCGGATCGCTTTGTGATCTATTGGCCCGACTTCGACGCCTGGGCGGCGGCGGTCGACGCCGGTGACCTGGCCGGCACGGTCGAACGTAGCCACGACGATGTCCGCAAGGTCGACATCACCGCCGACGCCGAGTCGCTCGCCGGGTTCATCAACGGGCGCGCCGCCGAGGCGCTCTTCGACATGGCGGACGGCGCTACGGCGGTGCGGGTCGCCGACGAGTAACGCCTGGTAATCGGAACGAACCTCGCGCGGGCTTACCCGCTCTCGCTCAGCCGCTTGACCGCTTCGCCGCCGAGCGAGTCGACCGCGTCTTGCAGCAGTGCGGGGATCTCCGCGGCATACGGCGAGCCCGACACCGCCGCGGCTAACTCGGCTTCCGGGACGTCCTTGAACGAGTCGGCCTTGGCGCCGGGGAACCAGTGGTCGGCCCCGCCGAGCATGTTGAACCGCATCTTGCCGTACTCGGTCATGTCCCAACCGCGGGCCAAGTGGTGCAGCCAGAGCATGATCGGCATGTTGAGGTTGCCCGGTGCGTCGTAGTGCTCAGGGACGCCGTCCCAGCTCATGCCCTCGGGGTGCTCGAGCCCGGTCTCGTCCCGCATTGCGTCGGTCAAACGCTCGACGATCGGCGGCAGCAGCTCGTCGGCTTGATCCAGCAGCCGGTCGGCTTCGACGTGTTCGTCGTAGTCGCTCGGCTTGCTCGCCCCGACCGACAGCGTGTGCACGCCCGGCTGGCTCAGCGTCCACAGGTCGTTGAACGTGATCGGGTGCAGCGGGGCGCACAGCTCAACGAGCCTGTCCGGCGGCTCGTACAGCTTCCCGCCCTTGTCGCTGGGGCTGATGATGAACACGCCCATGTCGCGCCGCATCGCGAGGTCGACCGCGGCGCGGTTGCGCTGAAAGATGAAGTAGTAATGCAGGTTGACGTAGTCGAACCCGTGCTCGTCGATGTCTAGGGTTTGCAGCAACGGGTCGAGCGGCGCGTGCGTCGAGAAGCCGATCCACTTCGCCCGGCCCTGTTGCTGCCACCTCCTTGCGATCTCGAGGTGCCCGACGCGCTTGACCTTCTCGAGCACGTCGAAGCTGTTGATGCCGTGGATCGCGAACAGGTCGACGTGGTCGAGGTTGAGCTTCTCGAGCGACTCGTTGAAGTGCTGCTCGAACTCCTCGGCGGTATCGGCGGGCCCGATCTTGGTCTGCACGATCAGGTCTTCGCGGGAGAACTTGGGCAGGACCTGACCGAGTTGGCGTTCAGACGGGCCGTACCCGCGGGCGGTCTCGATGTGGTGGATGCCGTGGTCGAGTGACCGACGGATGACCGCCTCGATGTTCTCGGTGGTCTTGGCGTCGATCTCGGCGAGCGGCTTGTCCTGCCAGCCGTCCTGGTAGCGCATCCCGCCGGTCGAGAAGACGGGCATCTGCAAGTTGGTCCGGCCGAAGCGTCGGTAGTGCATGGGCGAGAGTCGGGGGTTTGGGGTCGAACCGGCGGATCAATCACGCGTGGGTCGTTGCTGTGTGTTCGCGTCGGTTTACATGCGTTTGACGAACCAGACGAGCGCGAAGACCACGAAGATCAGACCGCCGACCAACATGAGGTCGCCCCAGACCCAGCCGGTGAGCGAGAGCGTGCGGGCGTCGGCTTGTTGGAGCAGCAGCGCGGAGAGCATCCGTCAAGCATAGGGTCAGGGGAGCAGGACGAGTTTGCCGATGTGGCCGCCGCGTTCCATCACGCGGTGGGCGTCCTGCACGTCGACAAGCGGGAAGGTCTGAGCCACACGCTGCGAGTAGTGGCCTTGCGCGAAGCCGGCGAGCACGTGTCGGCAGCCGGCGAGCGTGCCGTCGCCGCCGAAGACGTGGTCGTTGACGTAGCCGTGGATCGCGGCGCGCTTGCGGATGAGCGGGGTGACGTCGACGGGCCCGGGCGTGCCGAGCAGGCCGTAGACGATCACGACCCCGCCGTCGGCCAGGGCGCGGATCTCGGTGTTCAGGTAATCGCCCGCGGCCACCGGATCAAAGAACGCGTCAACGCCCGCGCCGTCGGTGACGGACTTCAGTTCACGATGGAACGGCTGCAGTTCGCCGTCGCGGTGCGTGACCACGAGCCGGTCGTAGGCGTCGGCGAGGGCGTCGTGTTTGTCGGGTGAGGTGGTCAGGCCGATCGCGGTGCCGCCGTGGTGCCGGACGACTTGGGCCGCGGCGAGCGCGACGGCGCTGGACGCCGCGGGGAGCGCGATGTGTTTGCCGCGGAGTGTGATTCCGAGCTTTCCGAGCAGCCAGACGAGCCCGCCCCAGGCCGTGAAATGCGACAGCCAGAGCGCGCCGCGTTGTTCGTCCGGCACCGCGTCCGGCACCGCGATCACCTCGTCCGGCTTACAGACGTAGTGGCTGCGGTAGGCGCCCCCGCGGCCGTTGGCTAGGCGGGGCGTGTCGGGCAGCAGCGTGACGCGTTGGCCGTGCCAGCTTTCATCGACGCCGTCGCCGAGCGCATCGACAACGCCGCCGCCCTCGAGCCCGGGCGTGAACGGCGGGTCGCCGGTGCTGAGCTTGTACACGCCGCGCCGGCCCATCAACTCGGCGTGGTTCATGCCGATCGACGTGAACTGGACACGCAACTCGCCGGGACCGGGCGTCGGGTCGGGGGTGTCGACGATGGTCAACACCTCGGGCCCACCGAACTCGTGCACGATCACCTGCCGCATGGTCGCAGTGTAATCGCGCGGCCAAGGGACACGGCGTGGCGCCGACCGGCGTCACCGGCCACGCAACAGGTCTTCGAGCAAACGCCAGCCGGCCTCTTCGAGTTGGTCTTCCAGGTCACGGGGCTCGTCGCGCGGCGGGTCGGCCCGATCGGGGTCCGGCTCGGCCGGCGTAGGGTCGGCTCCTGCGCCGGGTTGCTCCCCGGTAGCCGAGCCCGCGTCGGGTTGTGGCTGTGAAGCGTCTTCTTCGCGTTGCTTCATCGCCTCGGCGACAGAGACGGCGAACGCGTTGGCGTTTTCACTCGGCGACCACCGACGCGGGTTGTCCCACTGGAGCAGCCCCTGGATCGCGTCTTCGAGGACGCCGCCGATCACCCGGCCGGCGCGGTCGTCGCCGAACCACCTGCCCGAGTTGCGCGTGATCTCACGGCGACCGTACGCCGTCCCGAGCTGCCCGATGAAACGCGCGACGCCGAGTCGCGGCGAATCGGCGGTGCCTTCGATCGGGAGCTCGTACACCTGCCCAGGCTCGACCACCTCGTCCAAGTCGGACCACGCCGCGATCAGCGTTGCGCCCAGCAACCCGACGCCCATGTCGAGCGTGTTGTCGTTGAGGTCCACGCGCCCCGCGAAACCCACGCCCATGTCGTCGGCGGTCAGCCACATCTCGGACGTCTCGATCATGCCGTCGCGCAACGAGACGCGTAGCGGTGAGAACGTGGCGCGGTACGTCTGCACCGGGCCGCCGCGCCCGAAGTCGGGCCGGAACCGGCGCACGATCCCCGTGATCCCCTGGCGCAGCCAGCCCCGCCGGTCCATCTCGAGCACGCCGGGTTCGAGCGTCGCGTCGGCTCGCACCTCCTTCAGGTCGAACGCCTCGCCGGACACCGGCAACACGAACGTGTCCGCGGTGAGGGTCAGCTTCGCGGGCGCATCGGGCGCCGACCGCAGCACGTCCGCGAACACGGGGTGCAGCGCGCCCAGCCACGACTGCACCGCGCCCTCGGAAACCGCGAGGGTGAACGACGGGTCCTCGCGCAGCGTCGGCGACCACGCCTCGTCGGTCAGATCCTCGGCCAGACGCAACATGCCCGTCGCGTAGGTCGACCGCACGTCGATGTCGGCCGTCGCACGTTGCCCGCCTTTCCAGTCGACCGTGGCGCTCGGCGTCAGCGTGGGCCCGAGCGTCGCGACGAGTTGACCGGCCTGGTTCAGCAGCGCGTCGAGCAGCGAGGTCGGCAGGTCCCGGCCGGTGAGTTCGGCGCCGAACGTCGCGGCCCGCCAAGCAAATGCGCCGTCGGCGTCGATCAGGTCCTGCGCGCCGATGCGCCACGTCACGCCCGGCGTTTGCTCGGCCTGATCGGCGACACCCGTCAGGTTGACGCCGCCGCGCACGCCCAGCGCGTCCGACAGGCTCGACGCGTTGACGGCCGTGCGGAACCCGGTCAGCACGGGCAACGCCTCGCCGGTGTCGGCGCGCCGCAGCGCGATCTGCGGCAGGCGGATCCGCGCGTCAACCGCGGTGTTGAGCGGATCGATGACCCAGCCACCGTCCGCACTTTCGTTGAACGCCCACCGCAGTTCGTTGACGCGAACCGAGGCCTGCGTCGGCTGCGCGAGTTGCACCGGCAGCGCGGCGTACGCGGCCTTGCCCAGCCAGGCTTCGAGCAGTTCGGCGGACACCCACGCGCCGGCGTCGTTCGCGCCGCGGGGCGTCGACACCCGGCCCGCCTTGCCGTGGTCCTGCCACCGGGCGTCCAGCATCGCCGACGCCAACTCGCTCTGGAAGCGCAGCTCCGCCTGGCCCGAACCGTCGGCCCTAGGACGTAACGCCGCCGCGACCGTCGCGTCATCGCCGAACAGCGTGGCCAAGCGGTTCGGCTGGCCCGCGAGCGTCTCTATCAAAGTCAACGGCAACCGCTCGGCCGAGAGTTCGACGGCCGGCAAACCCATCTTCCACCAGCCCTCTTCGCCATCACCGTCGGAGGCGGGGAACAGCCCACTGACCGCCAAGTCAAGCAAGACCGCGTGCCGTTCATCGTCGAGCAGCGCATCCGCACGCAACCGGGCGCTGATACCCAGCGTGTCGGCGCTCTGCGTCGCAGCGTCGAAGCGCGGGCCATCCAGTTTGATCGTTCGGCCATCCGGCAAGCGTGCAGCCAAGGTAGTCGATGCGATGGCCACATCCAGCTCGGCGTGACGCAGAATCGGACGACCGTCGGCCGTGGGCAGCGCAAGCGCCGTCACCGTCGTGTCCACCTCGAACGGTTCCAGCCACTCGACCCCGGCTCCGTCGGGAAGCAGACCCGCGACCGCGTCGGGTGTCACGAGCAGCTTGAGCGTGGCCGGCTCCGTCAACCGGACACCCGTTTCGTCTCGAGCACCGGCGGCGCGGAAGCGGGCGTTGAAGCGCGGGCTGTCCAGGTCGACCGACGCGGTCGGCGCGGCGAGCGTGCCGCTCACATCCAGGTCCACCTGCAACCCGTCGCCGAGCAACGCGTGCAGTTTGCCGTTCAGGCCGAGCAAGCCGTCGAGTGGTTGGACCGGGGCGTCGCGGAGTTGCAGGTTAGCCGTGAGCGTGCCGACGTTAACGTTGAGTTCACCGGTCGGTGACACGAAGTCGCGCAGCGCGGCGTTGCCCTGGAGGCTGCCGGTCACGCCGTCACGTTCGACGGTGCCGGTGACGGCGGCGGTCCACGTCGTCGTGTCGCCCAGGTCGGCGTCGAGCCGCAGACCCCGCAATACGCTGGTCGGTTGGTCGTCCGCGCGGTACGACGCCTCGCGCACGGCCACGTTGAGTTCCAACCCCAACTCGGTCGGCAGCCGCAGCGGCGCGGGTTCGGGTTCCTCGGCGTCGGGCCAGAGCAGCGCCGCCTCGAGGTTGGTGCGTTGCCCGGCCGGTTGAATCACGTCGACCCGATCGATCTCCACCGTGACGCTGCCGAGGCCGGTTTGTCGCAACGCGTCGAGGACGCCGAGTTCGTCCGCCGTGATCGTCGCGTGATCGATCACCACGGCGCCGTCGGGGTCGCGCAGCGTCGCCTGGCTCACCCGCAGCCCGCCGGACCAGCCGAGTTGGATCCGGTCGGCCTCAAACATTCCGGGGATGAAGCGGTTGGCGACGCTCAGCAGCAACGCGTTGCCCGGGCCGGTGCTCAGCAGTGTTGGCAGCAGCGCAACCAAAACGACGAGAAGAACCGCGGCGGCCAACAAGACGGCCAACCACCGCCGGAGTCGGCGTCGACGGGGGCGCGTCGGTTCGCGTTCGACCGATTGAGGTGCCGGTTCGGGCATGACCACACTCCAGTACGTCGCGGGCGCCACGCTCGTTTAACGGCCGCGTCGCCGGACGCGACGCAGGTGCACCGTGGCCCCGCTACCAGCTTAGACGCCGACACCCGGCCGGTTGTTCCCGGCGATCAAGCGGCCGCGGCGCGTTGCAACGCGGCTGAACCGGGCCCCCACGCGAGAGCGGAGCCGTGCGTCAGTCCAGGTCGACGCGTTCGAACTTCACCGCCGAGCCGTCCACCGCGGCGAAGTAGCCCTCGACCTGCGTCAGGGGCGTCTGCCGACGGATGAAGTGTGCGGCGCGGACGAGGTCGGCCTCCTGCAGCAGCCGCACCCGGTCTTTCGGGACATCGAGCAGCTCGCCGTAGAACGCGCAGCCCTGGTGCTGGATCAGCACAACGCGTTTAATGCTGTGCGCGTCGAGCAGGAACAGCAACTCGTTGAGCATCTCCTGCTCCTGCCCGCGCGTCTCGGGGTAGCCCGCGAGGCACGCCGGCCCGCCGGGGATCGCGACGCGGTCGTACCGCGGCAGGTGCAGCCCGTCAGTCAGGAAGTCGTCGAACGGCTCGCCGAACCGGCCGTCCGAGCAGTACATTGCCGCGGCGTGGATCCGCTCGCTCGTAAACGGCGTCTTGCTCTGAAAACACATGTGTGATCCCTCAACCGTTGTCACGTGAACCGTGACGCCAAACGATAACGCGTCCGCAGCGACGCTGCAGACGACACGGGTCAGTGGTCCACCCGCTGCGCGTCGCTGACCAGGCACAGCCCGCCGTAGTCCCGCAGCAGTGGGCGCACCGACTCGGCCAGCGTCTCGGCCTGGTCGGGGTCGACGGCGACAATGAAGCACACGTTGCGGAACACCCCGGTCAGCCCCTGGGCGTCGCGCTCGCCGCGCTCGCCGTGGCCTACGACGTTGCGCAGCAGCGTGTAGCCGTCCGCGCCGGCCTGATCGATCAGCTTCGCCACCGCGTGTTCGTGCACCGATTCGACCACGACCTCGACCCGTTTGACCGCTCGCATCGTTCCGCCTTTCGTCGGTTAGCCGGCTCCGCCCGTTGCCGCGCCCGCCGCGGCCCACCAGGCCTCGATCACCGTCCAGTACAGCGGGATGCCCACCACGACGTTGAACGGGAACGTCACGCCCAGCGACATCGGCACGTACACGCTCGGGTTCGCCGCGGGCAGCGCCAACCGCATGGCCGCGGGCACCGCGATGTAGCTCGCGCTGCCCGCCAACACCGCCAGCAGCAACGCGTCGCCCGGGCTCAACCCGAGCGCTTTGGCGACCACGATGCCCATCAGCGCGTGTACCGGTGGCGCGATCAAACCGAACCCGACCGTCGCCGCGCCCGCTTTCTTCAGGTCGCCCAGGCGGCGCGCGGCGAGAAGGCCCATGTCCAGGAGGAACAGACAGAGCACGCCCTGGAATAGTTCGGACGTGAACGGCTTCACGGCCGTGTACCGCTCCGGGCCGATCGCCGCGCCGATGAGCAGCGCGCCCAGCAACAGCACGACCGCGCCGTTGAGCGCCGCGTCGTGGAGCAACGGCCCCCACCCCGCCCCGGAACGGCTCCGTTTGGCGTCGTCGGTTTCGGCGTCGTTCTCCCGAAACCGCCGCGCGAGGAAGATGCCCGTGATGATCGCGGGCGACTCCATGAGCGCCATCGCGGCGACCATGTACCCGCCGTAGGCCGCGCCGAGCTCGTTGAGGAAGGCCACGGCGATGATGAACGTGACCGCCGAGATCGAGCCGTACGTCGCGGCGACGCCCGCCGCCGTGGGCACGCCGAGCTTGCGGCGGAGGAGGAAGAACACCCACACCGGCATCACGGCCGAGAAGGCGACCGCCGCGGCGAGCGCCGCGACGACCTGCGAGGTGAAGCCGGCCTCCGCGAGCTCGACGCCGCCCTTGAGCCCGATGCTCATCAGCAGGTACAGCGACAGCAGCTTCGGGATCGGCGCGGGGATGTCGAGGTCGGACTTCACCAACGCCGCGAAGACGCCGAGCGCGAAGAACAACACGGGGGCCGAGAGCAGGTTGGCGAAGAGCGGGCCGAGGTCCAAGCGGCCGATGGTACCGGCAAACGCGGGCGGCTATGCGGGGGCGGGGCGTCAGTCCCGGAACAGCACGGCCATGCTGTACGGCGGCAGGCGGAGCTCATCTTCCGCTTCGCCGAGGGCTGCCGTGCCGGCGCGTTTCGCGTCGACCGCGACGGACCACGTGCCAACGGGCAACTCGACGCGCCGCTCACGCCCTTGGCCGTTGTACGCCACGTAGACCTGCGACCACTCGTCGCCGACCGCGTCGCCGTCGATGGTGTACGCGACGACATCGTCCGTGCGGAGGAACTCGACGTGGTCACGCACGAGCGCGTCGTCGTGCATGCGGAACGCGGGGTGGGACCGGCGTAGCGCGACGAGCCCGGCCACGTACTCGAACACGTCGTGGTACTCGGCCTTGCGTTGCCAGTCGAACTTGTTGACGGCGTCGCCAAGGTTGTAGGAGTTGTGCTCGCCGCCCTTGGTCCGCGCGAAGTCGCTGCCGCCGTGCAGGAACGCGACGCCCTGGCTGGTCAGGACGATGCCCAGCGCCAGCTTCTGCATCGCGCGGCGTTCGGCGTCGCTGGCCCGCGGCTGTGTGTTGACGATCTTGTCCCACAGCGTGAGGTTGTCGTGGGCCGAGGCGTACACAACGGACTCGATCGGCTCGGTGGTGAAGTCGTCGATCGCGCCGGCGACGCCGCGGACGATCGATCCGCTGTCCCCGCCGGGCCCGGTGGCGAAGCCGATCGCCGTGCCGTCTAGGTCGCCGCGGATGGCGTTGCGGAGGTGGTCGTTGAACACGGCGAACTCGAGGCCGCGCTGCGCTCCCTTGGGAAAGTAGGTCGGGCCGCCGCCGGTCCACGGTTCGCCGTAGAGCGTGAGGTCCGGGCGGACGTCGGCGAGCGCTTCGACAAGCGCCCGCACGGTCGCCGGGCGGTGGGTGCCGACCAGGTCGAACCGGTACCCGTCGACGCGGTATTCGTCGGCCCAGTAGATCAAGGAGTCGATGATGTACTTGCGGACCATCGGCCGTTCGTCCGCGACCGAGTTGCCCACGCCGGCGTCGTTGCGCAGTGCGCCGTCGTCGTCGGTGCGGAAGTAGAAGTACGGCACGGTCTGCTCGAACGGCGAGTACTGCCCACTGCTGCTGGTGTGGTTGTAGACCACGTCGAGGATCACACGGACGCCCGCCTCGTGCAGGCCGTGGATCGCCTGCTTCAGTTCCCGCGTCACCGTGACCGGGTCGTCCTGGTCGGTGGCGTAGCTCGACTCGGGCACGTTGAACAGCGAGGTCCAGTAGCCCCAGTTGTACTCGTGGCGCTCGCTGCCGAAGTCCTGGATCGGCAGCAGGTGGACCGCCGTGACGCCGAGGTCGAGCAGGTGCGACAGCGCGGTCGAGGGCTCGCCGCCGCCGCCGGGGTTTTCGTGGATCAGCCCGAGGTACTTGCCGCGGTGTTCGGCGGGCGCGGTGTCGTCGGCGACGGTGAAGTCGCGCACGTGGATCTCGTAGATGATTTCGTCGGTCTTGTGCGCCCGTGTCGGTGGCGTCACCGTGCCCCAGCCGGCGGGGTCGGTGCGGTCGAGGTCGATCACGATGCTCCTGGTGCTGTCGGCGGTGGCGGCGCGGGCGTGGATATCGGCGGCGATGCGCGATTGGCCGTAGGACCGCAGCCGGTAGACGTACGGCACGCCGTGCAGGTCGCCTTCGATCGTCGTCTCCCACACGCCCTTTTCGCCGCGTTGCAACGCGATGGCACGGGCGGTCGCGCCGTCCTCGTACACCAACACCTCTACCGCGTCGGCCACGGGCGACCACGTGCGGAACGTCGTAGACGCCGGCGAGTACCACGCCCCCAACTCGGCGTCGAGCGGCGTGAACCGGTCGGCGCTGAGCACGTCCCGCGCGTACACCCGCAGCGGGTCCAGCCCCGGCACGGCGACGCGCAGCTTCGCGATTTCGGCGTCGTCCACGTCGCCGTCGAGTAACACGCTGTACACCACAGCAGCCCCGCTCGCGTCTTCCTTGCGCTCGATCTCGTCGACCACAAATGCGCTGCCGTTCTCGGTCGTCACGGCGACGCCGTCACGCTGGTCGTCGGTCAGCTTCGCGCTCACGGCCAACGTGATCTCGTCGTCCCCGTCCAGGAACGCCGCGACGGGCTTGGCTTCCAGGTCGACTTGGCCCGGCTGTTCGTAGACGCGCGGGTCGCCCGACACGAGCCAGACCTCGGCCACGCCCTGCGCGTCCGTCAACGGCACGAAGCGGTCGCGGTCGACGTCCTTGGCTTCCCACTCGTTCTTGCGGACGATGATCCCGAGTTGGCCGACGCCGTTCTGCCGGACGGGGATCACGGCGTAGACGCCGCCGTTCTCGGTCGTGCCCTCGAACATGTACGCCCCGCCGTCCCCGCCGTCCGGCCAGGCCCAGAGGTTCCAGCCCTCGTAGTCGCCGTCGGGCCGGAGGTAGTGCACGACCGCGAGCCGGTCGACGCCGAAATCGCCGGGCTTGAGTTGGTCGGCGACGGACGCCGGCGCGGGGTCGGTCGTGGCTTCGTAGGCCCGGCACGACGACGCGACGGAGAACAACGCCGCGACCGTCAGCAACAGGCAGAACGCGAGTGAACCGGTTAAGCGGAACGGCGAGACGGTCGACATGGGCGGCTCCGAAGGGGCGTCAAGCGAGTCGCCAAGTATACGACCGCCGCGACGCGTCACGGCAGCCGGAGGTCGCCGATGCCCTCGAAGTAGTACCGCAGCTTCGCCCGCCCTGTAAGCCCGGCCGGGCACGCAAAGGTGATCCGCAGCCGCTGCGGGCCGTGCAGCTTCCCGTCGACGGATTCCTCGGCCCCGCCGTCGAGCGCGATGCTCGTCAGGTCGGCGACGGTGCCCTCGTCGTCGGCGTCGGTCGGGTCTTCCGCGTCACCGCTGAAGTCAAGCGTGGTCTTCTTGTCGTACCGGCAGAGCTGCAGGTCGAACGGGTCCCAGTACTGGAAGGTGTCGGACTTCGTCTTGGGGGTGATCGTGCAGTCGACCAGGACGTAGCGCGCGATTCGGGCCTCCTGCTCGGCCTCGTACCGGGCCAACTCCGCGGCGTCTTCGTCGTCGAGGTCGTCGTCTTCGTCGGGGTCGCCGTGCTCGTCGGGGTCGCCG
>JANQPR010000119.1 GCA_028285385.1 Phycisphaera sp.
ACACTTCCGAATTCGCCCCCCGCACCCGCGCGCTCTCGGCGTGCGCGTCCAAGCCTTCCGCGTCGGCGAGCAGCGCGATGTCGTCGATGGTCTGCCGCGACATGCCGTCGGGGTAGGCGACGGTGCCGGTGCGCTTGAGGAAGGTGTAGACCGACACGCCGGAGGTGAACCGCGCGGTCGTGCCGGTGGGCAGGCAGTGCGACGGTCCGGCGTAGTAGTCCCCGGCGGCGACCGGCGTCGCGTCGCCGAGGAAGACCTCGCCGGCGTGGCGGATGTGTTCCAGCGTGGCTTGGGGTTCGCGCACCGCCAGGTTCAGGTGCTCGGTCGCGAGCTCGTTGGCGGTGTCGCACGCGGCGTCGTGCGAATCGACCAACACGACACACGACTCGTCACGCAACGCATTGCTGATCGCGTCGGTGCGTGAGCGTTGCGGGAGTTGTCGATCAACTTCCTCCACGATCGCCTCCACGACCTCGCGTTGCCAACACACCAGGAAACACTTGCCCGGGTCGTGCTCGGCCTGGGCGAGCAGGTCGGCGGCGACGCGCCGCGGGTCGGCGGTGTCGTCGGCGAGGGTGACGATCTCGGACGGGCCGTAGAACCCGTTGTCGGTCCCGGTGACGCCGGCGACGAGCGTCTTGGCGTGTTGCACGACCGGGTGCCCGGGCCCGGCGATCATGCCGACGGGCTTGACGGTCTCCGTGCCGAACGCCAGCGCCGCGACCGCCTGGGCGCCGCCGATCCGGTAGACGCGCCCAACGTCGAGCATCGCGCACACGGCCTTGAAGATTGGGGAGATGTCGCTCGGCGTATCGGCGGATGCATCCGCTTTGCGGTAGGGCGCGGGGTGGACGACGGCAACGTCGTCGGGTTTGACGCCCGCCACCATCGCCGGCACCGCGATCATGATCAACGTCGAGAACAACACCGCCGACCCGCCCGGCACGAGGCAACCCGCGGAGTCCACCGGCGTGCACCGCAGGCCCAGCTCCGCGTCGTCGATGCGGACCGGGGCCTGGTTGCTCGGCTTGACGTGTTGTTGGTACCGCGTGACGTGGTCGATGCTGCGTCGCAAAGCGTCGCGCAGCTTCGGGTCGAGTTGCTTCAGCGCATCTCGCAACTCCTGAGGGTCGACGCGGATGCGGTCTTTGGTGAACTGCGGGTTGGTCCACTTGCGTTCGAGCTCGACGATCGCGTCGTCGCCGCGCTGGCGGACGGCTTCAATGTTCGCGTCGGCGGCGTCGGCGAAGCGGTTGTCGGTTTGGGCCGTGTTTTGCAGGCGTTTCAGCCGGGCGGCGTACCCCGCGCGTCCGTCGGCGGTGGACAGGTCGTAGACCGGGAGCAGACTCATGCGAGCAGTGTAGATGCTGCCCGGCGGGGCGGCGGTCGGCGAACCCCGTGAACCTCAACAGAACCTCAACCGCGTCGGGCGAACCCCGCCCCGTCGCGTTGCACCGCCCCGCGGAGCTCGAGCATCGTCATCTCCGTGCGGACTCGGCCGGCGTCGAGGCCGGTCGCGGCGACGACTTCGTCCAATGTCTTTGTGTCATCGAGCGTGGCAACGATTCTCTGCTGCACGTCGTTCAGGCCGTGTTCGAAGAGCGAAGCGGGGCGTTGATTCGTGGCGTCTGTTGCGTTCGCTTCGCCGTTGGTCGCGCGCTTCGGCTGTTGCTGCATCTCGCGGGCGGCCTGGAGTGTCGTGCCCGCGTCACCGAGTTGCTCGAGCACGTCGTCGGGGTGGGTGACGAGGGTCGCGCCGCCTTGCCGGATCAAGCGGTGGCACCCGGCCGACGCCGGCGAATCGACGCGGCCGGGCAACGCCATACACTCTCGGCCGTGCTCTTCGACGGCGAGCCGGGCCGTGATCAACGCGCCGCTGCGTCGCGCCGCCTCGATCACCAACACGCCCAGCGACAGCCCGGAGATGATCCGGTTCCGAGCGGGGAACTGTGTTGCCCGAGGCGGCGTGTGCGTCGGCAACTCAGACAACACCACGCCCGCGCTGTCGGCGATCCGGTCGAACAGCTTGCGGTGTGGCGTCGGGTACGGCTTGGCCAACCCCGACCCGATCACGGCGATGGTGCGGGCCGGCGCGCCGAGGTCGTGCCGTTGCAGCACGGACTCGTGGGCCGCGGCGTCGATGCCGTACGCTCCGCCGGAAACGATCGTGAGCCCCGCGTCCGCCGCCGCGGCGGCGAAGCGCGCCGCCTGCTCTCTGCCGTACGGCGAACACTCGCGCGAGCCCACCACCGCCAACGCCAGCGCGTCTCCCGGCTCGAGCTCGCCCCGCCCCCACAACAGCCGCGGCGGGTCGGGGATCAGTTTCAATGGCGCGGGAAACTCTGGTTCGTCGAAGTCGACCACCCATGCCCCGGCCCGTTCGATTGCGTCCAGTTCGACGTCCACCGCGTCGCCTTGCTGCGTCTTGCGGATAGCGTCAAACAGCTTGCGGGCGCCGACCTTGCCGATGCCGTCGAGCTGTTCGAGATCAGCGGTCGATGCTTCGGACGCGCCTTGCGCCGATCCGAAACGGGCGATGAGCTTGTGCAGCGTCGTCGAGCCGACGCCTTGACTTAGTGCCAGCGTGAGCGCCGCCCGGGTTGCCGGATCGTCCAGCCGCATCGCCGGCGAGTGTAACGCCGGGCTTTACGGGGGGCAGCCGTCCCCCGCCGGTTAAACTGCCTTCCATGGAACGACGCGACCCGAACGTGCATGAGGCGTTGCGTTGCCCGCAGTGTCGGCAGTGGATGCAGCCGGGTTTCGTCGCCGTGTCGCAGGGGTTGCTGTGGCTGCGCAACCCCGAGAGCGCGACCGTCGACTTCGCGGAGAACCTGCCCGGGACCAACGCGATCATGCGGGCCAACCGGCTGCCGGGCTGGCGTTGCCTGTCGTGCGAGCTCGTGTTGCTTCGTTACGGCCGGACCGTGCACAAGCACCTGCCGATCCCGAAGCGTGAAGAAGTAGCCGACCCGGCGACCGACCCGTGGGCGCAGCCCGAGGACGACGACGAGGCGATGCGGTCCCGGGTGAACCGGCGGTGAGCGACACCGTGATCATCGTGGGCGACGCGGCCGACGACGCCGTGCCCTCCGCGCAGCGCGCGGGTCTGAACGTTTTGACGTTTGGTCCCGATGACGTGTTGGCGAACCTCAATGCAACGCCGAGCGAAGCGGCCGTGCTGCTCACCGGCGAGATGGAGAACCGGCCGGACCTGGTCGCGGCGATCGCTTCAACGCGGCCACTGCGCGGCAGCGGGGCGGACGCGATCCGGGCGGTGCGCGACCCGATGGTGTTGACGACGCTACCCGCGTTCGAGGGGCTGCGCTTCTGCAAGACCAAGCCGAGGTTCAGCGCGTTCGGTCGGCTGGTGCGTCGCTTTGCCTCGCCGCGGCTGTACCTCGTGAAGCCCGTCGACTCGTTCGGTGGGCGGGGGATCAAGCCGTGGTCGTCCGGCATGCGCGTCGGCCCGGAGCAGTACGTGCAACAGGCCGTGACCGGCACGCCGATGGCCGCGGTGTACCGCAGCGACGGCTGGTCGTCGGTGTTGCTGGGCGTAACGGAGCAACTGGTCGGTGAAGAAAAGCTCGGCGCCGATTGGTACGCGTACTGCGGGTCGATCGGCCCGGTGGCGTTGGAGAAGAAGGACCGTGCGGCGTTGTCGCACCTGGGCGTGGTGCTGACGCAGCGGTGTGACCTGCGTGGCGTCTTTGGTGTCGACCTGGTGCGGGACCGCGCGGGGCGGTGGTGGCCGGTCGAGGTGAACCCGCGTTGGCCGGCGAGCGCATCCGTGTTGGAGCGCGCCGGCGCCGGGGCGCTTTCGGCCGAGGCGGAGCGGAGCGTCGCGGTCTTGCCCGAGGCCGAGGGCCGGCAGTATGGCGTGGCGTGGCGGGTCGAGGACGGCCGGCGCGTCGAGCGGTTCGAGGCCGAGGGGGTCGACCGCGCCGCGTGCTATTGGGCGCTGCTGGATCGGGCTGGCGTCGAGCAGCGTGATCCCGCGGAGGCCGGGTCCGTGTAGTTGCCGGCGGGTGGGGCCGCACGCCCCTGCTTCACTTGTCAAAGAAAGAGCCTGAGATCGGGCGTCGGGTCTCGGGCGTCGAGCTTCGGCGCATGACCGATGCCGACACCCGATCCCCGGCAACCGGTCCGGCCCCCGCGTTCGGACGGGGCTCTTCGGGATCACTTCGCGGAACGGCGGAGGCGCCCGGCGGGCAACGCGGTGAGTCGGT
>JANQPR010000124.1 GCA_028285385.1 Phycisphaera sp.
CCGCCGTGCGGTGCGGTGTTGGACGCGATCCGACAGCTTCCGGCCGAGGCGTTGCGGCTCTATCCCCCGCCGACGGCCGACCGGTTTCGCGCGGCAGCCGGCACGATGCTCGGGCTGACCGCGGGCCATGTCATCGCGACCAACGGCGGCGACGAGTTGCTCCGGCTGATCATTACTTGCTTCTGTGCCGCAACGACCTCCCGCGGCGGCATCGGCGTCACTGAGCCGACCTACTCGCTCTACCCTGTCTTGGCCGACATCCACGGCACGCCGATCACCGCCGTCGAACGCGCCCCGACCGATTTCGCACCACCAGCGGCAGCGAAGCTCGCGCAGGCGTGGAACGACGCGGGTTGCGCGGTTGGTTTCCTCGTGAACCCGCACGCGCCGTCGGGCCGGTTGGAGGGCCTCGAGTACCTGGAGTCGCTGGCCGATCATTTCCAAGGGCTGCTGGTGATCGACGAGGCGTACGTCGACTTCGCCGAGCGTGACGCGGTGCCGTTGATCGCCGCGGGGCGGGACGACGTGATCCTCTTGCGTTCGCTGAGCAAGGGCTACTCGCTCGCGGGGTTGCGTTTTGGCTACGGGATCGCGCACCCGTCCGTGGTCGCGACGCTCGACAAGGCCCGCGATTCGTACAACACCGACATCCTCAGCCAGGCCGCCGCCGCCGCGGCCGTGCGGCACCACGACGAAGCCGCAGCGACCTGGAAACGCGTGGTCGCCGAACGCGGCGCGTTGACCGAAGCGTTGCGGAAACGCGGCTTCGTGGTGCTCGATTCGCAGACCAACTTCCTGCTAGCCACGCCGCCGACCGGGAGCGACGCCGCGTTGACCTACCGCGGGCTGAAGGCGCGCGACATCCTGATCCGCTACTTCCAAACGCCGAGGCTCGCCGACCGTCTGCGCATCACCGTCGGCACGCCCGGGCAGGACGCGCGGCTGCTCGAAGCATTAGACGAACTCCTGCCCGCGCCCTCCTCCGTCGACGCAAGCTCCTCCGCTCAAACGTGATCTTCTTTCGTTGGAACCAGTCTCTCATGCCGCGTGCCGCCGAACTCCACCGCCAGACCAACGAGACCGACATCCGTTTGTCGCTCGACCTCGACGCCTCCGGCGATCCCGGCCAGATCAACACCGGCGTCGGGTTCTTCGACCACATGCTCACGCACGTCGCCAAGCACGGCCGGCTTGCGCTCGCGGTGAACTGCGAGGGCGACACGCACATCGACGACCACCACAGCGTCGAGGACATCGGCATCGCGCTGGGCCAGGCGATCAACCGGGCCCTCGGTGACAAGCGCGGGATCGAGCGTTATGGCTCGGCCGACGTGCCGATGGACGAGTCGCTGGCCCGCGTCGCGCTGGACCTGTCCGGCCGGCCGGCGCTGGTGTTCCGCGTGCCGTGGGTGAGTTACGGCATCGACCCGGGCAACCCCGACCGCCCCGTGATCGCCGGCGAGAAGATCGGCGTGTTCGACGTCCAACTCGTGCAGGAGTTCTTCAACGCCGTTGCGACCAACGCGAAGATGAACCTCCACGTCGAGGTGCCCTGGGGCCAGAACAACCACCACATCGCCGAGGCGATTTTCAAAGCCTTTGGCCGGTCGCTGCGTCAGGCCGTGCGCGTCACGGGCGACGACATCCCGAGCACGAAGGGCGTGCTGTGAGATTCGCCCACGTCCTTTTCGAGTGGCTCAGCGCTGCCCCGGGTAACGGCGTTCGAACCCCATGCTCTCAGGGCGAAAGTTGAAAATGACCTCCGGCCAGAGGGCCCGGTCTTCTTCGGTGAACGTCGGGTCTTCGTAGGTGTAGTGCCAACCGCGGTAGCCGCTGTCGGACTCGCGGACCGGGTTGACCTGATGCGCCGCCGAGCCGTCGACTTTGGCGGAGTTCGCGCCGTTGTCGTGACGGAGACCGACGAAGATCGGCGTGGCGGCAAAGTCGTTGCCGTCGATGTTGCCGGTCGTGACAGAGGGCGTGTCGAACGCGCGGCCGTCGATGTAGAGGACAGTGTTGCTCGGTGACGAGACGTCCGTCACTTTGTAGTGTTTGAACAACGGGCCGGCGGCGGGCGTCGACTGCACGCCGATGTGCCCGAAGAACTCGTTCATCTTGTAGGTCTGCTGGTTGCGTTGGTCCGGTTCACTGCCGGGCTCGTCTTCGGGGAGCTCCAGCCAAACGGGGTCTTGCTTGAAAGTCACGTAGTTTCGTTCGGCGGTGTTGCCGCGCTCGTAGTCCTTCACCTGTTGCGCGAGGTAGTAGTCGATGGCGTTGAACCAGAGAGCGCGGCCGGCTACTTCGTCGTTGACTGCATCGCCGTCTTGTGAAGGCTGAGGCAGGTGCCGGCTGTAGTCGGAGGTGTAGCCCAGCGTGGCCTGCCCGATTTGGCGGAGGTTCGACAGGCACACCGCCGCCTTGCCCGCCCGTCGTGCGGCGCCGAGGACGGGGATGAGGATGCCGATCAGGAGCGTGATGATGCCGATGACGACGAGCAGCTCGATGAGCGTGAAGGCCCGGGCGTGTTGCGTGTGCTTGCCCAAAATGTACCCCGCGGCCGGGTGTTGGCGAAGGGATTTCTGGTCGGCCGGGCCGGTCGTGCGGGTCAGGCCGACTCTAACGCCGCCCGCGCCTTCGCGACCAGGTCCGCGGCGTCGGCGTCGGTCAGCTCGCCCGTCGGCCAGCGGAAGCCGAAACCGTCCGGCACGCCGGCGTCGTCGGCGTACCGCGGGATCAGGTGGAAGTGCACGTGCATCACCAACTGCCCGGCCACCGTCCCGTTGTTCTGCAACACGTTGAGCCCGTCACAGCCCGTTGCCTGCCTCAATGCGGCGCACACTTTCGGCAGCGCGACGCCGAGCGCCGCGGCGACGTCCGGCGGCAGGTCGGCCACCTCGACGAAGCAGCGCTTCGGGATCAGCAGTGTGTGCCCGCGCGTCACCGGGCCGATGTCGAGGAACGCCAGCGTGTGCGCGTCCTCGTACACCCGGTGGGCCGGGATGTTGCCGGCGACGATGCGCTCGAACAGGCTGGGCTCGCTCATGGGTGTAACAGCGGCCGTGTAGTCGCGGCGTGTTCGGACATGGTGTCAGTTCAGCAGATCCTGCCGGTGGTAGGACAGGATGCGCGGCACGGGTCGGCCGTCGTGGACGACGGAGCGGTCGACGGTCGCGGTGATGCGGAACTCGCGGATCTTGCCGTTGGCGAAGTCGCCGGTCCGGTACCCGCGGAGCAGGATGTAGACGGTCACGATGTCGCTGCGGACGTCGAACACCTGGTGGAACGCGCCGAGCGCGGCGAGGCGTTCCTCGAGGTTGTCGGTGGTTCCGTCGGTGTCAAAGTCGGTCCCAGACGTCGTGCCCGTTGCGCTGATGTCCGACTCATACTCGTTGAAATCGCCGGTGATGAGTTCGGCGGAGGCGGGGTCGCCGAAGTCGTCGAAGCCCGGCGGGCCGAGCCGGAAGTCGAGCAGGTCCATGATGGACATGAGGCCGTAGCCGTCCTCGGCGCGCTGCCGACGGTGGGAGCGCCGGTCGCCGAGCGTCACAGGCAGGCCGGTCAACTCTCGGCTGCGCAGCACGGACAACGCCAATGACTGCCGCAACGCCGCGTCGGTGTCGTCCACGGGCAGGATGCGGCGGAACGCGTCGTCGAACGCGCCGGTCGCGACCAGCGGGTTGGTGATCGGGATCGTGTTGAGGTTGATCCGCCCGGGGACGAGCTGCTCGTCGGTGTCGTCGATCCGGCCGTCGCCGTCGTTGTCGATGCCGTCCTGCCCGGGGCCGTGCGTCGTGAGCCGGGACAGCAGGAAGTTGGCGAACGTGGTCTTGATCTGCGGTGGGGCGTCGGCCTCGGTCGAGATCATGTCCGCCGGGTTGGTGGGGCTGACCGAACCGGCCGGGGGCACGGCGTCGATCATGAAGTCGGCGAGCTCGTAGCGGCCGTCACTGGTTGGTGAACTGATAGTCTCGTGCCAGACGTCGGCGATGGTCAGCTTGTCGACCACCGGGTCTGTGACCTCGCGCGGCCCGAGGAAGACGATGCGGAAGAAGTCGCTCGCCCGAACGAACAGCCCGGCGTTGCCGATGAGGAAGGGCTCTTCGTCGCCGGAGGGAGAAGCCGACGTAGGTTCGGGCACACCATCGCTGCCGGTGGCCAACTGTTGCACCGCGTCGCGGACGCGGCCGTCAAAGGCAGTGCCACCGCCGGTACCGCTGCGACCCTTGGCGAAGTCGCCGAGCCGTGCGTCGCCCGAGGGTGCGCCGGTTGCCGTGGCTTCAATCACCACGTTGATCGCGCGGCCGTTGCTCCGCGTCGGGGCGGGAAGGACATCGGTCAGGTATGGGCCGGCTGGCAGATCGGTGAAGACGTCCTGTACTTCGAGTTCTTGGGGTCGGACGGTGAGTGCAGACAGCCCGGAAGCGGTGCCGATGATCGAGACCCGGGCGACGGCTTCCTGCCCGGGAGTCGCGGCCGAGACGGGAACGTTCGGGGTGTCGTCTTCGTAGCGGCGAATGAAACCGCCGTTGGGGTCGGGGATCGGCGGCACGGCGAACTGTTGATAAACCGTCGTTGCGCCGCCATCAACCGGTGCGAGCAGCGCGAGCGCGATGTCCGAGTCCAGGTTCCATTGGTCGGTCGTCGCGTCGACCGGCCAATCGGGCGGTGGCGGGGCCGCGCCGCCGCCAATTTCAACGTGCCGAACATCGTTGGGCCCGGTGCCAAAGTTGTATTCGCCGTCGATTTCTTCAAGCGGTTCACCCGTGGCGATCCCGCCGACGCGAAGGACGATCACCTCGTGGGGATTCATGTAGGCCCGGCCGATCTCGTCCACGATCTGATCGCGGAGGAAGGACGGCGTGGTGCCGAAGGTGCCACCCGCGATCGCCGTGTCCGTGTTGATATCCTGCAGTTGGAGCTGGATCTCCGCGATCGGGATGACGCGGTCCCAGGGATTGAACAACTCGACCACGAGGTAGTACTCGTCGGCATAGGTGTACGTCGCTCGGTGACCATCGGTGGGAGGGGTCAGTGGGTTGTTGTCGAAGTCGACGCCCGTTACGACGTCCGGGCCGGGAATATCGTTCTCGTACTTCGCCTTGAGGTACACCTCGCTGATGAAGGGCAGGTACTCCATGCCGTAGTAGGTGGGGCCGTTGCCGGATTGGGAGCGGGTGAGCTCGGGGCGGGCCTGGGCACCGTTGCCGCTGTCGCCGCGGTCGTTGTCGCGCCAGTCGACGGCGAAGGCGGCGGCGAGGCGGGCGAAGCCGTCCCAGGTGGGGTCATCGAAGGCGCCGGTGCCTTGGATGTTGGCGCGGTCTTCCTCGAGCAGGTCGAAGCCGTTCTTGACGCCGGTGAAGGCCAGGTTCTCCGCGAGCACGTCCATCTCGTCGCCCAGGCCGCGGAGGAACTCGCGGAACTGGGTGCGGAAGCGGCTGTCGGCGGTGGTGGGGTTTCCCAGGCCGATGTTGAGGTTGAACCGCCCGAAGTCGCCGGACCCCGAGGCGGTGGTGAAGCGGTGCCGGGGCTCGAGCTCGACGTACTCCTGGACGGTGGGCCGGATGGGGTTGGCGCCGGTACCGTTGTGCCAGACCTCGCGGAAGCCGTTGATCTCGACTTCGTCTACGTCGACGTCGGCCCGCCAGAGCGCCTCGTTGGTGCGGGTCTCGACGGGGGCGTCGGCGTAGGTGCGTTGGTTGTCGTCGCTGCGGCGGTTGAGCCCGTTGCCGAACCGTAGCTCGACCTCGTTGGCTCCGCCGATGCCGAGGGTGCCGATGTCGTCGGCGAAGCCGTCTGCGGTGGCGCCGAAGGGCTCGGGGTCGACGAGCACCCCCGCGGCGGTGTCGTAGCCGGTGGTGCCGGCGAGCTGCTGCAGGCCGCTGCCGATCTCGTCCCACGGGTTCTCCGCGGGCAGCACGGAAGCGGTGTTGCGGTAGGGCTTGCCGGTCAGGAGCCAGCTCGTGAGGCGTTCTTCGTAGGTGTTGCCGTCCTGGTTGGCCGTGGCGTACATGCCGCGGACGCCGTCGGTGCCCGAGCGGTCACGCATCAGGCCGCGGAGCGCGTCCAGGCGGTCGGCGGCGGAGGCGTAGGGCAAGACGTTCTGCAGGAACGACGCCTCCAGGCTGAGGTCAGCCGGGTTGTACCACCGCGGCGCGACGCCGGCGTCAGTGGAGTTGCCGGCGTTGTGGCTGGCGACGTTAAGGTTGACCATCGAGGCGTTGTCGACGACGCGCCACGCGGCGACGTAGGTCAGCCCGCCGCCGGTGGTCGCGGCGGCGTAGGTCCAGCGGGAGTCGGCGATGCCGTCGCCGTCGGCGTCGGCGAAGCGGTTGCCGTCGTTCAACTCCCAGTCGGCCTGCATGTTGGCCAGGTCGAGCCAGGTGTCGCCGCTGCGGAGGTCGTTGTCGGCGGTGCTGATGTAGGCGGTCGGCCACGTGCTGCCGTCCCCGTCGGTCTCGACGTTGCCCAGGTCGAGGAACACGCCGCGGACGTTGGAGATGTGCGGCCAGTAGCCCTGCACGGAGCCGTTCGCGCCGGTGACGATGTTGTGCGTGTCCTGGACGGTGTCCGGCAGTCCGCTCGGGTTGGCGGGCCAGGCCGCGAACACCGGCTCGGTGGAAGCGAGCCACATGTCGTCGTTCTGCCCGCGGTCGGGCACGGCGTTGAACGGCGGGCGGCCCTGATCGGCCAGCAGATCGGCGATCTCGCCGACGAAGCCGCTGCGCGTCGGGCCGACGCCCTCGGCTTCGTAAAGAAGCGGTCCGCCGTTGCCGGGTGGGATTGAATCGCGCGGGTCGTCGATGTCGCCGGGGTTGTTGGCGGGCGTACGGCCGTTGAGCGCCTCCAGGCCGACCGGGAAGGTCAGCCGGTCGCCATCCTGGATCTGCGGCCGGCTCGACCACGTGAACGGGTAGTCCCGGCCGATCTGCCCGAACCGGGTGGTGAAGATGCCATCCGCGGGGTCTCGGCCGACGGTCACGGTCCGCGTCGGCAGGTCCGGCACGTAGACGCTGCGGTTGAACCACGCGAGCTCGTTGTCGTTGTAGTCGTTGACGCGCGTGTCCATCTGCTGGGTCGACCGGCGGTCGCTGCGGGCCATCTGCAGGAACGACGCGCCCATCATCACCAACAACACGATCAACACGACCGAGAGCACGAGGATCGAGCCTTGCTCGCGCGCGGCGGGGCGTCGCGTGGCTCGGTTCGATTGTGCACGGGGCGGGGAGGCGTCGGGGCGGCGGGCGGGGGAGAGACGACGCATGGTTTTCTCCTTGGCTGGCGGACGCGCGGCGTCCGGTTCCGGGGAGGCCGGCGCCTCGAGAGCGTCGGCACGGGGTTCGGGTTGGGCGCGGAGCCGGGGTTCGGGTGGGGCTTACGCGCGGGCAAGCGCATCGGGCTCGCGTGGGTTCAGTTCGTGTCCGGCCGGTGGTTGTCGTGGTGGACGATCGGGATGACCTGTTCGAACCACTTGCCGGGGATCGGGTCGAACTGGTCCTGGTCGGGGTCGAGGACGACGGGAGTGGCCGAGGGCACCTCGCCGACGGAGGCGTAGGACCCGTCGCCGTCGTGCAGGCGGTAGCGGACGCGCAGGGCGTAGGGCCACCACTTGGCGGAGCCGGCCTCGAAGCCGTTGCCGCCGTCGATGCGTGCACGCGTCCCGTCGCCACGTTCAAACGCGCCCGCATTAACCTCCCCGCCGTCCAGGTCGTAATCGGCGGTGTGTCCGAACACGAAGACGGCCCGGACACCGACGTTGTTCGGCAACGAGCCCGTCGGGCTCACGGTGGTCACGTTGGGCGTGCGTTGGAAGATCAAGAACGGGGTGCCGGCCGTGGTGTACCCGACGTAGGGCGGGTATTCGATCGCGCCGGTGCTCCCGCTGCCGGGCCGGGGGATCGTGTGATACTGTCCCTCGATCTGGGCCAGGAAGTTCCGGTAGGGCGATGCCGTGCCACTGGGGGCGCCGAAGTTCCGCGGGAGGCGGTAGAAGGACGGCCGGGTGCGGTCGACCGCGGTCCCGAGGCGGGAGGGGAATGCCGGGTCGACGTTGATTGGGTTGCCGAGCTGCCCCCCGGGCTGCGCCAGGTCGAAGGCCATGTTGTACCACTTGATCCCGACGATGCGGATCGGGTTATTGTTGTTGTCTGCCGAGGGCAGCGGGTCGATGCAGTACTCGTCGGGCCGGCCGTCGGGCAGGCCGTCTGGATGAAAGCCCGGTGCGTACCGCTCGTCCACATCCGGTGTCGTGTCGTCATCGGTCCGGGTGGCATCCAGGCTGTCCCACTGATTCGGCCCGGGCAGGAAGCGTTCGTCCCACCACGGCAGCAGGATGTTGTCGTACAGCGGGACGGTGGCCCCGGACGAGTTTTGCTGCACCGTGTTCGGGTCGTCGGCCAGCGTGTAGTCGTCGACGATGTCGGCGGCGAAGTCAACGGCGAAGTCGCTGACGTACGGCACGAAGAACGTGTGGTTCCGCGCGACGTCCAGCGGCTCGTACGGGTAGTTGATGTCCTGGCTGGTGACCAGCCGACGCTCCGGTGACGCGAACGCCCAGCCCAGGAGGTGACGCTGGTACAGTTCGGTCGGCTGGAGGTAGGTGTGGTCGGTCGGGTAGGCCGGGTCAAACGGCGTGATAGTGCCCAAACCAATCGGGTTGCCGGGGTCGTTCAACGCATTCGGGGTTTCGAGGTCCGGCCGGTCGGTGCCGAACACGTGCCCGGTCGCGTAGAAGCCCTTGACCCCGCCGCCGCCGGCGCCGTCGCTGCCCTTGCCTTCCCACTCGAAGAAGTTCGCGAAGTCGACGCCGCGGTTCTGCGGGTCGAACAGCCCGAACAGGTCGGTGCCGCCCATGTGGACTTCGTTGTACTGGTCGTCGCCGGCGGGGATGCCCGGGTCGACGTTCAACACGCGCAGGCGGTCGACGCGGGAGTTGAGCCGGAAGAACCCGACCGGCTGGCTCACCATCACGCTGTTGCCGATGTTGTTGCGGGTCTGGCTGCTCGTGTCGTACGCCTCTTCGCCGGTCGGCAGCAGCGACTGGTCGTCGATGATGAGCAGGCCCTGACGCCCGAGCACGAGGTCGGTGACGAGGGTGGGGTCGAAGTCGTCGTTGTTGCCGTCCTGACCAACCTCGGTGTCGTCGGGGAGGGTGCCGTCGAGGTTGGCGCGGGGGACGTGCCCGTACCAGATGCGCTGGTAGGGGGCGAAGGCGTCGGAGTCGTAGCGGTCGCGTGAGCCCGGCGTGATGGACTCGGCTTTGTCGGCGGCGGCGATGAACGCGATCTGGTCGGTGCGGATCGGGTCGCCGACCGGCCAGTCCTCCGGGGCCTGGCCGGGGCGGCCGGGGTCGGGGAAGCGGACGCCCGCGTTGAGCTGCTGGATGATCACGAGGAACCCGCCGGGCTCGTCGCTGAACTTGCCGCGGCTGGCGTCCTTCTCGGGGTTGGCCTTGGCGACGTTCATCCGCCCGGCGTCCTGGAACATCTGGTCCGAGATCGTCCGCGAGTTGGCGACGATCTGGCTGGTGTCGGCGCCGATGTTGATCGCTCGGGTCGTCTCGGTGAACACCCGGCTGACCAGCAGCAGCATGATCGACGTCACCGAGATCGCGACGAGCAACTCGATGAGCGTGAAGCCGGGCGCAAAGGCGTTGCGACGAGACAGAAAGTGGGATGAAGCGGGGGAAGCAGGCATGGTGGGTCAAAAAAAGTGCGTGGCGGCGGGAGGGGCTCAGTCGCCCGAGCGGATCACGTCGCCGGAGAGCACGCGGATGTCGCGCAGCGGGGACCGGGCGGCCGCGGTGGGGCGCATCGCGATCCAGACGGCCCGCATGCTGCGGTCCTGGGTGAGGAAGTCGCCGGTGGACTGCCGGGTCTCTTCGCTGACGCGGAGGACGGTGAGGTTGTTGACGTTGGGGTAGCCGACGACGCGGAGGATGCGCCCGGTGTCGGTGAGCATCATGTCGCCGGGGCGGAGCAGCAGGCCGCGGCTGCCGTCGGCAGGGAACTGCACCTCGTTGGGCACGAGCAGCTGGATCTCGTCGGGTTCCAAGCCGAACGGGTTGGCGCCGGGGGCGTTGGGGTCGATGTCGGACGGGTCGCGTTCGTTGAGCGTGTTGTCGACCGCGGGGATGCGGAAGACCTTGGGGAAGTAGTTCGGGTTGTCGTAAGGGTTGGCGCAGACGATCGTGTTGCGGGCGTCGTCCTCGGGGATGGAGCCGTAGCTGGGGTAGACCCGCATGTACGGCGCCCGAAGCACGATGCTGTCGTACGGGCCGGGATCGAGATCGATGTCCTCGATGTCTTCGGGGTAGCGTTCCAGGATCATGCTGAAGACCTGGTAGTCGGCGGCGAACTCGCTGGCCTGCAGGCCCCGGCGGAACAGCGGCACGATGTAGAGCTCGCGGTCGGCGGGATTCGCGACGTAACTCGGGAACGAGCGGTCGATCTCGCCCCAGTTGGCCAGCAGTGACTGGTGCTGGCTGTAGCTGCGGCGCGGCGCGATGCCGGGCGGCGGGTTCGACGCGCCGTAGTCGCTGTAGGCCCGCATGTCGGGGAACTGGTAGTTCGCGACGCCTTCGGACGGCCCGGGGGTCGTGGGCGGGATGACGTAGCTGGTTGCGTTGGGGTCGAGCGGCGGCATGTACGCGTCGGCCTCGGCCAGCGCGAAGATGTCGAACTCCGGCTCGGGCACGATGTAGCGCTCCTTCGACGGCGCGGTGTTCACGTCCGCGCCGCGGGCGATGGCGGCGCCCATCGTGTTGTCGTCGTCGATGTCATCGGAGGACGTGCGGCGGTTCGTCGGGCCCGTGAGGTTGTCCGTGAACCGGAACAGCGCGTCGCCGTTGATGCCCTTGGCACGCAGCAGCGCGTCCGAGCTGCGGACGTTCTGCTGGGCGAGCACGTCGCGGACGGTCTCCTTCTGCATCAGGATCGCCGGCGGGAACAGCGACGCGACGGCCGTGATCCCGACCGCGAGGATGCCCAGCGAGATCAACACCTCGTTGAGCGTGAAGCCCGCGGCCGAGGCCGCGCGTCGGCGGCTGGTGCGGCGGGTCGGTCGGGTTGGGAACGTCGAACGAAGCATCGTGGTCGGTGGAGCAAGAACGGGGAGCGGCCGCGTCGCGGTCAGCGGCGCAGCTCGGCGCCGGTGCGGCGGTTGAAGAACAGCACGGTGCCTCCGGCCGACGACGCGGCCCAGGCGAGCAGGTTGTCGTCTTCGGTTAGGTCGATGGTGATGCCGGCGGCGCGTTGCGGGTGGAACTGATCGGTGTTGTTGGGGCCGGTGCCGTCGGCGTTGACGTCGGCGGGGTCGTCGCTGAAGATCGAGAACCGAGCGGGGACCCGGTCGGTCTGGAAGATCACGATGCCGACGACCGGCTCGATCTTCTCGAACGGCAGCTTGCGTCGGCCCTCCATGAAGCCGCGGGCCTCGGGGTCCCGGTTCTCGGGGATCGAGAGGGTACGGGTGCGGAAGTCGTCGGGAGTGATGTTCTCGGCGCCGCCGCGGCGGTACGCGTCGAGTGTCTGGTTGCCGTCGTCGTCGCCGTTGTTGACGAAGTCGTCGCGGTCGTTGGAGGTGTCCCAGACGCCGTCGCCGTCGCCGTCGTAGTACACGAACCCGTCGGCGCGGCGGAAGTTGCGCAGCGTGGTGATCTCGGACGGGTCGACCGCCTGCGTGATCAGGTCGCCCCGCCGGCTGAACGACACCGCGAACGGCGGCGGCAGCAGCTCGATCGTGTCCTCGCCGGTCCGCACCAACCCCAACACGCTGACGCCTTTGGGCAGCAGCAGGTCGTCGAGGTCCTGGATCGGCCTGTAGCCGTTGTAGATCGCGGTGCCCAACGGCGGGAGTTCCAGCCGCCGGCCGCCCGATTCCTCCGCGGCCTCGTCGTTCTCGCTGATCCGCAGCTCGTTGGCGGGCGTGAAGATCACCGCGGCGCCGCTGTAGCCGTCGCCGTTGGTCTCGGAGGTGCGCCCCTGGAACGAGTCGACGAACGGGACGTACCGCGTCGCGTAGGCCCGCGCGGCCTGAACCGCGTTGCTGATCGAGTTCGCCGCCATCTGCTCCTGGCTGGAACGCAGCATGCCACGGACGTAGGTGAACGACAGCCCGACCAGCAGCGAGATGATCGCGATCACGACCAGCAGCTCGATCAGCGTGAACGCCGAGCGTCGCGGGGCCGCATGCGTACGGGTTGATTCGCGCCGAGTGCTGTGCATCAGTCGAACTCAAAACTCACGATGTTGTCCTCGGCGGCTTCCGCCAGCTCGCGGTCCTCGTCCGACAGCGTCGTGCCGGCTTTCAACTCGGCCAGCAGCTTGGCGCTGCCCCACACCCCGTCCGGTCCGGCGGAGGCGAAGAACGGCGTCGGGTGAACCGGCAGGAAGTCGTCTTCCTCGAAGCTGTCCTCGTGGCTGACCCGTTTGGCGTAACGCATCTTGGCGTCCCACGGGTCCAGCAGCGTCCACAACTCCAAGTCGAGATAGGCCGTCGTCTGGCCACGGTTCACCGCCGTCTGGAAGTCCGGCGGGTTCTGGTCGTCGCTGTCGTGCCCGTCGTTGTCGGCGTCCCACGACAAGCCCTGGCGTCCTACGCCCGCGCGCAGCATCGACTCCGCCGTGCCGCCGAGCTGCTGGATGTTCACCAGGACCAGCCCGATGGTGGTGTCGTCTTCGTCATCGTCGGAGACCACGAGCCCGTCGATCCGGTCGACGCCGGTCGTCCGGGTGTGGTCGGGGACGTTGCCGGTCTGGAGCTTGTACTCGTCCAGCGCGCCGGAGAGCGCGTTGAGCACGGCCTTGGTCTTGCCGACCTCCGCCTGAGCCAACATGCGGATCGCGACCGGCGTGATGATCCCGACCAGCAGCGCGATGATCGAGATCGTCACCAGCACCTCGATCAGCGTGAAGCCGGTCGGCCGTGCGGGCGCTCCTCGTGTCGAGCCGGGATGTCGGCGTGTTGCGTTCATGTTGAACTCGCGTAACGGCGTTTCACACTCGCACTGACCACTGACCACTGACCACTGACCACTGACCACTGACCACTGACCACTCGCTTACATCATCGAACTCATCAGCTTCACCAACGGGAGGAACAGCGCGACGACGATGAAGCCGACGATGCCGCCGAGGATGACGACCATGATCGGTTCGAGTAGCGAGACCAGGCCCGCGACGGCGGTGTCGACTTCTTCGTCGTAGTTGTCCGCGATCTTCAGGAGCATCTTGTCGAGGTCACCGGTCTCCTCGCCGACGTCGATCATGTTGACGACGATGGGGTCGCAGACCTTGGCCTTGCGCAGCGGCTCGGCGAAGCTGTCGCCCTGACGGACGGAGTTGTGCACGCCGATCAACGCGTTGGCGTAGATGGCGTTGCCGGTGGTCTCGGAGGTAATGGTGATCGCGTCGAGGATGGGCACGCCGGCGTTGACGAGGGTGCCGAGCGTCCGCGTGAACTTGGCGATGGTGGCCTTTTTGACCAGCGGGCCGATGATCGGGGCCTTGATCATGACCCAGTCGGTAGTTTTTTTGCCGCCAGAGGTCTTGCGGATCAGCTTGAAGAACAGGTAGATCAGCGGCGGAGCAAACACCAGCAGGATCACGCCCGGGAACGGCATGTCGCCCTGCAGGTCGTCGGGCAGCAGCGGCCCGGCGAGCCACTTGGACATCTCGATGAGGAACAGGGTCAGCGCGGGCATCTCGGTGCCGAAGTCGTCGAAGATCTCGATGAACTTGGGCACGATCAGCAGCATGATGCCGATGACGATGATCGCCGCCACGGAGATCACCGCCGCCGGGTAGATCATCGCCGAGATGATCTTGCGCTTGAGCTTGGCGGCCTTCTCTAGGAAGTCGGCCAGGCGGGAGAGGATCAGGTCCAACACACCGCCGACCTCGCCGGCCGCGATCATCTTGACGTAGAGCTTGTCGAACGCCTTGGGGTGCTTGGCCATCGCGTCCGAGAGGGCGGCACCGGAAGACACGTCCTCGTGGATCTCGACGAGCGCCTTCTTGAGCGCACCGGGTTTCTGCTGCTGCTCCAAGATGGCGAGCGAACGAAGGATCGGCAGGCCCGCGTCCTGCAGCGTGGACATCTGGCGGGTGAAGGTGGTGAGCTGCTTGTTGCTCACGCCGCCGATGGAGATCGAGATCTCGCCCTTCTTCTTGCCCCCGCCGCCGGCGCCGGCCTTGCCGCCCTTGCCGCCGCCCCCGCCGCCTTTCTTGGCCTTCTGCTCGCGGATGGACGTGGGGAAGAAGCCCTGGCTCTTGATGCGCGCGGCCGCCTCCTCGGGGTTGGCCGCGTTGATCGTGCCCTTCTGGGGCTTGCCCGCGTCGTTCAGCGCTTCAAACGTGTAGGTCGGCATGGCGGAACTCCTTGCTACCCGGGACCAACGGCAATCCACCTCGAGTCTTCGAAACGCGTGTCCTTCGCATCCCGTCCCCCCGGAAGCGCCTCGTTCTCGCCGACGGCCTCGCCGGCTTGCTGTCCACCGACCCTGTCCGGGGGTCAGTCTTCGATCATCGTTTCGCGCACCACCTCGTCGATGCTGGTCAGCCCGTCGTACAACGCGATCAGGCCGGCCTGACGCAGCGTCCGCATCCCGCGTTTGCGCGCCTCGCTGCGCAGCAGCTGCGTCGACGCTTGTTTCATGATCAGGTCGCGCAACTCGTCGTCGAGCACCATGATCTCGAACAGGCCCATCCGGCCCTTGTAGCCCGACTGGTTGCAGAAGTCGCAGCCTCGGCCGCGGTAGAGCTTCCGGCCCTCGAGGTCGTCCTGCGTCAGGTTCAACTGGAACAACTCGTCCTCGCTGGGGTCGTAGGCCTCTTTGCACCGCGGGCAGATCTTGCGGACCAGCCGCTGGGCGACGATGCCCTCGATCGTCGCGGTGATCAGGAAGGACTCGAGCCCGAGGTCGAGCAGCCGGGCGATCGACGAGGGCGCGTCGTTGGTGTGCAGGGTGGTGAACACCAGGTGTCCCGTGAGCGACGCCTGCACCGCGATCTGCGCGGTCTCGAGGTCGCGCGTCTCGCCGACGAGGATGATGTCCGGGTCCTGCCGCAGGAAGGACCGCAGCGCCGCGGCGAAGGTGAGCCCGACGTCGGGGTTGACCTGGACCTGGCAGAGGCCGTCGATGTCGTACTCGACGGGGTCCTCGGCGGTGAGGATCTTCTCGCTGATCTCGTTCAGCTCCGCCAACGCCGAGTACAGCGTCGTCGTCTTGCCCGAACCCGTGGGCCCGGTGACGATGACGATCCCGTTCGGCTTCTTGATCAGTTGGCGGAAGGAGTCGAGGTCGTCGCCGCGCATGCCGACCGCGTCGAGCGAGAGCGACGTGTTGGTCCGGTCGAGGACACGCATGACGACCGACTCGCCGAACATCGTGGGCAGGACCGCGACGCGGAGGTCGACCGGGCTGTTGCCGACGGTCAACTCGATCCGACCGTCCTGCGGCAGGCGGCGCTCGGCGATGTCGAGGTTAGACATGACCTTGATGCGGGACACGATCGGCAGGGCCAGGTGCCGCGGCGGCGGGATCATCTCGTAGAGCACGCCGTCGATGCGGTACCGCATCTTGAACTCGTCCTCGAACGGCTCGAAATGGATGTCCGAGGCCTTGTCCTTGATCGCCTGCAGCAGCACGAGGTTGAGCAACCGGATGACCCGGTTGTCGTTGGCCATCTCGATCTGCTCTTCGAGGTCGACCGACTTGCCGCCGTCGAACTCGAAGTCCTCGTCCTCGTCCTCGGACAGCTCGGCGACCAGCGAGGCGAGCGACTCCTCGTCCTCGCCGTAGTACTGGTTGATCTTGCCCTCGAGCTGCTCGGCCGGGGCGACGACCGACTCGACGCTGAAGCCCATCATCAGCTGCAGCGTGTCGAGGGCCTGGTAGTTGTCGGCGGACTTGACGGCGACGGTCAGCCGCTTCTTGCCCTCGTCGTACGAGAGCGGCAGCACGTTGTAGGTGTTCGCCATCTCCGAGGGGATGAGCTTGAGCACCTCCTCGGGGATGTCGAAGTCGCCCAGGTCGACCATCTCCATGCCCTGCTGGGCGGCGAGGGCCTGGTTGAGCTGGTCGGCGTTGATGTAGCCGAGCTCGATGAGCAGCTGCCCGAGCGGGGCCCGACGGGTCTCCTGGAGGGCAAGCGCTTCCTGGACCTGATCGCGGGTGACCATGCCGAGTTTGGTCATCACTCGGCCGATGCGTCGCCCCTTGAGGTCGCCACCGCCGCTGCTTCGGGAGGATTTCTCAGCCATGAGGGGTCATGCGTGGGGTACGGGGTGGATCAGGCTCCGTCACACGATTCGTTTTCCCGGTGTCCGATTTAAACACTTTTTATTCCGTGAACGAAGGAAGTAACAGCCGCGACGGTCACGGAGAATCAAACAGTGCAGCAAGCAGGCGGTGGCGCTACGGCCGAGTGCGGGGCGTACAAGCCTTTCGCCAGTACGTAACACGACAGTAACGAGGTTCGTCGGGATTTACAAGGGAAAACGCGGACGAAGATAGATATGACAGTCGGAATGGTGATCGATTGATCGTCGATCATCGACCTGGAGCGACGCTCGAGAGCGGCAAACCGAGTCGCAGGACTGAGATTGACGGAGTCGTGACTTCGGCCGTGGATCAGGTCCGGGTCGTCGCGGAAGCCAGCAGCTCCTGGGCCTTGGCGATCAGGTGTCGGGCGCTGAACGGCTTCGATTCCATGTGCTGGATGTTGGTCCGTGCGAGCTCTTCATCCGATACGGCGTGGCCCCGGGCGGTCAGCATGATCACCGGGACGTCCGCGGTTTCGGGGGTGTCCCGCAGCGCGATCGCGAACTGCAGCCCGTCCATCACGGGCATGTTGAAATCCGAGATCACCAACGCCGGGCGGACCCGCTGGGCCAGTTCGAGCGCGTCCTCGCCGTTGTTGGTCGGGTGGACGTCGTACCCCGCCTCCTCGAGCTTGACCTTGAGGATGTAGACGATGTGGGTGTCGTCGTCGGCGATCACGACCGGGATGGGGGTGCCTGGATCGGGCATCTAAATGACCATCGGACAAAGCCCGGCGGCGTTTCACCGCCCAGCGGGGATCCGAGGCTTCACGGGTCCAGCTGCCGCCGATAACTCCCGCGGACCACCATGAACGGGCTGTCGTTCAGGACTTCGCGGACGGACAGGTCGTCGAAATGGATGGTCTGGTTCCCGGAGACGGTGACGCCGTAGACGTAGGTCAGGTCCGGGGTGAACGAGAAATCCGGCGTGAGGTCGGCGGTGACCTTGGTCCACGTCGTGCCCGCCGGGGTGGCCTCGTCGACGTAACGGATGCTGAAACCTTGGGAGGTGTAAAGGCCGATTTTCACGTCTTCGGGCGTGTTGGGCAGGCGCATCCAGACCGTACAGCGGTAGGTCTTGTCGGTCTCGATGTCGCCGTTGGGCAGGTCTTGCTTCCAAGCGTCCAGTTGGGTGAACCGGTTTTCGAAGGCCAGGTAGATGTTGCCGCCGTGGGGGCTGTCCGAGTAGCCGTTGATGTTTCCGGCCAGCGCGGTTCTGCCATAGCCCGCCGAGCCGGCCTCCATGTCGCCGTTGGTCACCAACTCCGGGCCGAGCACTTCCAACGCCTCGACTTCGATGCTGACCAACCGCACCGCCTCGCCGCGCGTGGCGCGGGCGGTCAGGCGGAACGGCTCCTCGTCGTCGTCGTCGAGGGCCGTGTCGTTCAGGTCCTCGAGCTTGAACGTGAACCCGCCGTCGCCGAGCGCTTCCCAACCGGTCCACTGCTCGTGGGTGTAGGTGTCGCGCCAGTTCGGGTCGTTGACGAGGCGTTCGAGCGCGATCTGCAGGGCGGCGTCGGCGAGCACCTGGGCCTCGGCGGCGTGGGCCTCGTCGAGCTGGCCCCGCTGCTGGATCCGCGTCGCGGCGACGGCCGACATCCCGATGATCATCACGAGCCCCGACACCGCCAGCACCAGCAGGTACACCGACCCGCGCCGGCGGTGGTCCCGCTGACGACGGCTCGGCGACCGCTGCACCATCGACTCCGTTGCTCGGGGGTGGGTGGGGGTCACCAGGTGGGCTCAACGAGTTCGTCGGGGTCGGGCCAGCTCGCGGCGCGGACGCCGGTGAGGGTGGCGAGGGTCTTGCCACCGACGGAGACGGAGACGGTGATGACTTTCACCGGTGTGCGGGTGGCGGAGGTCGTTTTTGGGCTGTCTAACTCGACCCAGGCGACGCTGGCGGTACGAGTGAAGCGGCTCAGGCCGGGCCGCGTATTACCCGCGGCGTCAACGGGGGGGTTGGCAGACCACCCGTCGTAGTCGTCGAAGTCGTTCCAGGTGTTTCGTGGGCCCCCAGCTTCGCTGCTGGTTGGGCCGAGTGCGTTCGGCGTGATCGAGCTCTCGTACGGCAGCAGCAGCGCCTCGGCGAGCAGCTCCTCGCAGAGCTGCATCGCGGTCTGGCGGTCGGCGAAGGCGGCCTGCGTGACCTGCGAGCTGCCGACGAGGTTGAGCGCGACGAGGTAGACCCCGCCGACGAGGACGACGGCGATCGTGACCTCGACGAGCGAGAAGCCGCGGCGGCGGGCCGGACGGGTTGGGCGGGCGCGTCGGGCCATCAGTTAAAGAGGCTCCCCCACCAGCTGCTACTGCTGCTGGTGCTCGAGCTGGTGCTGCTGCTGGAAGTGCCCGAGCTGTCGGCGGACGACGTGCCGGCGGTGTTGCCCAGGCCGAGGCCGCCGTCGTCGTCGTCGAGGTCGATGCTCGCGCCGGCGGTGGCGCCGTTGATGGTGGCGTCGGCCTCGACTGCGGTGGTGCCGGCGACGGCGACGGCGACGTGGTCGCACTGCACGCCGGCGTTGGCGGAGTCGGCGAAGAACCCCAGGCTGGGCGAGCCGTTGTCGGCGGTCGTGCCGTAGACGAACGCGCCCACGCGGAGCTGGTTGATCTCGACGCCGGCTCGGTCGTTGTCGGGGTCGAGCAGAAGCCGGAGGTGGACCCAGGCGTCGGTGTCGTCGGTGGTGGCGGTAAACCAGGTGGTGAGTGTGCCGCCGTCGTCGAGGCCCTGCACGGTGAGCACCTGCTCTCCGCCGTCGAGTTCGAGCTCGGCGGTGATGACGGTCTGCAGCCCGTCGCCGCGGTCGCACCGCCAGCGGACGCCGGCCCCGGCGCCGTCGTCGGTGATGTCGCGCAGCCGGACGTTAAGCACGGTCGGCGTGTCGAAGGCGGTGTCGTCGGGCTCGAGCTGGTGTCCGGCCTGGATGGCCCAGTGCCCGTTCATCATGCGGCTGTCGTTGAACGAGCCGGACCAGTCGGCGACGCCGTTGGCGTCGAGGTCGAGCCGCGTCGGGTCGCTGCCGAAGTCGGTGACCCAGAGGTCGTCCACGGCGACGGGCGCGTTGGGCAGGGCGACCATCGTGTCGAGGGTGCGCGACGGGTTGCGGGTCAGGGCCAGCGACAGGTCGACGCACTTGACGCGTTGCCGGGTGTAGGACCAGCCGTCGCCGGGCGCGGTGTAGATGCCGTAGACGTAGTGCTTCAGTTCTTCGTCGTCGGCGTAGGCGGTCCACGCTGCGCCTTCGTCGCCACTTTCGTACATGTTGGTCGGGGCGCTGTTGCCTTTGTCGTACTCCCACTTCCCGGCGTCGCCGCCGCCGTAGTTGGCGAGGTTGATGAAGGCGTCTTCGCTCGCGTCGAACGTCGGCGAGCCGTCGAAGCTGAAGTCGTACCAGTCCCAAGCGGTGAGGTCGGATTCGGGACGGTCCATCGAATCGAAGACGGTGTTGCCGGGGGCGTCGCTGTCCCAGTCGCGGAGTTCGACGGTGATCGTTGACCCGGAGCCGCCTTGCTTGTCTCCGTAGAACGTGGCGCGGGTGATGCGCCAGCCGGTGGCGTCGGCGGGGAGGTTGGGATCGACACGCGTGCCGAACCACGCGCTGCTCTTGAGCTTTTCGCTCCCAGTGCCGGTACCGCCGTCCTGGCTGGACAGCAGTTCTTCCGCCGACTCCACGGGCGTGCCGGGGAAGACGGCGCTGCGGTCGACGGCGGCGTAGCCGAGGGTGAGGGTTTCGACTTCCTTGATCACGATGACGGGGGCGCCGCCGTTGCGTTGGCGGGTGAGGGGGTCGGCGGCGCTGCCGGCCCAGGCCCAGCGGATGACTTCGGGGGCGCCGTCGCCGTCCTGGTCGGGCAGGACCGCGGTGACGGCGTTGGGGTCGCGCTCGGTGAGGTGGATCGCCTGCTGGAGGTCGTCGCGGAACTGCTGCATGACCTGCGCGGCGGAGACGATGGAGCCGGCGTCGGTGTCGTCGGTGGGCAGGGCCTTGGTCGCGAGCACGATGGCCGAGCTCATGGTGGCGACAAGCACGCCGATGACGACGAGGCTGATCACGACCTCGAGGAGGGTGAACGCGGCGGGGCGGCGGCGCTGTCGGCGGTGCGTGGGGGTCATGGGAGCGCGGCCTCCCCGGTCGAAGGGTCGACCGTGATGGTGCGGGTGTTGTTGCCGGCGGCGAGGACGATGGTGCCGCCCGAGATGGGCGTGCCGTACCCGGTGTAGGTGAGCGTGGGGTTGCCGGCGAAATCGGCGGAGACGAGGTCGGCGGTGTAGGGGGTGTCGGCGAAGTCGGTGAGGTAGTCGGCGTCGCGGTTGTCGTTGCCGGCGACGCCGGTGATGATCATCGTCTCGGCGGCGGGGTCGAAGGTGGCGGTGATGGCCTTGCTGCGGGTCTTGGCGCGGCTCTGGGCGAAGGCGAGGTCGGCGATGACGCGCTGGGCGGCGGCGTCGACGCGGTACCGGGCCTGGGCGTCGGCGTAACGGGGCACGGCGATGGCGGCGATGAGCCCGACGATGACCATGGTCAGCGCGAGCTCCACGAGGGAGAACGCGGCGCGGCGGCGGTCGGACTCGGGGAGCGCTGCGGGCATCACGCGGGGCGGGTCGGTGAGCGACGGGTGGCGGCGTGAAACGAAAACGGCGACTCGGCCGGGTAGGGCCGCGTCGCCGTGGGCCGAGCGTGGTGGCGCGGCCGGTGGGGCGGCGTGGCGGTCACGCACGCCGGGGCGTTGGAACGCCGGGTTACCAGGTGATGTAGTCGGTCTCGTTGGCCCAGATCTCGCCGGTCGTGGCCTTGTAGAGCCAGCCGTTGGTGGCGGTGCCGCTCTCGGCCGCGGGGGCACCGGCGGTCGTGTAGTCCTCGATGCCGGTGGCGCCGGCGTAGGTGCCGCCCTTGAGCGCGGGGATCTGGCGGAGGTACGGGCCGTACACGAAGGCGCCGGTCTTGGTCGCGCTGGTGCCGCCGGCGGCGTTGGTGTAGGTCGTGAGCTGGGCGACGAAGGTCCCGGCGGCCGGGTACGTGCCGTTGTGCTCGGCGGCGTACATCTCGATCGCGTTGCGCAGCACGGCCAGGTCGCCCCGGACCGCGGATTCGGTGGCGCCGGCGGCCCCGCGACTGAACCGCGGGATCGCGATCGCCGCGAGCAGGCCGATGATCACCACGACGATGACCAGTTCGACCAGACTGAAACCCGACGGACGGTTCTTGAAACGGTGCATGCGTGCCTCCGACCCCCGAGGAGTGGGTGGTGTAATCGTTCGTGCTAGTGGATCGACCTAATTCAACCCGGCCTTTACCGCCGGGAATCGTCCTTGGGCGGCCTTCCTGCGGGTTCGCGTCCCAGTTATCCGGACTTCAACGAGACCCGGAACCGCTGGCCGTGCCCGTCCCAGACCACGAATCGGTCGCCGATGTGTTCGAGCTTGACCCCTTCGACCGCGTCGCCGGCTTTCATCAGCTTCCCGGCCACGATGGCGAAGCGGGTGTCGCCCTTGGCGGTGACGGCGTCGAGCGGGTGCCGCTGGACGAACTCCCGCGGCTCAAAGGCCAGCGGGACGGCCGCCGAACCCTGCGCTGATTCCGATAACCACAGGTTCGACGGCGCAAACGGGTCGGGCACGGCGGCGTCACTGGTGCGCGTCTCCTGGTCCGCGTCGTCCAGCCGCTGGGCGATCGATCGGCCGGTGAAGGCGGGCGTCGGGTCGGCGACCACCGCGGCGAGATCGGGCGTCGGACCGGCTTGGTCGCCCACGGCCGCCGAGACCCCGGCCGACGCGCTCTGTGGGCCCGTGAACTCGCCGCCCATGAGCAGGCGGTCGCCCACGACCGCGGCGGCGGCGAGACCGGCGACCGCGATCAGCACTTTGCGTTCCCTGGTCAGTTCCATGGTGCCCGAACCGACGGATATAACTGCGCGGCCGTCAAGCCGAGTTCCCAAGAACCCACAGGGTGGGGTTTGCCCAGGCGTCACACCCGGTACGCCGAGCGGTTCGGCGGCGGCCCGTTAGGACGCGGCCGGTGCTTCGTCCGCGACCAGGGTGAACCAGACGATGTTGTAGACCGCGTCGGGCCGGTTGGCGCGCTGGGCGCCGCGCGGCTGCGTGAGGTCCAGGCCAACGACGCTCATGTCGGTGAAGCGTTCGTGCACCGCCACCAGGAAGGTACGGTGCTGGTCGAATGAGCCGGCGGCTTCGAGCCGAAGGCCCTTGAGGTCGTAGTGCTCGGCCGGCTGCGACCCGCCGGGCTGGAGTTGCATGACGTCCAGGCCCGCCTGCCGCGCGAGGTCGATCAGCGCGGCGATGCGGCGGTTGAGGTGTTCCGGATCGCCCAACGTGACCGGGTGTTCGTTGAGCCTGCCGCGTAGTGTGGTCAGCTTCTGATTCAGTCGGTCGAGCTGCTCTTGGAGGATGTCCGCCTGTTCGGCCTTGCCGCGGGCTTGTTCGGCGAGCCGGACGTCAGCGCTACGACTGGCCTGCACCGGCGCGATCCCGGCGTAGTACACCGTCGCGGTCAACGCCGTCGCCGCCACGGCGCAGCCGGCCCAAACCTTCCAGACGTTGGCTCGCGGGTTCGCCGGGTTCATGGCGCCGCCTCCTGCACCCCGTTGCCGATCTCGGCGCGGACGGTGAAACGGGTCATGGCGTTTGCGCCGCGCGCCGCGCGCTGCGAGTCGGCGATCTCGACCCGCTCGAACAGGCCGAGCTGTTCCAGACTCAGCACGAACGCCGACACCTGCCACGGATCACGGGTCGTGCCCGACAGCTGGACGCGGGCGGCGGCGTCGATGGTCGGCCCGGTCGTTTCGACCCGTACGCCGTCGAGCACGACGTCGCCGCCGGACGCGCGGGCCACGAGGTCCAGCAGCGTGCTCCAGTTCGGGCGTTCGGACAGGACCCGGCTGGCCTCGAGTTGGCGCGTGCCCTCGCGGAGGTCGCGCTGCGCGTCGGCGACGGCGACGGATAGTTTCTCGACCCGTGCCGTCTCGATCGCCATGCGGTCGCCCGCGGCCATCGTCTGACGTGGCGCGCTCAGCGACAGGTAGCCCACCGCCCCGAGCAGCAACAGGCCGGAGTACCCCGCCGCCACCAGCACGCCGCCGCGCGATTGGCGTTGACCGGCCCGGCGGTCCAGCTCGGTCTGGGGCAGCAGGTTGATCCCGCCGTCCCGTTCGGCGAGCGCCAGACCCGTGGCCACGGTGTAGGCGCGGTCCTGTGTCTCGCCGCCGGCGTCGGGACGCCGGGTCGAAGCCGTGGCCAGTGACAGCTCTTGCGCGACGGCTTCTTCGAGCCCGTCGATCGATGCGCCCTCGCCGATCACCGCGAGGCGTTCGATCACCTGCGGCGCATAGAGCCGGGCCGCGTAGTCCAGCGCCGGGTCGGCTTCCTGCGCGACCGCGCGGGCGAGGCGGGCAATGGCCGTGTCCCGCGTCGCGCGGTGTCGGTGTGTCGCGTCGTCGCCTTGGTGCAAGACGAACGCCGCAAGGTGGTGGTCTAGGCCCTGGTCGGCGAGGAAGGCGTGGGCGGCGCCCAGCCCCGCGTCGATCAGGGACCGCTGGTACACCACGACGCCCCGGCGAACCAGGATGAGTTCCGACTCGGTGCGACCGATGTCCAGCACTGCGGTGAGGTGGTCGCCTGCGGAGGCACGATCCGTGTCGACGCACCTCGCCGCCGCCGAAGACCGGCTGTCTAATGCCTCGAGCCTCAGACCCGCTCGGTTGAACCATAACAGCCACCGCTCCGCGTCGTCGTGGCGGCAGCCGTTCACGACCACGGCCGCCTGACGCGACTCGGCCGGCATGTCCGGCTCCCAAGCCGCGAGCTCGTACGTGCCCGGCTCCAGCCCGTTGCCCCGCTCGATCTCCAGCGCCGCGTTGAGCAACGCCTCGTGGTCGTCCGGCTTGACCTCGACCAGGCCGCGGATCAGTTCGGCGTTTGGCAGCGCGGCGGCCACGCGGTCTCCCTTGAACCGTCGGCGTTTCAACACCTCGGCCAGAAGCGTCACGTCCTCCGCGGCGAGCGGCGCAGACGCCTCCTCACGTGGGACCGTTACGGCGTCGCACAGCGCCCATCCGCTTCCGCGGTGCTGGTACTGGACCGCGCGCAGCGCGTCGGCCTCTAGCGACACGCCGATCGGGCTCAGCTTGTGGTTCGGCGTCAGCATCAGCCGCCGGCTCCTTCCCCCGCCATCGCGGTCAGGTCGAACAACGGCAGGAACAGACTCACCGCCAACAGCCCGACGAGCGCGCCGAGCACGATCAGGATCAACGGCTCGAGGATCTTGGTGAGCGAACGGACGATCACGTCGTTCTCCTCGTCCAAGAAGTCGGCGACCGTCGTCAGGGACGCGGCGATCCGCCCGCTGTTCTCGCCGCTGCGGAAAGCCTCGTAGACCGACGGTGCGATCAGGTCGGGGTCGTTGAACGCGTTGCTCACCGGCTCGCCCCGGCCGACGGCCGACTCGGCGTTGGTGATCAGCGTCGCGTAGTGGACGTTGCCGCAAGAGCCACGCACGAGCTCGAGGACGCTCAGCAGCGGGAGGTGGCTCTGCACCAGCGTGCCGATCAGACGAACCACCCGGGCCGTGATGAACGCGCGGGTCAGGTTCCCAATCACCGGCATCCGCAGGGCTAGCGTGTGCATCGCCCGTTGCCCGTTCGGCGTGCTGACCCACAGCCACGTGCCGACCCCGCCCGCCGCCAACAGGAACAGGATCACCCACCAGTACGACTTGAGGAACGCGCTGGCCGCGAGGGTCGCCTGCGTCGTCGGCGGGATCGGCACCGACAGCGACACGAACAGGTCGCCGAAGCGCGGCACCACCACCGTCAGGGTCAGGCACAAGACGATAAGGACGACGGAGAGCAGGATCGCCGGGTACAGCAGTGCGCCGACGACGCCGTTGCGCATCTGCAGGTCACGCTGCGTGAGCGTGACGATGCGGTCGAGCATCTCGGGCAGCTTGCCCGCGGTCTCGCCGGCCTCGAACAGCGACCGGGTCACGCGGTCGAAGAGGTGCGGGTGTTCGGCCATCGACTCGGCCAAGCCGCTGCCTTGTTCGACCTGCCTGCGGACGTCGGTGATCGCGGCCTGCCAGGTCTTGTCGGCGGTCTGACGTTCGAGGCTCTCGAGCGCGGCGACCACCGGCGTGCCCGAGCCGAGCAGCACGTGAAGCTGCCGCGTGAACAGCAGGAGGTTTTTCTTGCGGTGCCAGCGTTGCGTGATCGGCAACGACGGGCCACGCTTGGCCTTGGTCGTCACGCGCTTGGCCGGCGCGGCGGTCGGTCGGGCGGTAGAGATGCGGGTCGGCGCGGAGGCCATCAGGCAGACCTCCTCAGCTCGACCGTTGGTTCTTCGGTGACGTCGTCGTTGTGCGTCACGCGTAGGATCTCTTCCAGGCTGCACTTGCCGTTCAACGCAATCGACACGCCTTCCTGCCGCAGCGTCCGGCCGCCTTGCTTCTGCCACGCGGTGCGCAACTCGTGTGAAGCCGCGGCGCGGTGGATGTCTCGGCGGAGCTCCGAGGTGACCTGCATCACCTCGTAGATCCCGATGCGCCCGAGCATCCCGCTGTTGTGACACTTGGTGCAACCGGTGCCGCGGACAAACGGCCGGCCAACCTTGTCGGGGATGTCGGCGTCGCGCAGGGCGTCTTCCGAGGGGTAGTACTTGGCCATGCAGTGCGGGCAGACGTTGCGGGCGAGGCGCTGAGCGACGACGCCGTTGAGCGCGCTGCTGAGCAGGTAGGGCTCGATGCCCATGTCGAGGAGGCGTGCGACCGCGCCCGGCGCGTCGTTGGTGTGCAGCGTGGCGAGGACGAGGTGGCCCGTGAGCGCGGCCTGAACGGCGACGCGCGCGGTCTCCTCGTCGCGGATCTCGCCGATCATGATGACGTCGGGGTCTTGCCGAAGGATGCTGCGCAGCGCCTTGGCGAAGCCGAGGCCGATGCTGTCGTTGACCTGGATCTGGTTGATGAGGTCGAGCTGGTATTCGACGGGGTCTTCGACGGTGACCATGTTGCGTTCGGGGCTGCGCAGCAGGTCGAGGCCGGAGTACAGCGTGGTCGTCTTGCCGGAGCCCGTGGGCCCGGTGACGAGGACGAGCCCGTGCGGCTCGTGCAGCATCTCCTTGAAGGTATCGAGCGCGTCTTCGCGGAAGCCCAAGTCCTCCATGCGGACCCGGAGGTTGCGCTTGTCGAGAACGCGGACCACGAGCTTCTCACCCAGCAGCGTCGGCAGGCTGGAGACACGCAGGTCGATGTCCCGGCCGTCGGCGAAGAGGCGCACACGGCCTTCCTGCGGCAGGCGTTTCTCGGCGATGTCCATCTTCCCGATGACCTTGACGCGGGAGACGATCGCGGCGTGCATGCCGGCCGGGGGCTGCATCAGGTCGCGCAGGACGCCGTCGATGCGGTACCGGATCCGCGTGGACTTCTTGTCGGGCTCGATGTGCACGTCGCTGGCGCCGTCCTTGATCGCGGTGAGCAGCGCGACGTTGACGAGGTTTACGATCGGGCTGCCCTCGACCATGCGGTCCAGGCTGGCGTCGGACTCGTTGTCGACCTCTTCGGTCTCGACGACCTCGACGTCGGTCTCGGCGAGCGAGGTGAGGAACGCGTCGACGTCGACGTCCTCGGCGGCGTAGCGCTTGATGTAGTCCTGGATCTCGGAGTCGAGCGCGAGGACGGGGCGGACCTTGCAGCCCGTGAGTTGACGCAGCCGGTCGATGGTCGGCAGCGACTGCGGCTCGGCCATGGCGACGGTGAGCGTGTCGTGCACCTTGAACAGCGGCAGGACGCGCAGCCGGGCGGCTTCGTCGGGCCCCACAAGCTTGAGCGTGGTCGGGTCGGCCAGGCCATGGCGGAGTTGCACGCCGCGGACGCCGAGCGACTCGGCGAGGGTGTGCACGAGTTGGTCGGCGGTGATCAGGCCGGTCTCGACCATGATCTCCCCGAGCAGCTTGCCCGAAGATTTCTGCTTGCTGAGCGCGTCCTGCAACTGCTCCTGCGTGACGGACTGGTCGCGCAGCAGCAGGTCGCCGATCCGGGCCTTGGGGGAGAACGACCGCCCGCTCACAGGAAGCTCCTCACGGCCGAGTTGACGTCCTGGTAGTGGTCGAACCGGTCGTGCAGCTCGGTCAGTTCGAGCACGGTGCGGAGCGTCTCGTTGGCGCCGGCGATGCGCAGCGTCTGGCCGGTTTCCTCGAGCGCCGCTGCGGCATCGGCGAGGACCTCGAGCCCACGGCTGTCGACGAACGGCACGTTGGTGACGTCGACGAGCAACCGCCCGAGGCTGGTGCGGACGGTCTCTTCCAACTGCTTGCCGAACTGGTCCGCGTCGTCCTGGATGATCGCGCCGCGCGGCTCGATCACGGTGACGGCCCCCTTGCGTTGAGTCTCGATCTGCATGATCGCCTCACGGGGGTTATGCGGCCTTGGCCTGGGCTTTCGTCTCGGTGGTGCCCTTGTCGCCGGTCTGTTTGGCCGGGTCCTTGACGGGGAGCCGGAGCGTGAACGTGCTGCCCTCGTTGAGCGTGGACTCGGCGGTGATGTCGCCGCCGTGCAGCCGGATCACCTCGCGCGCCAGCGACAGCCCCAGCCCGGTGCCCGTGACGCCGGCAATTCGCTTGTCGTTGGCCCGGTAGAACTTGTCGAAGATCCTGGGAAGGTCGTCGCCGCTGATCCCGATGCCGGTGTCGGAGACGCGGGCCTCGATGAAGCCGTCGGTTTCCTCGACCTCCACCCGGACCCGTTTGCCCCGCGGCGTGTATTTCACGGCGTTGCTGAGCAGGTTGTGCATCGCCACCGAGACCTTCTCGCGGTCACCCTGCACGACGGACAGCTTCGGCGGCAGGTCGAAGGTCAACTCGACCGCCTGCGCTTTGGCTTGCGGGCGGTAGTCTTGTTCGAGCCGCTTGACCAGGTCGTCGAACCGCACGTCGTCGCGGCGGATGTTCAGCGAACCGGCTTCGATCTCGGAAACCGACAGCACCTCGTCGACCAGCCGGGCCAGCCGCAGAACCTCGCCGTTGATCACGTTGAGGCATTCGGAACGCTCGGCGACGGCGGCCTCGTCGAGTTCGATCGCCCGCTCGACGTAAAGTCCGATGTTGGTCAGCGGCGTGCGGAGCTCGTGCGTTGCCTGCGCCACGAACAGGTTCCGGGCCTGGTCGGCGGTGCGTTGCTGGGTCACGTCCTCAAGGACCACCAATGCCTGGCGAGTAGCCCCTTCGCCCAGGCCGCGGACCGTGACGCGGACGATGGTCTCGACGCCTTCCTCGGGCTCGAGCCGGAGTTCGGTCTGACCGCCGCGGTTTTGGGGGCTGCTCAGCGTCTCGGCGATGAGTTCGTTCAACGCTTCGTCTTCCAGGACCTTGTCAACCGGTGCGTTGGCCAGGCGTTCCTTGCTACGCATCAGGATCCGGCAGGCGGCGCCGTTGGCCGCGCTCACGTGCCGGTTGGGCGTGACGAGCAGGACGCCCTGCGGCAGCAGGTCGAGTGCCTTGCCGTCGAAGCCGTGGTGCCCTTCGGCTTGCTGCAGCTTGTCGTTCGCTTCCGTTTGGATGGCGGCCCGCTGCGCGTCGCGCCAGGACCGGATGAGCTCGTTCCACCACTGCGCGACCGGGTCGTCGACGGCGGTGATGGTCAGAACCTCAACGTGCCGGCTGCCGGGCGTCCAGGCGCAAACGGCGCGTTGGATCTCTTCAGACACCGGCAGCCGCTTCCAAACAAACAGACCAATGAATCCGAGCGCAAACAGCGCCGCCACACACGCCACAGCGAACGCGGAGCGCACGGCCGGCGACAGTACATCGGCGGACGCCAACGAGAACACGGCGCACGCGGCGACGACAACGCCCGCCACCGCGCAGGCGGCGAGCAACGGCACGCGTTGGGAGCGCGGCGCGGGGGAGGTAGCCCCGGTGTCGTTGGTTCCTGCCATGCGTCCCATAACCTCCGGGCTTCCGTGGAATCCCTGAGTGTCCATCGGCCGGTGGGCGGGCGACTTGAATCCGGCGCTGTCGAACGGCGGTGGATTCTGCGCATCGGGTCGAAGGACGAGTTGGTGCCGGCGCGGTTATTGGAGCCGCTCGAGGCGCTTGAGGCCCGAGGCAAACCGCGGTCGCCCGGTCACGCGTGATCTTGGCTTTCCTTGCGAGTCGGCCCGCTCAAGCAGTCGCACAGGGAGTCGCGGTGGCTGTGATTTTCCCTAAGCCGCGGGTTTTTGTTCGAGAGTTATGCAATTTTCGCTTCTCCTACCCACAGCTTCTGATATTGTTGAGTCAGTCGAGCCCTGCACTTCTCAACGTTTGCTTTGCCGAAAAACTGAACGCTCTGGGCCCAACGCTCTGCAGTAACGCGCCGGTACCCGTGAACGACGCCGTCATTCGCGCCGCCTCGTGGGTTGAGCGACCGCTTGGATCCATCCGGCGTGTCCACGTGCGCTGAACCTTCGGCGTCCGGTAACGACATCAACGAGGCCGCCGCATCCAGGAGCCCTTCGCATGAATCGACGTTCAGCCCCCGTTGCCGGCTTCACGCTGATCGAACTGCTTGTCGTTATCTCGATCATTGCGTTGCTCATCGGCATCCTGCTGCCGGCCCTGGGCGCGGCGCGGCGGTCGGCACGCACGATCCAGTGCCAGAGCAACGTGCGTCAGTTGTCGATCGCGTTCCAGGGGTACTCCACCGACACCAACGCCTTCTACCCCGGCGACGGCCGGCTGACCTACAGCGACCGCGACAACAACCTGGGCAACTGGGTGCCGGGCTTCTCGATGCAGCAGGCGGTCAGCCCGGTGGACCTGACCAAGGGCTCGATCTACCCCTACGCGGAGAGCCTGGAGATCTTCCGCTGCCCGGAGGACGAGTTCACCGAGCCCGAACCGCCGAATCCCGGCAGCAGCGGGCTGAGCTACACCGTCAGCAACCACATCTACAACACGTCGGGCCGGATGCCCGGTTTGGCGGTCAGCGGGTCGATCTCGATCGGCGCGATCAAGATCAAGAAGACGATCACCGTGTCGAACACCGACCTGTACCGCAGCCCTTCGTCGCTGATCATCCTCGTCGACGAGGGTGGCCCGAACAACGACCCCGACTTCGGCGGCACGTTCTCGAACCGCGGGGTGAACGACGGGTTCTTCGAGAACATGGGCGTGCCGGACGTTGCCAACGCCAACCCCGGGGGCCCCACATCGGACAAGTCCAAGTGGTACCACAGCGACGGCGCGGCCTTCGGCTTCGCCGACGGGCACGGCGAGGTGCGCAAGCGGACCGACCTCGAGGTCGTGGGCTGGATCCAAGGCAACGTGCTCCCGTCCGGCCGAACGTTTTCCTACGGCGGGTTGTGGGACCCTCTGGCCGAGGCGCCGCTGAACCTGTTCGAGTAGCCGGTCCTCGTTTCGAAGCTCTTTGCGAAGCCTGTTGATCAACACCTTTTGGAGGAATGAGTCATGCTTTTGCGGATCCAGGTCGTGGGCGCGACGACAGCTGCGTTGGCCCTGACGGCGATGTACGGCGGCCAAGCCCACGCCATCGCGTACGCCTCGGCGGTCACCGACCTCGGCGGCGGCGACTTCCGGTTTGTGCTCAACGAGGACGCCGACAACGTCACCGTGCAACTCGACGGCGGCCCGCTCGACCTGGGCACGCTGGCGACCGGGAAGCACACCTTCAACGTCGGCGGTTCGTCGTCGTGGAGCATCGAGGTCAGCGACAGCAACCCCGTTGGCTGGGCGAGTATCGACGACAACGGAGCCAACGACTTCCTTGACTTCGAGCAGCCGCGCGGCCTGGCGGTCAACACGAACCCGGGCAGCGAGTTCTTCGGCACGATCTACGTGGGCAACGCCCGCACGACCGCCACGGCCAACGGCCGGGCGATGGGCGACGGGATCTACGCGCTCAGCGCCGACCGCGTCGACCTCTTCGGCGAGACGGACCCCGCCGCGGTCACCGCGACGGTGCCCGGCACGGCCGACTTCTCGGGCAGCGACTTCAGTTCGCCGTTCCGCATGCGGGTTGGCGCCGACGACAACCTCTACATCGGCGACTGGTCCGACGGGACCGGCGGCATCAAGTGGGCCTCGGCCGATCTCACGGCGGGCGGGCCGTTGCTCAATCAGCAGTCCGGGCCGACCGGCGGCGTGACCAACGGCGGCGGCGTGCCGATCCACGGCTCGATCGTCTCCCTGCCCAACCCCACCGGTTCGCTCGGCACCGACCTGTCCATCGTCGCCATGGACGAGGACCTCGAAGGCCTCATCCCCGGCACCGGGAACCACATCTGGCGGTGGGACCTGGGCTCCAGCCCGGGCGACTTCGACGGCGCCCCGACCCTCCTGGTCGATTCGACGGCCCTGGGCACCACGTCCGACGGCAAGCCGATCCACCTCGACCTGAACATCGGCGTCCGCTCCAACGTCTACCAGGCCGACAACGGGCTGCTCTACATCTTCTCGGCGCGCTTCGACGGCAACGAACCGGGCGTGGTTGTGATCGACCCGACCGTCCCGATCGGGACCGACGACGACGGCGACGGCACCTCCGACCAGGTGCTCTGGAACTCCCGCCAGTTCGCCATCGACAACGGGCTGGACAGCTTCCCCGACGACCCCGGGAACGAAGCCACGGTGGGCAACAACGACTTGTTGCGGTCCATTAACTCCGGCGTCGTCTCGCCCGACGGGGAGCACCTGCTGCTGAAGACCAACTTCCGAGACAGCGCCGCCAGTGACCTCTATTTCGGCGACGAGGGCACGTTCCTGGTCGTCCCGCTCGACGCAAACGGCGTGCCCGACATCGTGATCGACGACAACGGCACCCCGGGCGACACGTCCGACGACTCGTTCAACATCGAGGCGATCAGCACCCCGGGCGACGGGTCCTTCAACGGCGCGTCCGAGCTAGCGGTCGACGCCGCGGGAAACGTCTACATCAGCTCGAACGTGGGCGAGACCATCTCGTACTTCACCCCCGGCGGCGCGTTCAAGGCCACGACGGCTTCGGACGGCACCTTTAGTCTGGCCGAACTGGCGGCGGCGATCGTGGGCGACTACGACAGCTCCGGCCAGGTCGAACAGGGCGACTTGGACATCGTCCTGCAGAACTGGGGCACCGGCACCTTCACCGGCGGCGAGACCGCGCTCGTCGGCGGCGGCCCCTTCGACGGCACGGTCGACCAGAACGAGCTCGACGGCGTCCTCCAGAACTGGGGCAGCACCGCCGCCCCGGACTTCGGCGGCAGCGCCGTGCCCGAACCGGCGGCGGTGTTCCTCCTGGGTGCCGGTGGTTTGGCCTTGGTGCGGCGTCGCGTGATCTGAGACGTGGCCTTGCCGACCTTGTTTTCGCTTCAGCGGCCCGTCACACCGACGGGCCGCTGTTTTCGGTTTTTTGTGCCATCTATCGGTGTTGTGTGCACTGTTTTTCGAGTCTGATCCGAGTCGACCATTTCTAGCCTCGGTCACGAGGCAGCCTAACGACCGATTTCAGTGGTGGTTCCCGGAGAGCCAGACAACCGACGCCCCGGCCTCACGAGCGGGACGTAAAGGATTGATCCGGTTTCCTGTGGGTTGCCGAGAAAAGGCCGCGGTGGAATTCGAACCCACGACTGGCAGAGCCAAGCGGATTTGCAATCCGCTGGACGATTCGCAAGTATCTGGCGGCAGTAGGTTTACGGGATCAGGTGGCGGTGGGGCGGTGGAAGTGGACGGAAAAGTGGACCATCCTTCTCAGGGGCCAAGCGAAACGGCAGCCGATGACCGAGCCTTCACCAACGACCGGGTCTTCGACATCGCCATGGCCATCGCGAAGGGTGCGATCCCGATTACTTGATCGAGTACCAGCGTCTTCAGGCCGAAGCCGCGAGGTTGCTGCGTGAAATGGCGGACGAGATCGAGGGGGTCCGGGGGATGGCCCCAGGCCCACAGCATGGATCCTGCTGAATCCGGGTTGTTGCGCCGCATTGCGCAGCAATTCTCACTTCTGCGGTAGCAGTAGAAAACCCCACGACAGTTACTGCCGTGGGGTTCGTGGCACCTCGCACAGGCCAAAGGTTCAGGTCTTAACGCCACCGTCGCGAGAGCATGCTCATTGCCGCCATGGCGAACCCAATCACCGCGCTCGATGGCTCCGGGACCGTCAAGGTAGCGAGCCGGAAGTCACCACCAACGTGGCTCGTCGGAGCGTAGGAGGACCCGATGAAGTGGCTCCGCAAACCGGCGTCAATCCATCCGAGGTGAGAGCTAACACGAGTGAAGCCCGCACTGTCGCCGTAGTTGCCCCATGGACCCCGCGATGTGTTCCAGATGAAGGAGGTGACGCCCGCGAGCGTCCATCGCCCTCCATCCTTCATGAACAGGCCGCCACCAGAGTCGCCGAAGGTGGTCAGGCCCTCGTACTTCCGCGGCGAGGGAGAACCGAAGACATTGCCGGCCATAGTGCGGGGGTCGTCGAAGTCGGTCACCAGCAGGTTTTCGTTGTAGACGTTGGCCACATTCTGAGTCCAACGCTTCTTCGTTTTTGTGCCGAAGTTTGTCCCGATGATGCCGTTACCCGTCAGGCCGAAGCCAACCGCCGCCACGTTCCGTTCACTCTCCGCGCGACCGCGGTAAAGCTTGGCAGGCGCCACGCCCGCGACGGGGCGGTCAAGTTCGATTATCGACAGGTCGACGCCGTCGAACAGGTTGTTGCCGCGCCAGCCGGGGTGAACGACCGAGCGGACTGCGCTGTAGTCGGACCCCTTGAGCCGCACTCGGATGCTGCTGGCACCGGCCGTGACGTGCCCGGCCGTCAGCATGAACCGGTCGCCGATCAACGTGCCGCTGCCGGTTGAGCGACCGCCGTCAATGAAGATCTTGCCGACAGGCTCGTCGTACGAGCGTGCCTGCATGATCGACTTGTGGTCCCGCAAGGACCGGTCGTGGCGGACGATGCCGCCGCTTGCCGTGCCGCTAACCGCGACCATCGAGAACACCAACGTTACCGCCAAAAAACGACGCATTGCTAACACTCCTAAAACAGAAGACCAAAACCGCCTGGGCAGGAACCGTTCCTGCAACCCGACTGTCTGATGGTCTTCGTTGGCGCGAGTCAACCAAGGCGAGCGGTGGCCCTTGACTGTAAAATCTGGTGTGCCACGCCTAATAGGTGATCGCCACCAGATTCGGAGCTTGATCGATGCGCTGCAGGTGCTTCTGTGCGATGAGCCAAGGGCTCGGGTCAAACTCGGCGACGTTGCAGATGCGTTGCGTTTTCGCGGTCAAGTACCGCTCTCTCATCTCCGCGGAAGTGACCCCGAGAGACAGACCGAGGCGAAGGTGAAGGACTTGGTTTTGCGGGTTAATGCTTTGCTCAATGGGGGGAGCTTCACTCCCACAGAGCTCTTCGCATCTGGAGTCTCGGCCTTCCTCATTCGAGGTTCGGGTCCGGCTCGGGTGGATCTAGACAAGCTCCTACGCACCGACGTGTCGGACGGGGCCTTGACGCCGGCTGCAGTAAGGCGGAGGTTCACGTACAACGAGGTGTTGTCCGTCGCGGAGTGGTCGCAGATTCGGAATGATGTGGCCGAGCTGTTTGGTGGAACCTATCGCGAGCCGACCAGCGATTCTGTTCGGGATGTTTATGAAACCGTCGTAGCTGCAGCGCACAACATCAACGCCATGTGTCCTCCGAACGGGGGCGAGATCTACGAGTCGATCTACGAATATGCGGGTCACGTGGCCCGCCGCTGCCGAAGACGTCGGGCCTTCCCAGATGTCTACGCCGACGCAGCGCGTGCGTTCGGCTTTAGGTATCACGCGGGGCGGCAGTTTGGGCGAGCGATCCAGACTTTTTCTGCCGCGGTGTGGACGCTTGAATCTGGGGTGTTCGGAGAACCGTTCGACCCATCGCACCTGCGGTTTGCCGAGATCGATGCGCGCCTGGCATATGAGCCGCGCAGGAGCCTTCCGATTCTGGAGGGGAGTATCTTGAGCCTAGTGAGTGAGCGGAGAGAAGTTGAACAACCCCATCGACTGATTTGGCCGCAGGCGAAACTGAACTTGCTGAAGCGTGAATATAGTCTCGCTTTCGACCAACTGCTCGTGGGCCCGTGCATCGAAGACGTTGACAGGCAGTCCCGGCATGGCCAGTTTGAGCAGTGTCAGATGCTTTCCATTGCGGCAGCGGGATCTAAGAGTAGCGAAGCTAAGGGCTATTTGGATGATGCCGAAGCACTTGCGAGCGAAGCAAGCATGGATCCTCAACTCAAACAAGTTCAGCTGCTCCGTCAGTGTGAGGGCAATGCGGAACTGATGACGCGTGTGACGGTACGTTGGGATCGGTCGGCGGCGCGGCGACGTCGAGTCGCTGGTCGACGATATGGAAGGTGAAGGCGTGATCGCCCGCGGCCGAGCCCCAGTCATGCGTGTGGATCGTCAGCCCCCTCGTCCAGACGCGCGCGCGGCCCACGCTTCAAGCAGCGCACCGTGCTGCTCAAGCCTCTCGACGACCCACGCCGGCACCGACGCCTGGATTCGCTCATTCACCGAGACCGACCTCGACCCGGTTCAGGAGTCGTCGGAACTCGGCGAGCGGTTCGAGTTCCTGACCGAGGCCGCCATCGTCCGCATCGTCCGGGAGGTGCCGTACGAGAGCCCCGAGCAATTCGACCGCGACCGGATCGAGGCGTTGACCGACGCTAACGACGCGAAGCGCATCGCGCACAACCTCAGACCCGCCCCGGAACCCTCTCGCAAGGAGACCGAAATGCGACCTTCCGCCCCCGAGCAGGCAACTGTCACCCGACCGGCCTCAGCAACCCCGGAGTCCCCGGACACCGTCCCTGCGGCCTCCGCGTCCCCCGCGGACTCGAGCCTGGACGCGGCGCTGCTCGCCTGCCAGCGCGAGCTGCGGACCATCGGGCGCGACGGCTACAACGACCACGCCGACTACACGTACACATCCGCCGACCACTGGATCGCCACGTCGCACGACGTGCTGCATCGCCACGACCTGATGGCTCGGCGCGAGCGCTGGACGGTCACGCCCTGAGGCGACCGGGCCATCATCGCCGCGACTTTCACTGTCGTTCACGTCCCCAGTGCCCAGACGCTCTCGCTGGACACGTCGCTTGCCGTGGAAGACCGGAGGGTACTCCGATCGACAAAGCCATCCTGGCCGTTCTAACTAGCCTCTGGGCGTACACGCTCCGCGACCTTCTGCTCGTACCGCGTTGCGACGGGAACGAACTCGACGCCATTGACGACCGCCAGCACGACCCCGACAGCCGCGACGCCCTGATCGCCGCGATGAAGGCCCGTGGCATCGACGCCGACCGCGCCGCAGACATCGCCAAGTGGTTCGCCGATCAGACCGGCGGCAAGCCATCTGACGCAGACCTGCGTAACTTCCGCGGCGACATCGGCCGGGGCGTGTTCGACCGGTGGAGCCCGCCGGCGCCGGCTGCTGCCTGAACTTCTGCCGGCCGGCCTTGGCTTACCCGCTGGGGCCGGCATTTCTCGCACGTCCCGCACCGCGGCATGCCAGGGCGTTCTTGGCGGCGCGATCGGTGCGGACAACATTGGAGCCGTCAAGATGGATCCCGATGCAACGACGAGTGAAAGCGGTTGGATCACCGAACTTCAGGGCGGGGTCCGCTGCGTTTATCACAGAGACAGCCGGCGGGTGCCGATCGAGGTGGGCGACACCGTCGGCGTCTTCTCGTTGGCTGTGACTGACGCACTGGTCGTCGACGCGGACCGGCGTGCCGTCTTGGTGGAGCTCAGAGACGGCACCAGGCACGCGGTTTCGTACGACGACATCTCGCTTCAGCACATCGGGCCACCGACCGGCGTGACCCCGATCGGCTGCGACGACGAAGCGAGTCCCTCCAAGCCGGGCTTCTGGGTCAACCGATCGGCCTTGACGTGCAGGCCACGCTCGCCGGCGGCGACAACCGATGCGGTGTGATCGGAGCACTATGCGACCGTGACGTTTCCGTCTCCCTGGCCGCAGGTCAGAAACGAAAGTGCAGAACCGGCTGCCGCACCAGCCTGAGCTTCGACCTGCGAACGCTCACAGAGAGAACGAGGCAGAGATTGACAAATCCACGCAGATCGATGCGATCGACGCCACGGCTCGACTTGCGGACACAGTGGCCGCTCTGGAGCTGGCCTCTTTTGACGGGTTGGGTGGACCCGAGGCTGAGTCTCTGTTGAGGAAAGCGCGGGAGAAGCTGGCGGAGGCGTGTCGGAGGGCGTGGCCCGATGGGGCACGGGCATCGGCTCAAAGCTGAAGTTGGGCTTGGGCTGGTTGGCCGTTTCCTTCGTCCAGAATCGGATGTCGCCCGATGGTCGCGCGTAGTGGCCGCCTCCTCCCCCGAAGCCAAGATTGCGTAAAGAGCCGATGTGCTCTACCTTCTGGCCGTCACCGGGGGGGACCGACTCTGCGTCCGGGAGCCATCTGAAGCATGAGCAACGAGACGGTCCAGCGAATCCTCACCTACATCTTCGTGACCGGGCTGATATCGCCTTGTGGCGTCTATCTGGATGTATGGTTCCAGTCTCTTGATGTCACGGGCGCGAAAGGGAGCGTTCAAAGCTCCGTTCTTGACTCGGGACCTCTCTACCTTTTCGCGGTGACGCTTGGGATCGCCACGTTCTTCGACGTTGGAGAAAAACCTTACTTCCAGTCGAAGAAGGTGGCGTTCAACTATCTTCGCGCATATATGCTCATTGCTCCATTGATGTGTGTGGTGCTGTTTTATGTGCCGCTACGTCTGGGGATGATGGAGGCTTCTTCCCGCGTCTACTTGAGTCAGGTTGTGGTTGCGCTCTCCGTGTTCGCGGCCGCCACGTTTGCGAAGATTTTCGAGTATCGCACGGGGTCGGGGATGAGAGTAACCGCGGGCGTTCCGACCTCTGGGGGTAACTGAATGGAGCTCTTCGTTACCACAAGCCTTCTGCTATTGGTAACCGCTGGCTTCGCCTCGGTATTGGTCGCGGGCTTTGTCTTGAATCGCAAGGATTCGGAGCTCCCGCTGGTCGATGTCGCGACGGATGATTTGGAATCTGTGACCGACAAACTTTTTCTTCAGGCTTGGTCGGTTTCTAATGAGATCGAACGTGAGGTTGAGTTCGACCACCGCGCAATCACGCAGCTTGCTCTACATAGCAACGAGTTCCTCGAAGATGTAAATGGCACTATCGCATGGATCGAGAAGGGCGGCACGTCCGTCACGTCTACGTCCCTAGTCGAGTTGAGGGCGACCGTTGAAATCGTTCGACGGGAAGTCGTCTCCGTGGTTGAACAGTTCCGAACGCTGGATCAAGCTTTGTCCACTCGAGGCGCGGGCGGTACGGCGGCGGTGGACGTCTCTGAAGTGCTTCGCGAGATCGCAGAGACGCTTGATCGGACTGTGGGGTATCTCGGTCGGCCGGCGCACGCCCGCGGGTCTTTGCGGAGCGTCGCCTGATGTGGGTTATCGGCAAGGACTTGACTTCTGCAGACGGTCGATATAATCGCGTGCGCGAGAGAGATAAGGTCCGGGTAACCCCGCGTTATAGAACCATGCCTGAACGAGTGTTGAGCTCATGAGGCACCCCGTGATGATCGCCGGCGAGGCGGTCGGTGTAAGAAGACCATGTTCACAGCAGCCACCGATGACAGCTTGCCCGGTCTCCTGATTGGAGTCGAAGCGGCGCTCGACGCCGACGCATTCCTTGATGCCGTCGAGACGTTCTGCATGGCTACTCGCGACGTGTTCCTTCACGCTGTTCGTCGATCTGCCTCCGCTTCCGAGGTTGCGAACCTCCAGGCGCAACTACTTGCCGGCGCTGAACTGGTTGACACCCGTCGCGCTGACTTCAGCTTTGAACCGGTCACCAGCAAAAAGCTCTCACTTATCGTCCTCAACATCCGGAATCGCGCTAGGGATTTGGATGTCCTGTTGGCGAGATCCGGGGCTGTACTCCAGCACGCCGGCGGCGCGTGATGATTGGCTCATGTCTGTCGTGCTGTTCACGCCGTCAACCTTGGCTGTGGGCGAGTTGCTTGGGTTGGCGGAGTCAAGGTGGGATTTTGTTGTCGCGTAGGTTTGGTGGGAAGCGCTGATGGCGCGGTGGCGTGCTTTCGCCCTATCTCTTTGTGTCCCGGTGCGTTCGTTGGCTTGGCACTGCCGGAAGCACTCGGCCCGCCACCGGGCTACTACGACACCGCCACGGGCACCGGCTCCGCCCTCAAGCAGCAACTCCACGACATCATCGACGACCACACGGTCTTCAGCTACGGCGACGCCCGGACGCTGCTCCAGGACACGGACCAGGACCCCAACGACCCCGACTCGATCCTCCTCGTCTACGACCGCGTCTCGCTCGACGTGTCCCAGATCAACCCCAACGGCTCGATCCCCGGCTGGGACAGCGGGGTGTCGTGGAACCGCGAGCACACCTGGCCCCGCAGCCGCGGCATATTCAGTTCCGGCCCGGACAACAGCGACCTGCACCAGCTCCGGCCGTCGACGCCGTCGGTCAACAGCAGCCGCAGCAACCTCAACTTCGGCGGCGCGTTCGGCCAGAGCTTCGGCCGCGTGACCGACAGCGGCAACGAGGTGTGGTACCCGGGGGACGCGGACGCCGGCATGATCGCCCGCCAGCAGTTCTACTCGGCGGTGCGGTACGACGGCTCGGACGCCAACACCACCGACCTCGAACTGGTCAGCGGCAACCCGGAGACGTCCAACCTCGGCGACCTCGACCGGCTTGTGGAGTGACACTACGAGGCGCCGCCCGACTTCTTCGAGCGCCGGCGCAACGACCGGGTGTTCGGCTA
>JANQPR010000180.1 GCA_028285385.1 Phycisphaera sp.
CCCGAAACCCCGCGTCAGTCTGTCCCGCGGGGCCCGCACGGCCCGCGCGATCGACCGGCGTAACCGTGAGCTGACCGCCGCCGGCGACGCGATGTTCCACCTGCCCGGCTCCGGGCACGAGGGCGCCGCGGCGCTGGGCCTGTTCCTCACCGGCGACGACTGGGTCCACGTCCACTACCGCGACATGGCGATGCTGCTCGCCCGTGGCCTGCCGATCAAACGCTTCTTCGACTCGCTGCTGTGCAACGACGACGACGCCAGCCACGGCCGGATGATGGGCTGCTTCCACAGCAGCAAGGAACTGAAACTGCCGAGTACGGTCGTGCCCGTGGGCAACCACGTCTTGCAGGCCGTCGGCATCGCGCACGAGCTGCGTGACCTGGGGGATGAACAATCGATCGTGCTCTGCGGCATGGGCGACGGCACGACGCAGCAGGGCGAGGTGCTCGAAGCCATCGCCGAGGCCGTGCGGGCCCACCTGCCCGTTCTGTTCTATGTCGAGGACAACCGCTACGCGATCTCGACGCAGACGAAGGGCAACACGTTCTACGACCTGCCGACCGGCGAGGCGACCGAGTTCTACGGGCTGCCGCTCCACCGCTTCGACACGCTGCACGTCGTCGACGAGCTCGAAGGCATCGGCGCGGTTGTGCAGGCGGTGCGCGAGCTGCGGGGCCCGGCGATCGCGCTGCTGCAATGCGAACGCCTGACCAACCACACCAACGCCGACGACCAACGCGTCTACCGTGACGTCGAAGAGCTGGAAGAGACGAGCAAGAGCAACGACCCGGTCACGAACCTCCGCGCCGCGTTGATCGAACGCGGCGACCTGGAGGAGGCCGACCTCGCCAAGCTCGACGCTGAGATCGACGAAGAGGTGCACCACGCCGCCGAGCTGGCCCGCCGGGTTCGCGAGCCGCGGCCGGTCTTCACCGCCAAACGCGAGCTGCCGGACGAACTCACACAACGCGACCACGAGTACACCGGCAACGACGGCGACGGTGACGCCGACCGGCTCATGATGATCGAGGCGATGCGCAACGTGCTGCGCCACCACCTCGAAACGGACGACCGCGTCACGCTGCTCGGCGAGGACATCGAAGACCCCAAGGGCGACGTGTTCGGCGTCACGCGCGGGCTGTCCACCGACTTCCCCGGGCGCGTCCGCAACACCGCGCTTGCCGAGTCCACCATCGTCGGCACCGCGATCGGCCGGGCGCTCGTCGGTGGGCGTCCCGTCGCCTTCTGCCAGTTCGCCGACTTCATCCCCAACGGCATCAACCAGGTGCTCTCCGAACTCGGCACGATGTACTGGCGCACCGGCGGCCAGTTCGAGTGCCCCGTGATCCTCATGATCACCTGCGGCGGGTACCGCCCCGGGCTCGGGCCGTTCCACGCGCAGACGTTCGAGAGCTTGTTCGCACACATCCCGGGGATCGATGTGTTCATGCCTTCGGATGCCGGCGACGCCGCGGGCTTGCTTAATGCCGCGTTCAAGTCGCAACGCCCCACGGTGTTCCTGTACCCGAAGGTGTGCCTGAACGACCGCTCGCGCACCACGTCTGCCGACGTCGAGAAACAGCTGGTCCCACCAGGTACCGCCCGACACCTGCGCGAGGGCGACGAACTCACGCTCGTCGCCTGGGGCAGCACGGTGTCCATCGCGACCGAGGCGGCCGACACGATCACACAGCAGACCGGCAAGACGCTCGACGTGTTCGACCTGCGGAGCATCGACCCGTGGGACGCGGACACCATCACCGCCAGCGCCCGGCGCACGGGCAAACTCGCGGTCGTACACGAGGACAACGTCACGGCCGGCTTCGGCGCCGAGGTGATCGCCGAGGTCACGCAGCGTGTCGCCGACGCCACGCACCCGCTGCAGGCCCGCCGGATCGCCCGTCCCGACACGCCGATCCCGCAGAACTTCGCCAACCAGCTCGAGATCCTCCCGAGCTTCCGCCGGACACTCACGACGTGTTGTGAGATGCTCGGGCTGTTTGTCGAGTTCCCCGACGACGCGCAGACGCTCGGCGACGTCGAGACGATCGAGATCACGGGCTCCAGCCCGGCCGACCAGGCCGCCACCGTCACCGAGTGGAAGTGCAAGGTCGGCGACCGCGTGAAGGCCGGGGATTTGCTTGCCGATCTCGAAGCCGACAAGGCCGTGTTCGAGTACGCCGCGCCGATGGACGGCGTCATCGAGGAACTGCTGCTGCCCGAAGGCGAGCAGGTCGACGTCGGCACCCCGATGCTCAAGATCCGAAAGCTCCAACCCGACAAGCCGAGCGCTGAGGAGCAACGCGACGAAGCGTCGGGTGGTCAAACCAACCCGCTCGACGCCCCCGTCGTCAAGCGTCTACTCCGCGAGAACAAGGGCAACCCGGTCGTCACCGCCCGTGGAAGCGATGCCGCTCCTTCTTCGCGACTCGCCGTTCAAGAGGCATCCCTCCAGACCACCGTCTACCTTTCGCCGCTCACGGTCGTCGAAGGCACGCATCGGCTCACCAACGCCGACCTCGAACGCCGGTTCCCCGGCAAGACGTCCGACGACATCGTCAAGCGCACCGGCATCGAATCGCGCCCCATCGCCGGGCCCGACCAGACCGCGCTGTCCATGGCCATCGACGCCGCGTCCAAGGCGCTCGACGAACAGGGCCTGACCCTCGACGACCTCACCGGGATCGTGTGCCACACCACGACGCCGCCGCTCAACACGCCGTCCATGGCCTGCATGGTTCTCAGCGGGTTGGACGAAGCACGCATCACGGCGGACCCGAGCAAGAAGCCCGCCCAGTGCATGGTTTACGACGTCAACGCCGCCTGTTCCGGCTGGCTGTACGCGCTCGACGCCGCCTACAACACGGTCCGCGACAACCCCGAAGCCGCCGTGCTTGTTGTCACCACCGAGGCGCTCTCGCGCGTCGTCGATCCCACCGACTTCGACACCGCGATCCTCTTCGGCGACGCCGCCACCGCGACCGTGGTGCGCGGCACGACCCAACCCCACCGAACCGACGTTGAGCGCAGCGGAGCGTCGGATATCCCGACGAGCTCGCTCGTCCTCACCAAGCCCGTCCTCTCCGGCAAGGCCGACCCGCAGAACATCCTCACCGTCGGCTTCGAGGGGCAGGGCCACATCCAGATGGACGGCAAGAAGGTGTTCGTCGAAGGCGTTCGCGCGATGACCGACATGACCACCCGCGCTTTCGCCGCTGTCGGCCGCGACGTGCACGACTGCGACTGGCTCGTCCCGCACCAGGCCAACCGTCGGATCTTCGAGGCGGTCCGCAAGAAGCTCGGCGTCGACGAGGACAAGGTCATCGACGAGATCGCCCATCACGGCAACACGAGTTCGTCGTCGATCCCGCTCTCGCTGGCCAAGCGCGCCAATAACCTGAAGCCCGGCCAGACCATCGGCTTGTGCGCCTTCGGCGGCGGCTTCACCTTCGGCGCGGCGATCCTGGAAGTGGTGTGACCGTCAACCGAACCGAAGTGGCGTGGTTGGGCCCCGCCCGGCGCAGGGTCTTCCTGTAGTCGTGCCGATACCACTCTGATCGCGCTTGGTGGCCAACCGTTGCCCGTTTAGAGTAAGTGAAGGTTTGGTTAGCAATGTTGGGTTGTCTCGTGTCTTGGTCAAGGGTGTTGCTTGGGCCAAGGCGAGCGTCGCGGAGGAGCGAGGAGCCATGTCGCAAGTCTCTCCCAGAGCCGGCGGGGTGGTGGTTTCGCCGGGGGCGCGATCGCCCATTGCGTCGCGGCAGGCTCCGACGTCCCGGCGATTTTGGTGTGCGTGGGGGTTGGCGCTTTGCGTGTGCCTCGCCGTGGCCGTGGTGCTCGCGCTGGTGTGGGGACTGGGGAAAGCGGGTGGCGTGAGTTTCGGGCGGCTGTCGCGGGACCCGTTGGGCGTCGCCGGGCTTCCTCCGTATGTCGGGCTGTTGTCGAACCTCGGGGTTTTGGCGTGGTGCGTCGCGGCGGCGGTGGCGGGGTTTGCCGCGGTGTTGTTGCGGCAGCGAGGGAGTCGGCGCGAGGCGCGTTTCTTCGGGTGGACGGCGGTATTGACCGCGGCGCTGTTGCTGGACGACCTGCTGATGGGGCACGAGGCCGCGCGGCAGGCTGGCGCCTGGGGGTCGGAGTGGTGGGTGCTTGGACCGCTCGGGGTGTTGGCGGCGGGTTACGTCCTGGCGTATCGCCGGCGGCTGCTCGAGGGGCCGGCCGCGCTGCTGGTCGTCGCGGCGCTGGCGCTGGGCTTCTCGCTCTTCGCCGACCAGCTGCTTCCGGCTCGCGGGCGGACGGTGGTGTTCGAGGACGGCGCGAAGCTGTTGGGGGTTGTCGCGTGGTGCGTGTACGTCGTCGTGTCGGCGGCGGAGGCGTTGCAGGCTGTGGGCGGTGGAGGCGAGGCGACGGACTCTTGAGTATCACGGCGGGCTTCGCACAGAAAAACCCACGCCGGGGAGGCGTGGGTTTCAGAGGGCTAGGCTTTGGGGTGGCTTGGCTCAGTCCGCTGCGGCTTCGGCGAGTTTGTCGTCTTCGACGCCCTCGTCCTTCATCGCTTGCTTGCGGGAGAGCTTCACACGGCCCGAGTCGTCGATCAGGATCACCTTGACGCGGACGCTGTCGCCGACCTTGACGACGTCGGTCACGTTCTTGACGAAGCCGTCCGCCAGTTCGGAGATGTGGCAGAGGCCGTCCTGGCCCGGGATGACCTCGATGAAGGCGCCGAAGTCCTTCACGCTGGTGACCCGGCCGGTGTAGATCTGGTTGAGCTTGACCTCGGCGGCGATCTTCTCGACCTCTTCGAGGGCTTTCTCGGCCTTGCCGGCGCCGACGGCGGAAAGGTAGACGGTGCCGTCCTCCTCGATGTCGATCTGGGCGCCGGTGGCTTCCTGGATGGCGCGGATGGTCTTGCCGCCCGGGCCGATGAGCTTGCCGATCTTCTCGGGGTGGATCGTCGTGACAAGCATGCGCGGGGCGGAGTCGGCGATCTGCTTTCGCGGCTCAGGGATGGCCTTTTCGATCATGTCGATGATCTCGAGGCGGTTCTTCTTGGCCAGTTCGAAGGTCTTGGTGATCTGGTCAAGGGTGAGGCCGCGGGTCTTGAGGTCGAGTTGGATGGCGGTGATGCCGTTGCGGGTGCCGGTCACCTTGAAGTCCATGTCGCCGAAGTGGTCTTCCTCGCCCTGGATGTCGGTGAGGTAGCAGTCGTCGTGGCCGTCGCCGCCGGTGATGATGCCGATGGAGATGCCGGCCACGGGGGCCTTGATCGGCACGCCCGCGTCCATAAGGGCGAGGGTGCCGCCGCAGGCCGACGCCATGGACGACGAGCCGTTGGACTCGAGGATGTCGGAGACGAGGCGGACGGTGTAGGGGAACTGGTCGACGTCGGGAAGGACCGGGGCGAGGGCGCGTTGGGCGAGCATGCCGTGCCCGATCTCGCGGCGTCCGGGGCCGGTGATGCGCTTGGCTTCGCCGACCGAGAAGGGGGGGAAGTTGTAGTGCAGGTAGAACTTCTCGGAGTACTCGTCGCTGTGCCCGTCGACGATCTGCTCGTCCTTGCCGGTGCCGAGCACGGCGGTGACGAGGGCCTGGGTTTCGCCGCGTTGGAACAGGCCCGAGCCGTGCACCTTCGGCAGGACCTGCACTTCGCAGTCGATGCTGCGGAGTTCGTCGAAAGCCCGGCCGTCGGTGCGCTTGCCGGAGCGGATGATCTCGCGGGTGATCTCTTCCTCGAGGTCGTGCAGGTACGAGCCGACCTTCTTCATGGTCTCGCGGTACTCGTTCCACACGCCCACGCCGGCGTTGGCGTCCGGCTCGGGGAACTCATTCTTCTTGAACTCGCTCTTGGCCGTGCGGACGGCTTCCTGGCGGTCGAGCTTGTTGCCGTCGGCGGTCTTGGCGGCCTTGAGTGTCGGGCCAAACGCGTCAACCTTGGCCTTTACTTCGTCGGGGATGACGTAGGTGAACTCGGTCTTGGGCTTGCCGGCCTTGCCCTGCAGGTCCTTGATCAGGCTGGTGACCTGTTTGACGTAGTCGAAGCCGAAGGTGATGGCCTCGAGCATCTGGTCTTCCGGGATCTGGTGCGCACCGACCTCGATCATGTTGAGGCCGTCTTCGTGCCCGCAGAGCAGAAGGTCGAGGTCGGAGAAGGCTTCCTGGGCCTTGGTGGGCATGACGACCGGCTTGCCGTCGACCCTGCCGACGCGGACGTTGCCGATCGGGCCTTGGAACGGGACGGACGAGATGGACAGCGCGGCGGCGGCGGCGATGCCGGCGAGGACGTCGGGCTCGTTCTGCCCGTCGTAGGCGAGGACCCAGCACTGGATCTGGACTTCGTCGATGTAGCCGTGCGGGAACAGCGGCCGGATGGGCCGGTCGATGTTCCGCATGGTGAGGATCTCTTTCTGGTTGGGCGCGCCCTCGCGCTTGCGGAAGCCGCCGGGGAACTTGCCGGCCGCGGAGACCTTCTCGCGGTAGTCGACGGTGAGCGGGAAGAAGTCCAAGCCCGGTCGGGGGTCGGAGTGGACGGCGGTGCCGAGCACGACGGTGTCGCCGTACTGCACGACGACGGCGCCATCGGCTTGCTTGGCGAGCTTGCCGGTTTCGAGCGAGAGGGTCCGACCGCCGAGTTCGAGTTCGACGCGGGTCACAGCCATGGGGTTGCGGTGCCTTCCTGCACGGAGCGGGTGGAGGAACAGCCGCCCGAAACGGGGCTCCGTGGTCAGCCGGGAGGCGAGAGAGCAGGAATGCGGGAAAGCGTTTCGTACGGTCCGCGGGTCGATGCAGACTCGTCTTGGTTTCCCAGATTCTTGCTCTGCCGGTTCCCTGACTGCCCGGTGGGCGGCGCCGATGGGGTCATCGGCAGACAGAACGCCGAGCCGCGAACAAACCACGCGGTCGACAAAACGGGCCGTGGCGTTTTCGGCCACGGCCCGAAGTGGTTTGCGGTCAGCGGCGCAGCTCGAGACGCTGGATCAACTCTTGGTACGCCGGGCGGTTCTTCTTGAGCAGGTAGTTCAGCAACCGGCGACGCTTGGACACCATCTGCAGCAACCCGCGGCGGCTGGCGTAGTCGTGCTTGTGCGTCTTGAGGTGCTCGGTCAGTTCTTTGATGCGGTGCGTCAGGATGGCGCACTGCACCTCGGGGCTGCCGGAGTCTTTGTCGCCCCGGCGATACTGCTCAATAAGTTCGGTCTTCTGGGAAGCGGTGATGGACATTGCAGGGGGTTCCTGGAGGATGGGTCACCCGTCGCCGAGCTCAGAAACTGAGCCTGAACGAGGGTCGAGGCGGCCACGCGCCGCCGTGAGTCGGGTCGAAGAGTGTAGCGGAAACGGAGTTTTGGCGAGTCGAGGTGCTCCGGGCCCGAGATACAACCGGTCGGCTAGCCATTCCCGGCCACGGGACAGCGCCACTTACCGCCGCTGTCGATGGCTAGAATGGAATCTCGGTGGTCGTGGACTTCTGCTGTTTCCGGTTCGGTTTGATGGTCGCGGCGGCCATCGGGTTCCGCGGGAACCAAAGTTAAGGAGGGTTGCGGCATGATCTGCGTTCAGTGCCCCGCCGTCGCCGCCTTTTCGGCCGCGTTGACTTTGGGCATAGCTGCGGTTACGGCTCAAGGGCAATCGACGGAAAGGTACAAGCTAAGTGCGGAAAACGCTCAGGCCCATAATGCATTTGGCACTTCCGTGGCGGTGGCGGGGCGAACAGCCGTGGTCGGAACGCCGGCGAGTGGAGGAACCGGACCGGGCGCGGTTTACCTGTTTGATGTCGAAACCGGGAGTCCCTTGACAAGACTGATAGCCGATGACGCGGCAGGTTCGGACTGGTTCGGCTACTCCGCAGCCATTGAGGGAAGGCTCGCGGTGGTCGGCAGCATGAAGGACACTCATTCCGGGCGTGACCGGGCGGGCAGCGCCTATGTGTTTGACGTCGTTACCGGGCAGCAGATTTCCAAGCTGACGGCGCCAGATGCGTGGAGCTACGATGATTTTGGTGTTTCGGTTGACATCTCCGGCCATACCGCGATCGTCGGCGCGACCAGCGACGACGACCGCGGCCTTCAGAGCGGCAGTGCATACATCTTTGACGTGACGACAGGCCTTCAAACCGCCAAACTCACCGCGGACGATGGCTCGAGCTGGGACCTGTTTGGTCAGGCCGTGGCGATCGAAGGAGGCATCGCCGCCGTCGGTGCCTGGCTGGACGGCGATGATGATGGTCGGGCCTTTGGCAGCGCCTACCTGTTCGATGTCTCGACAGGTACCCAGCTTGCGAAGCTGACGGCGAGCGATGCCGGGGCAAACGATTTGTTCGGCATTTCCGTGGACATCTCTGGCGATGTCCTGATCGTCGGGGCGCGGGGCAGCGATGACTCAGGCAACAATGCGGGAAGCGCCTATCTGTTCGACATCCGCGATCCGCTGAATCCGATCGAGATGGCGAAGGTGACCGCTTCAGACGCGGGCGCCGGCGATCTGTTTGGAACGAGTGTTGCTATCGATGGCAACACCGCTCTTGTGGGGGCACTTCACCACCGTTTCGACGGCCCCACGGTCGGCGGCGCCTACCTGTTTGACGTCACCGATCTAGCTGAGCCGCAGGAGATCGCCAGGTTCAAGGCCACCGATGCGGAGGAGCACGATTGGTTTGGGGGCGCTGTCGCCATCGCGGGGGAAGCTGCTCTGATCGGGGCCGGAGGCGGTGACGATATGGGGCCTAACTCCGGCAGTGCGTATCTATTCGTGGTTCCTGAGCCGGGGTGTATCCCGGCCTTGCTCGCAGGCATGATGGCGGCCACATCACGGCGGCGGCTCGGTGAGAAGGCCACGTCGTCCTGACGCGGGCTTCAGGGTGCCGGTTTCAGAGCGGATATCGCTCACACGTCCTGTTGGAGCTTGCGGATTCGTTTGAAGTCAACCGGCCTTGCGCCAACCGCCGCCGGCGCCGCGGACGCCGTTGGACTCGGCGTCGCCCTCACGCTTGAGCTTGAGCAGGGCGGAGCTGGGGTCGAACCCGACCTTGTCCGCGATGTCGGCTTTAGAGACAAAGCCGCGGCTGGCACCCGGGAGGGCCTTGAGCACGGCGTTGGTCTCCTGCTCCATCTGGGCGTTGCTCTTGCGGGTGCGTTTGCCGCCCCCGCCGCCCGTAGCCGAAGCCGAGGCGGACGCCGACGCGGGTTTTGCGGCGTTCGAGCCGGTGTCACGCAGCTTGACCGGCACCCGCAGCATGTTCGCAACCACCACCACCGCCTCGGCGGCGAGCTGCAGGTTCTGTTTGCGTTGGGTGCGGTCGTCGACCTTCAGGCCCTTGAGCTGTTCTTCGATGGCGGCGGCGGCGGCGTTGTAGGCGGGGGAGCCTTCCTCCAATGCCTTGGCCAAGCTGGTCCGCTGTTGTTCGAGCTTGGCGCGTTCTTCCTCGGCCTGCCGGGCGGCGGGCGAGGGCTGGGACGCGAACTGATCAACCAATGGCGTGATCGTTTTGCTGAGCGAGTCGATGAGTTGTTCCTTGGTCACGGCGGTTTTCCTAACTAAGAGTTAAGGGTTCTTTGCGCGTCGCCGGGTTTTGCGGATCGACGGCGGGGGCGATGCGATTAACAAGCCGTGCGGAGACGCGTTACGCCTCGCCCGGCTACGACAAGCCACCACACGGGCGGCGGGTTGGGGCCGTTGTCGCCACCGCAACACGTGGCGGAGGCCATCTCGTCAAACTCGGATCACGGACCCTTACCCCGAAGCGGATAAAGCATAGGGCCGGGTTCAGCGTTTGTCGAATCCCGTCCCGGTCGTTGCGTCGGTCAGGTTTATCGACAGCGCCGTCGCACGCCCAGCCCGACCAGCAACAGCCCCAACGAGGCCAGCGCCGGCTCCGGGACGGTTGCCCCCGAGAAGTCGGGTGCTGCGGTGGTGCCCCAGTTCTGCAAGACGCCGTCGAGCTCGCCCTGATCGATGACGCCGGCCGGCAGGTCGTTGGCCCAGCCGGCGGGGACGTTGCCGGTGGAATCGATGCCCCAGTTCTGGAGCACGAGGTCGAGGTCGCCCTGCTCGACCTGGCCGGAGGCGTTGTAGTCGCCTTGGAGCGCGATGAACTCGCCGACGTTGATGATGAAGCGCTCGTACCGGGTGAGCGGGAAGGCCTCGTCGTCGTCGGTGATCTCTAGGATCAGGTGCAGTTGGCTTCCGTCAGCCACGCCGGTGAGGTCCAGCAGCAATGACGTGCTGGTGGTGGCGGCGAGTTGATCGAGGGTGGCCTGCGGCAGCGTTCCCCGGCCCGGGTCTTCATATAGCCACCAGGAGTAGGACAGCGCGTCGCCGTCGGGGTCGAACCAGCCGTCGGAGAACAGGAAGACCGTGTCGCCCGGGTCGGTCTGGAAGGTCTTGGGCCCGGAGAGGCCGAAGAACGGCTGCGGGGCGTGGTTTGCGTTGGCGAAGTCGTTGACGAACCAGTCCATGCGGGCGGCGAGTTCGTTCTGATACGCCTCGCGGTGGCGGGCGACGGTCCACTTGGCCTTGGCGGCGGCTTCGTTCGCGCCGTTGGGGACGGGGGTGTCTTCGGGCAGTTCGTCGAAGGCGGGGGCGAAGTGGTTGGTGCCGGGTACGGGTTGGTACCGGCCGCCCCAGCCGCCGAGCGTCGGGTCTGACGCGTCGCCGAAGCCGGTGGGGAAGTAGTGGATCCAGGCGGGCGTGTCGCCCTCCTTGACGCCGGTGGTATTGCGGGCGGTCTGCGGGTTCTGCACGACGTCGGCGGGGTATAGCGCGCCGAGCGCGCCGTGGTCGTTGACGATGTTCGTCTCGGCCCAGGCCTGGTCGGTGAGCGCCGCGACCGGGTCCGACACCAGTGGCACGGGCGGGGCGGCGTCGAAGGTCGCCGAGTCGTTCTGGTAGAAGCCGCGGTAGGTCGAGTGGAAGCGCTGCACGTCGTTGTCGGGCGCGGCGCCGGCGGGCGTGGGGTCGATGATCGACAGCTGCGGGAAGTTCGCCTTGACCCACGTGAGCGTGCCCTCGGCGGCGTCGCTGTAGCCGTCCTGGTCATTGATCGCGAACACGCGCAGCTTATCGACAAACGCGCCGACCTCCTGCGGTGTACGCGTTGCCTGTACGTCGGTCAGGGCCTGAGCGAGCTCGGTCGCGCCGCCCCAGATCGAGACGATCAGCGGCTCGGTTGACGCGTCGACCGCGGCGATCAGCGCGTTAGACCCCGCGGTGTCGTTGCCGACGCCCACCGCCGAGACGCCCCGCATCGCGTTCCCGACGTGGACCTTGGACAGCAGGTCGGCCGGGTCGGGGAAGGTCGGGCTGTGTAGCAGCAGGTTCTGGTGGTGTTGGGCGTAGGCGTTGATGCGCTCAGTGATGAGCTGCGGCTGGGGCTCGGGGCCCTCGAGTTCGCCGGGCGTGCCGCGGGAGGAGGCGACGAGGCCCTCGATGCGGAAGGCGTCGGCGTGGGCGAGCAGGCGGATGAGCGACTGCTGGTCGTCGGGGTCGCCGCCGATGTCGGTGGTGACAAACAGGCGTGGCCGGGCCTGGGCGAAGCCCGGCAGGGTCGGCAGCAACACCGCAAAGGCGAGGAGCCACGGCATCACGCGGCGGACGCGACCGCCTTGGGGGTACAACAACGACGAGGCGGGGTGGAACAACGTGAGGCTCGGGCGTCGGGGGAAAGTGGCCGTCGCGAGGCACGGATCGCGAGTCGGGGGCCGCGGGAGGGGACGCATGGTGCGCCGGTGCGACGGCCCAAAGTATACGACGGCCCGGTGCGGGAACCACGGAAAAACGCCGGGAAACAGCGGGTCCGACCCCTGCTCACCGGGTTCCGTCCGCAACCAAAAACCCCGAAACCGCGGCCTCAGCCCCCGCCGACCGGCAGCGTCAGCAGCGGCCCGGCGTTGCGCAGCGACCCCGCCTGCATCGCGAACAACTGGCTCAGCAGCGAGAACGTCGTCTTGGACTGCAGGTCGTTGTCCTCGATGTAGAACCACCGCCCGCGGTGCTGGATCGACACGTACGCCTCGTCCGGCCGATGTTTCTCGACCCGCACCCGGAACAGCCCGTCCGTCTCCTTGTTCCAGTCCAGCGGCTGCCCGTCGGCCTTGAGCGTGACGGCGACCCGGCCCTGATCCCGGTCCGCCTCGGGGACGTCCACGCCCTGCGACAGGTAGAACATCGTCGACATCAGCGACCGCGTCACCACCGCGATCGAGGCGTCGTCCGACTCGCTGGTCGCCTGCCCGAGGTTGAACAACGTCTGCTTCGGTGTCAGCTTCAACGCCTTGAGCACGCGTTGAGCGATCTCGGCCTGCTTGCCGCCGGCGTCGATCTTGGCTTTGGTCAGCTTCTTGTCCTCGCCGATCCCCAGCGACAGCCGGCCGGTGCGTTGCAGCTCCCGCAGGTCCTTGTTCAGCCGCTGGAACTTGTTGAACTGCGGCGTGACCTCGGGCGTCGGGCCCGCGGCGCCGGGGGCGTTCTCGATGCCGTTGATCGACTGCAGCGTCAGCCCGAACAGCGTGTCGACCGGCCAGCCCGCGTTGTACAGCAGCATGATGTGGGCTTCGCTCACCGGCTCGAGCATCTGCGTGATGAACGCCTGGCCGACCACGGGGCGGTAGCTGATCGTGGGGCGTTCGTAGTACGTGATGTCGGCGAAGACGTTGTAGCTGTCGGCCGTGGACGGCAGGAAGTTCAACCGGCCGTCGATGCCCTTCTGCAGCGACATCTGTGTAGCGATGTTGGCGATCTGCAACACCGAGGGCGTGTCGCGGTACCGCAGGCGGACGATGTTGAGCAGCAACTCCTGGTCGGCGGTCTGCTGGATCGCGGCGTTGTAGCCCATCCGGCCTTCGCGCAGCGCGCCGGGGCCGAACTGCTTGCAGCCGGGCAGCCCCAACGGCAGCATCACGGCCGCGAGGACAGAAACGGAAGCCATCAGCCGGCGGGCATCGCGGTGCGTGAGACGCATGGGGTGTTCCAAACGACGGGAACGGCGGGGCGGGTTCTCGACTCCAACCCGCCGGCGGAGCGGTGCCGACGAGTCTTGGTTTGATCGGTCGGCGTCGACGCGTGGCGACAACCTTTGTGGTCTTGCCGACCGTAAACTCTTGCCATGACGGAAAACGCCAACGCCAACGCCGCGGTCGCCGCCGACCGCTACGCGAAATCCCGCGCCGCGCACGCCTCGGCGGTGAAGCTGATGCCCGGCGGGGTGAGTTCGCCCGTTCGGGCCTACCGCGCGGTGGGGCGCGAGCCCGTCACGGTCGTCTCGGGAAAGGGCGCCGTCGTCACGGACGTCGACGGCAACGAGTACGTGGACTACGTCGGGAGCTACGGGCCCTTGATCCTCGGGCACGCCGCGCCGCCGATCACCGCCGCGGTGAGCAAGGCGTTGCAGCGCGGCGCGACGTTCGGCATGCCGACCGAGGCGGAGAGCAGGCTCGCGCAGCGCGTCGTCGACGCCGTGCCGGGCGTCGAGGTCGTGCGGTTCGTGAACTCGGGCACGGAGGCCGCGATGTCGGCCCTGCGTCTGGCCCGCGCCGCGTCGGGTAAGGACAAGATCATCAAGTGCACCGGGTGTTACCACGGGCACACGGACGCGTTGCTGGTCAGCGCGGGGTCGGGCGCGACGACGCTGGGCGTGCCGAGCTCCCCGGGCGTGCCGGCGTCGGTGGTAGGCAACACGGTGTTGGTGCCGTTCAACGACCTCGACGCCGTGCGCAACGCGATGGAGCAACACCGCGGCGAGATCGCGTGCATGGCCGTCGAGCCCATTGCCGGGAACATGGGCTGCATCCCCCCGGAAGCGGGTTATTTGCAGGGCCTGCGTGACCTCTGTGACGAGTTCGGCGTGTTGCTGCTGTTCGACGAAGTCATGACCGGGTTCCGCGTCAACTACGGCGGGGCGCAACGCCTCTACGGCGTCACGCCCGACCTTACCTGTCTCGGTAAGGTCATCGGCGGGGGGCTGCCGTGCGCGGCGTACGGCGGCAAGGAAGAGCACATGCGGCAGGTCGCCCCGGATGGCCAGGTCTATCAGGCCGGCACCTTGAGCGGCAACCCGTTGGCGATGGCGGCGGGGATCGCCCAGCTCGACGCGCTGGCCGAGGACGACTTCGCGGCCTACGCCCAACTGGAGGAGACGTCCGCAGCGCTCGAGGCCGGGCTGAGGGAGACCGCCAAGCAGGCCGGGTGCCCGGCGACGATCACCCGCGTCGGCTCGATGCTCTGCGTGTTCTTTACCGGTGAAGACGACGCGCCGGTCACGAACTACGAACAAGCCACCGCGACGCGGACCGACCGCTACGCGGCGTTCTTCGGCACGATGCTCGACGAGGGCGTGATGCTGGCTCCGGCGGCCTTCGAGGCGTGGTTCGTCAGCATCGCCCACGACGCAGACACGACCGAGCGCACCCTCCGCGCCGCCGTCGCCGCCTTCGCCGCTGCCGCAAAGGTGTGAATCCCCACGTCGCCAAACGGCCGAGACGCCCAGGCATGCAGAACCGGTTTGTTTCGGTTACACCATCGTTCCGGCGGTGGGGTTGTTCCAACCGTCGGGCAGAGCGATCCTGTCTTAACTCGGCGTCTCGGCGTCTCGGCGTCTTGATGGTGAGGAAGACCCAGCCAACGGAACCACGATGTCCCCGAAGTTCACCCTGCTCGCCGCGGACAAGATCGCTGACGAGGGCTTGGAGTACATCCGGCAGCAGCCCGACGCGGATGTGCTCAACCGGGCCGACCTCGTCGACCTCAAGAAGGACAAAGGCCAGGACGCCGTCGACGCCGAGGTCGGGAAGCTCCTCGCCGCCGGGGGCGTGCACGGCATGATGGTCCGCTCGGGGATCAAGGTTACCGCCGCGATGCTCGAGAGCCCCGGCGACTTGAAGGTCATCGCCCGGGCCGGCGTCGGCGTCGACAACATCGACCTGGCCGCCGCCACCGCCAAGGGCATCCTCGTCGCCAACACCGCCGAAGCCTCGACCATCACCACCGCCGAGCTCGCCTTTACGCTGATGATGGCCCTCTTACGGAAAGTCGGCCCGGCGTACCGCACGATGCACGCCGGCGGGTGGGACCGCAACAAGTTCAAGGGTCGGCAACTACACGGCATGGCGCTCGGCGTCGTCGGGCTGGGCCGCATCGGCCGCGCCGTCGCCGAGCGCGCGATCGCTTTCGGCATGGACGTCCGGGGCTACGACCCGTTTGTCAACACCGACCTCCAGCTCGCCGGCACCACCGTCAAGACCTACCGGGACTTCGCCGACCTGCTGCCGCACGTCGACGTGCTGTCGTTCCACGTGCCCAAGACCGAGCAGACCGCCGGCATGCTCAACGCCGAGACGTTTGCGAAGTGCCGGAAAGGCGTCTACGTCGTCAACGCGGCGCGCGGCGGAATCGTGGACGAGGCCGCGCTGATCGATGCGCTCGACAGCGGGCAGTGCGCCGGCGCGGCGCTGGACGTCTACGCAGCCGAACCCCCGGAGGACGAATCCCCGCTGCGGACGCACGAGAAGATCCTCTGCGTCCCGCACCTGGGCGCCTCGACCGAGGAAGCGCAGACCGCCGTCTCCGTCGACGCGGCCAAGGCGTGCCTCGCTTACCTGCGGGGCGAGGGGATCAGCGGCGCGGTGAACGCCGGCGGCGTACGCGTCGACCTCACCGAGAAGCAGCAGAACTACGTCGCGCTGGCCGATCGCATGGCGACGCTGATCTCCCCGATGGTCACCCGCGGCATCGCCAACGTCGCGATCACCCTCACCGGCGGCGACTTGGCCCACGCGGCGGGCACGATCGAGCGCACCGTGCTCATCGGGCTGCTGCGTCGGCACTTCGACACGCCGCTGAACGTCATCAACGTCGCCGACGTCGCCGCCCAGCGTGGGATCAAAGTCAGCACGACCACCGCCGAGGTTGAGGGGGGCGTCGGTGCGGGCCCCACCGGCGAGTTGACCGTGGTCATCACGGGCCCCGCCGGCGCGACGGACGCCACGACGCCCAAGGCCGACCAGGTCCGCCGGATCGTCGGCCGGGTGTACGACGACGGGCTGCCGCGCGTCGTGGAGATCAACGGCTACCCGATGGACATGGTCCCCGCCGGGCCGATGGTCGTGATCCGCAACGAGGACAAGCCCGGCATCATCGGGCTGGTCGGCACGGCGTTCGGCGGGGCGGGCGTCAACATCGCCGACATGACGATCGCCCGCCGACCGAACCCCGACGGCCAAGGCTTCACCGCCCTGATGCTGCTCAAGCTCGACGCCGACGCCCCCCAGGCGCTGCTCGACGACCTGGTCACCAAGCCGGGCGTGCTGAAGGTCGCGCCCGTGAAGCTGCCCGGCTGCTGAGCGCCGCGGGGACGGTTTGCCCAGATTAAAACGCCCCGGGGGCGAACCGAGGGTTTCCCGTCGGGAGTGGCGGATTCGGGGTTGGCGCTGGACCCGTCGACAGTATCCTAGAAGCTCCGGTGGGGAGCCTGTCGCACTGGAGAGAGGAACATGAACGCGAAGACGAGTTGTCGGTGGTTGGCGCTGGGCGTCGTGTCGTTGGGCGTGTCGGCGCAGGCTGATGTGTTCGAGTACAGCTTCCCGGCGTCGTGGGACGGCTTGGCGCCGACGGTCACCGACTTGGGCCCGGTCGGGAACGACGCCAACCCGAACAACGCCGTACTCGACGCCGCGGCCCCGCCTGGCTCGGCGAACCAGTCGATCAACACGACCGACGGCGGCATGACGACGCAGGCGATCGACCTGCTGGAGAACAGCGTCGTTGCCGCGGCTGGGGGTTTTGTCATGTCGGCCGAGTTCCTCTGGGACGGCACCAACGATCAGGGCAGCAGCATCCTGATCCAGAAGATCATCGACTACGCCGGCACCGAGTTTGTGCAGATCGAGAACCTCGACCTGGTCAACGGCACCGCTGACCTGCGCTTCGGGTTCAACGACGCGCCCGGCGGCCTTACCACTCAGATCGAAGCTAACCAGTGGTACTACTTCGAGGCCACCTTTAGCACCTTGGGCAACACCGTCAACGGCGACGGCAGCCTCGACGGCGATACCAGCCTCTTCGTCAACAACCTGACCACTCCCCAGCCGGGCGTCGCAATCGTCGGCACCGCGAACAAGACCGACTTCGGCGACTCGCTCGACCGGTCCATCGGCATCGGCGGCCTGTCGGTTGCACCCACCATCATCGAACTGCACGGCAACATCCACGACCCGTCGGTCCGCCTGTTGCCCGAGCCCGCGACCGCGGCGCTGCTTGGCCTCGGCGCACTCGCGCTGTGTCGCCGGCGGGCGTGAGCCCGAGCGAATCACTCGCTCCCCGATCAATGAAAAAACCCGAGGCCGAACGGCCTCGGGTTTTTGTGCGGTCTGTCCTTCCGTGGGGCGACGTTACCGCCGCTTGACCACCGGGCGTCCGCCATCGGGTTCGCCGATGGGTTTGCCGAGGAGTTGCAGTTTCTCCTGCAGCGCGGTCGCCATGTCGGCGAGGGTCGTGTCTTTGAGGTAGTCGGCGATCTGGGCGCGGACAGGCTTGAAGTCCTCGTGCTGCGGGCAGGGCTGCTTGTCGTTGCAGGCGGCCAAGCCGACGACGCACCGCTTGCAGTGGTCCTTGCCGTCGATCGCCTCGACGATGTCGAGCAGGCAGATGCGCTCGGACTTCTTCGCCAAGGCGTACCCGCCGCCGCGGCCCTTGGAGCTGGTCAGCAGCCCGGCGCCGACGAGCTCGCGGAGCACCTTGGCGACGAACGGCGCGGGCAGGTCGGTGTTCTCGCAGATGTCGCCGACTTGGACGTACCGGCCGTTGCCGAGGGCCGCCAACCGGCACATCGCGCGGATGGCGTAGGCACACGTAGTGGAGTAGAGCATGGGCATGGCGGAGTATTGTACCCCGATATCGTGTTTTTCGGAATCGGGCTTGAGGAACCCCGGAGCAACCCCGAGATGGACGGCCTGATCGTCGTCGACAAACCGCAGGGGCTCAGCTCGATGGACGTGGTCCGTCGGGTCCGGCGGGCGGCCGCGCGCGGAGCGGGGGTGAAGCGGATCAAGTGCGGACACGCCGGGACCCTTGACCCGCTCGCGACGGGGGTCGTCGTCTGCGGGGTCGGGAGAGCCACCAAACGGATGGCCGAAGTGATGGGGCGGACGAAGGTGTACGAGGCGGGTGTCGACCTCTCGGCCTTCACCGCGACCGACGACGCCGAGGCCCCCCCGGAAGTCGTGCACGTTGAGTCGCCGCCAACGCGGCAGCAGGTCGAGGCGGCGTGCGCCGGGTTCATCGGCGAGATCGAGCAGGTGCCCCCCGCGTACTCCGCGGTCCACGTCGACGGTCAGCGCGCGTACAAGCTCGCGCGACAAGGGGAGGACGTGCAACTCGAGGCACGCACGGTCCGCATCGACGCCGTCGAGTTGCTCGACTACGCCTGGCCGCACGCGACGCTGCGCCTCACCACCGGCAAGGGCGTGTACATCCGCAGCGTCGCCCGCGACCTGGGCGAAGCGCTCGGTACCGGCGGGTTCCTCACCTCGCTGCGCCGCACCGCCGTCGGCGGCTTCACACTCGCGCAGGCACGCCCGATCGAGCGCTTCAACGAGCCGATCACTCAGGCCGACCTGCTCGCGTTGGACTGAACCGGGCCTTAACTGAGTTGTGACACAAGGCGGCTAAACGTCAAACATCGACAGCACGAGTTTGCCGATCGTGTTTTTGTCCGCGATCGCGTGGGCGACGTGTGCGTGCAAGCACTTCACGTGGTCGAAGTCGGCCACGCCGCCGACGCCCCCGCGGAAGCTGCGTTGCAGTGATTCCGACGCCTCGACGACAGCACGGTCCGCGTCGCTCAGCACCGCCCACCGTTGATCGCGGTATCGGGCGTGATCCGCGTGCAGTTCTGTCCGCAACGCCTCGTCATCGAGCAGTCGTTTCTCGATGTCCGCGATCAACCCGCGGCGTTCCAAGTCGGCCACGGCGCGGTCGAGTGCCGGGTCACGCAGCCAGTAGATCGTCGGAAACGGCGTCGGTCGGCCCCGCTTCAGGCGCAGCGGGTAGACGGCTTCGATCCGGCGGGCGGGTGATTTGGCGATCTGGCGATTTGGTTCGGTCACGGCGTTCACGGTCAAGTCCCGATGTTGTCCAATCGCCAAACCACGAGGCCGCCAAATCGCCAGATGGTCAGGGCTCGAACCGCTGCAGGTAGAACATCGAGTCAGCGGCGCGCGGGCCGAGCATGTGCAGGCTGAGCGGGAACCTCAGCTTGTGTTGGCAGTACGTGCGGAACACGTGCTCGCCCCATTGAAACTGCTGCTCGATGTTCTTCTCGACGCGGCGGGTGTCGGCGGGGGGGATGAAGCTGCGGGTCTGGTACGACCAGTTCGGGTCGAGCCGGACGATGACGTGCCCTTCGGTCCACTCGATGGGGTAGCCCTGCAGCGGGCCGCTGCCGGTGTTGGGCGTGTGGAACCAGTAGCAGACGAAGCGGTCTTTGTCGGCGGTGGAAGTGTCCTGGCCGCCGCCCTTGAGCAGCTTCGCGTGGGAGACGCGTGAAGCTGGTGTGCCCCATTTGTTCTTGGCGATCCAGAGCCGGCGGTCGTGCACGTCGTACAGGCCGACGTGGGCGTAGTCGGCCCGCAGCTTGGTCGTGCAGAACGACCGGTTGATCACGCGCTCCGCCGCGTCGTCGGCGGGCGGCGCAGCGGTAACGGGCGACGGGTTGGGGTCGGCGTCGAGCACGGGCGGGGCAGGGCGATCCAACGCGGGCGACGGGTCGGGGGCGTGCGGTGCCGGGCGTCCGTGCGGGGCAAGTCACTATGGTATGTCGGCGTTCTCGTCGTGCCAGCCGATTTGGGAGTGAGGCGGCGGCTGCGGCACGGGTGGGGCGTGGCCCGGGCATTCTCGGACCGCCTTGCCATCGCCCAAAAGTCGGCGAGAACGGATTCCTTCCTCGCGGAACCTCTCCAGATGCCCTCGTCTACCGAACCTGCCAATGCCGCGGCCGGCGAACCCTCGCCCGACCGCGCTGCCGAGATCGCCACGACCTGTCCGCCGACGTCCGGCACGTTGCTGGAACGCGACGGCGACATGATTACGCTCGGTTTGCCCGGCACGGATTATCGGATCGAACTCGCGCTCGACGGGCTGCTCGAAGCCGAGGTCGGCGACAAGATCACGGGCACGATCCACGCCGAGGCCCTGCGGGTCGACCGGATCACGGCCGGCGGGCGGTACGTCGAGCCGGTGTTCGGCCGGCCGCGGCGGGTGCAGGGCACGGTGGTCGGCGGCAGCCTGAAGGAACGCGCGGTGTTCGTGAAGGCAGGAGGGCCGACGCTGGCGTGCGTCCTGACGGATCGACGCCAACAGCTCGCCGACTTCGTGCTGCACGGCATGGTGAGCTTCGACGTCAAACGCGGGGCGACGTTTCGTCCGATGTGACCGGCGGAGAGTTGCTAGCGTCTGGGGCCTAGGGCCTAGGTTCCGATATCCACGCTAGGGCTTGGACGTTTGAACCCTGCTCCCGATCGAACCCATGACCCAGTCCCTCCATCGCGTCCTCGTTACCGGCGGTGCCGGGTTCCTCGGCAGCCACATCTGTGAACGGCTCGTCACGGCCGGGCACGACGTCATCTGCCTCGACAACCTCTTCACCAGCCAGAAGTCCAACATCGCGCACCTGCTCGATCAGCCGAACTTCGAGTTCATCCGGCACGACATCACCGAGCCCATCACGCTCGAGGTCGACCGCATCTACAACATGGCCTGCCCGGCGTCGCCCGTGCACTACCAGTACAACCCCATCAAGACCATGAAGGTCTCCGTGATGGGCGCGATCAACATGCTCGGCATGGCCAAGCGCACCGGCGCCCGTATCCTCCAGGCTTCGACGTCCGAGGTCTACGGCGACCCGACGCCCGAACACCACCCCCAGACCGAGGACTACCGCGGCAACGTCAACCCCATTGGCGTCCGCGCCTGCTACGACGAGGGCAAACGCGCCGCCGAGACGCTCTTCTTCGACTACTGGCGGGAGCACAACGTCGACATCCGCGTCGTCCGCATCTTCAACACCTACGGCCCGCGCATGCACCCCTACGACGGGCGCGTCGTCACTAACTTCATCGTGCAGGCGCTCAAGGGCGAAGACCTCACGCTCTACGGCGACGGCAGCCAGACCCGCAGCTTCTGCTACTGCGACGACCTCGTCGACGTCATCATGGGCCACATGGACTCCGAGCCCGCATCCGGCAACCCGCAGGACGCGTTCGTCGGCCCGGTCAACATCGGCAACCCCGGCGAGTTCACCATCAAACAGCTCGCCGAAAAGGTCATCGAACTCACCGGCAGTCAGTCCAAGCTCACGGCGCTGCCGTTGCCCAAGGACGACCCGCTGCAGCGCAAGCCGGACATCAGCGTTGCCAAGAAGGAACTCGGCTGGGAGCCGAAGGTGCCGCTGGAGGAAGGCCTGAAGAAGACGATCGAGTACTTCAAGAGCGTCGACCTCGACAGCTTCCGCAAGCCGACCGAGCACACCGCGCACGCGAGCAGCGAGCGCTCGCGGGTGTGAGATCGAGGCTGTCTGTGTAGTCCCTGGCGGAGGACAGCGTCACCCGCCGTATCGGATCGTGCCGGTCCGCGAAACGGGCCCGCCGATGCGTTGCGCCGGGCGGTAGGTGCTGATCCGGTTGTTGTAGTAGTTGTTGGGCGCGGGGCTGCTCGCGACGCGGACGGTGGGCACGGGCCGGGGGCTCGGCGGGGCGGGGGCGGTGTACCCGTACCGCACGCTCGATGAAGCCGTGTTGTTGACCGTCCGGCTGACCGCCTGGTTGTACGAGCCGTACCGCACGGTTCCCGTGGGGATGCCTTGTGACGGCAGGGTCGCGCCCGAGCCGCGGTAGACGTCCCGGCGTTCGGACGGCAGCAGCCCTGAACTGGCCATGACATTCCGGCTCTCCGAAGGCAGCAGGGCCGTTTGTCCGTACCGCACCGTCGGAGCCGGCGGCGGGCCGGAAACCCGTGTGTCCACCGGCATCTGCGCGACAACCGCGGCGGCGACGGCGAACAGAACCGATGCGAAAGTCAACGGCCATCGGGAGCGCCGCGCGTGCGGCGGTCGGTGGGACGGACGCATCGGCTTACTCCGTCGCGCCGGGGGTGGAGGCGGCGGCCGTGTCGCGGCCGGCGAACGCCGCGGGTTCGACCTCGGTCGCGCCGCTTGGCGGTACGAACCGGAAGACGCCGCCGTCGACCTCGGGGTCGATCTGCCAACTGCTGAACTCGGCCGTCCACTGCGGCTGCGCCGCGGCGCTCGTGAACGTGATCGCCAGCTTCCGGGGGACGGGCTGCTCCCCCGCGTCGATCCAGATCTGCCAATCGACGCCTTCCTGTCGGAACGCCAAGTGGTGGCACGGAACGCCCCGGACTTCGTGCTCGCCCAGGTACCAGCCGAGCGGGTGACGCAGCATCGCCGAGGCGTACGGGTCGTCGACGAGCAGGTCCGCCATCGGCACCACCATGCCGAGTTCGAACGCCAGGTGGTCGAGCATCGGCTCGATCGTGTCGGGCACGTCGACGGCGGTGTAGACGCCGCGGTCGGCGTCATACGCGTTCAGCTTGCCGGCGTCGTACCAGTAGCTGACC
>JANQPR010000041.1 GCA_028285385.1 Phycisphaera sp.
TCGCGGAGTACCGACGCGTCGGCGCGGGCCGAGGTCGCGCGGGTTTTGGCCCAGCGGCACGCGCGCGGCGACGGGGTGATGCTCATCCCGGGCCTGCGACGCGACGCGGCTTACGCGGCGCGGGACCCGTTGCTGGCTTGGGCCGAGGCAACGGGCATTGCGGTGGACCCCGGCGCGGTGGTGCTGCGACCCTCCGCGGACGAGCGCGGCAACGCCCTGGCCGAGACGACGTTCCGTGTGCAGCGCTGGCCGGATCACGTGGTGACGCAGCCGCTGAACGGGCGGACGGTGTGGTTTGAACTGGCCCACCCTGTCCGCAAGGTGTTTCAGGGCGAGAACGACTCGAGGTTCATGGCGTTGGCCGAGCTTGACGCCGACGGCATGTGGGTCGAGCAGGACCCGTTGGCGACGGGCGACCTTCGGCAAAGCAGCGCGGGCGCAGGCGAGTCGGTCGATCGGCAAGCCGTTGCGGCGCTGATCGGAACGGAGACGTCACCCGGCGGATCGACGGCATCCGTTGGCCGACTCGCGGTCGTGGCGGACAACGTCTGGGCAACGGATACGGTGATCCTGAACCGGCGAGCGGGTGGCAACACGGAGCTGTTCGCGAACCTGGCGTACTGGCTCGCGGGGCTGGAGTCGGCGATCGACCTGACGCCGCGCACGCAAGGCCTGCGGCGGATCGGCCCGCTCACGGACGCGACACGAACGGCTGTGCGGTGGGGCCTGCTTGCCGGAGTCCCCGGGGCGGTGATGCTCTGCGGCGTAGTCGTGTGGTTGGTTCGGCGGCGGGGCTGAGACTCGGGCCAACTAACATGACCGCGGGCGTTGGTCCGTATTGCGCCGCGACACGCACGGAGTAGACGCATGAACTTCCGCACGACCATCCTGCTGCTTTTATGTCTGGCGGTGTTCGGTGGGTTGTACGCGTTGTCGCTCGGCCGGGGCGGTGGACCGGAGGCGAACCCGACGGGGCCTGCCTTGGTGGCGGGGGAACTCGTCGCGGTCAAGGTCACGTTGGGCGATCGGAGTTACGAGTTGCGGCGCGAGGACTCGGAGTGGCGACAAACGGCGCCGGTGTGGTTCCCGCTCGAGCGGGAGTACGGGCAACGGTGGGCGTGGGCGGCGCGGGACCTGCGGGTGTTGGAACAGATCGAAGCGGGCGCCAATGGCGCGCCGAGCGCTTCCGCGCTTTCGCTCGATCCGCCGACCGCGACGGTCGAGCTTATCACCGATGGCGGGGCGCATCGCTTCGAACTCGGTGACCAGACCGTTACCGGCGACGGCTACCTGCGGGACGAAACGGGCGACGTGTTCCTCGTGCCTGCCGCCGTGCACGCGTTGGTCTACGGCCAAGAACCGTCGGCCAGCTACCGACCGGTGTTGCCGCTGCCGGAACCCGCGCGCGTCACCACCATCGAGTTGTCACGCGGCACGGGGAACCCGGTCACGCTGCACCGAGTTGACGGCCAATGGTCGTTGGAAGCCACAAGGCGACAACGCATCGCCCCGGCGTTTGTATCGGCGCTGCGTGCGGCATCGGCTGAGGTGCCCGTGTTGGAAGTCCTGAGCGACGCGGAACCCGGGCGTTTTGGCTTGGGCAGGCTGCGGGCGATGATGACGCTGCACGTCTCGGACAACGAAACGTACGAACTCGCGTTGGGGCGGTCTGCTTCGGTCGACGGCGGCGGTGTCTTTGCGCGGGTGTCGCGCAACGGCACGCCGAGCCCGGTGCTCGTGCTGCCCGACACGCTCGCGGACCTGGTGAACTGGCCGTCGGACGAGTTACGCGACCACCGGGTGTTCGATACGTCGCTGTCGGCCGTGCGGGCCGCGAAACTGGAACGCGCGGACGGCGTGGCGTTGTCGGTGGTCGACCGTGGGGCCGGGCTGGTTTGGGAGGACGTAGCGCGTCCGGCGGAGACCCGCGCCGCGGCGCAGGGCGTCGACCCCGACGGATTCGCGCAGCAGGTGCTCGGCCTACACGCGCAAGAGTGGATCGCCGGCTTCCGTACGCAGCGAAACCCCGTGGCGGTGGTCACCGTCGCGTGGGGCGTGACCCACGAGGCGAAAGCGGCGCTGTTCCGCGACGGCCCGCGTTGGCTGGTCAAGCGCGCCGACGAACCGGACTTGGCCGTGGTCGATGAGAACGCCGTGGTGGCGTTGCTCGGGTTGCTGCCCAACTAATCTTCGGTCGAAGACTCTAGCAACACGCCGTCCGATTCGCGTGTCGTGGCGGCCCGGCGTTGTTTCGCGTCGTCGCTGCGTTGGACGTGCAGCCCGTCGAGGTAGCGATCATCGACGTCGCCGGTGACGTATCGACCGTCGAACACGGAACACTCGAACTGTTCGATGCTCGGATTGCCTTCGCGGGCGCAGTCGATCAGGTCGTCGAGGTCCTGGTACACCAACCAATCCGCTCCGATCTCCGCGGCGACCTGCTCGACGGTCTTGCCGTGGGCGATCAGCTCGGGCGCCGAGGGCATGTCGATGCCGTAGACATTGGGGTGCTGCACCGGCGCGGCGGCGGAGCAGTAGAACACCCGCTTCGCGCCGCACCGGCGCGCCATCGCGATGATCTGTCCGCACGTCGTCCCGCGGACGATCGAGTCGTCGACCAGGCACACGGTCTTGCCACGGAACTCCAGGTCGATCGGGTTGAGCTTCTTCCGCACGCTCTTGCGCCGCTCGGCTTGGCCGGGCATGATGAACGTACGGCCGATGTAGCGGTTCTTGATGAACCCCTCGCGGTACTTCACGCCCAGCCGCGCCGCCATCGCCAGCGCCGCCGTCCGCCCCGAGTCTGGGATCGGCATGACCACGTCGATGCCGTGGTCCGGCAACTCCCGCATCACCTTCTCGGCCAGCTTCTCGCCCATGCGTAGCCGAGCCTTGTAGACGCTGATCCCGTCGATCATCGAGTCCGGCCGAGCGAGGTAGACGTGCTCGAAGATGCAGGGCGTCAGCCGTGGCTCGGGGGCGCACACGCGCGTGTGCAACTCGCCGGACGTGTCGGCGTAGACCGCCTCCCCCGCCGCCAGGTCTCGAACGAACTCGAAGCCGAGCGCGTCGAGCGCGACCGACTCCGACGCGAGCATCCACTCCGTGCCGTGCAGGTCTTCGCGCCGGCCTAGGCACAGCGGCCGGATCCCGTGCGCGTCTCGCATCCCGATGGCCCCATGCCCGATCACCATCGCCACCACCGCGTACGCCCCCCGACACCGCCGGTACACGTCCGCCGCCGCCGCGAAGATGTCGTCGGGCGTTGGCGCGTCCCCGGCGTGTTCCCCCAGCGCGTGAGCGAACACGTTCAGCAACACCTCGCTGTCCGACGTCGTGTTGATGTGTCGGCGGTCGGTACGGAACAGGTCGTCGACCAGTTCCGACGCGTTGGTCAGGTTCCCGTTGTGCCCGAGCGCGATTCCGTAAGGCGAGTTGACGTAGAACGGTTGTGCCTCGGCCGAGCTCTCACAGCCCGCGGTCGGGTACCGGCAGTGCGCGATGCCCATCCGGCCTTGGAGCCGTTCCATATGGCGTTGCTGGAACACGTCACGGACGAGCCCGTTGTCTTTTCGGAGTTGGAACCGGCCGTGGTCGTCGGTGGCGATGCCGGCCGCGTCCTGCCCGCGGTGCTGGATTACCGTGAGCGCGTCGTAGAGCCGTTGGTTGACGTTCGAGGTCCCGACGATGCCGACGATGCCACACATTCGCACGGTTCCCGGCGGGGGCGTGTCCGGAACGGAGGGAGTGTAGCGGCTGCGGAGCCGACGCCGACGCCGCGGTCAGCGGGCCTTGTGGACAAACTCGACCTCGAGGTACCGGGCCACGTAGTCGATGATCGACTTCGCCTCGGGCACGTCCGGGTTGCCCGTCGGGCCCATCGGCTCGAACCGCATGTCCTTGAACCGTGCGACCGCCTCGTCCAGCGGCAGCCCGAACTGCAGTGCCAGCGAGAACGCCCGGCAGAAGGCCTGCATCAGGCCCGACAGCGTCGAACCCTCCTTCGCCATCTTGACAAAGATCTCGCCCGGTTGGCCGTTGTCGAACAGCCCGACCGTGAGGTAGCCCTCGTGGCCCATGATCTGGAACTTGTGCGTGACCGAGTCGCGCGTTGGGCCTAGCGAGTGGCGGACGGCGGTGAAGTCGTCGTCGGTGGTGGTGGTGATGGCCATCCGTGGCGCCTCCAGAGAGTGACAAGAACAAGCAATAGTGTATCGCCTCGTGGCGACGTCTTCCTCGGTCTGGCTGCGCTGCGACGCGACACCGCTACCATCGTCGCTCGTGTCCGACAAATCCGTCTATCTGCCTGTTTTCCCCGTGGCAACCCTGCTGCGCTGGTACCGCCGGCACCGCCGTGACCTGCCCTGGCGCCCGCGGAAGCCGAGCAAGACCGACCCGGGCGTCGTCGCCAACCCGTACCACGTCCTGGTCAGCGAGGCGATGGCCCAGCAGACGCAGATCACGACGGTGCTGCCGTACTTCGCGCGGTTTGTGAAACGTTTCCCGACGGTCGAGACGCTCGCCGACGCCGACGAGCAGGACGTGCTCAAGCTCTGGCAAGGGCTGGGCTACTACTCCCGCGCGCGGAACCTGCGGAAGGCGGCACGAATGATCGTCGACGACTTCGCCGGCGAAGTTCCGCGCAACGTCGAAGATCTCCTGAAACTCCCGGGGGTGGGGCGGTACACGGCCGGGGCGGTCGCGTCGGTGGCCTACAACGTCCCGGCCCCGATTATCGACGGGAACGTCGCGCGGGTATTGGCAAGGTTCGACGGCATCGGAACACCCGTCAACGACATGCCGACGCAGAAGCGGCTGTGGGTTCGCGCCGAGGAACTCGTGAAGTCTGCGCCGCGCGGCTCGGCCGGGGATTTCAATCAGGGGTTGATGGAGCTCGGGGCGTTGGTGTGCACGCCGAAGTCGCCGACGTGTCTGGTGTGCCCGCTGCGCGACGGGTGCGTCGCCAACGCCGAAGCCAAGCAGGAATCGCTTCCCGTGAAGAAGCCGAAGAAGCCGCCGATTGCCGTGACGCATGTCGTGCTCGCCATCGAACGGGACGGCAAGATGCTGTTCGAGCAACGCGGCGCGAACGGGCTATGGGCGAACATGTGGCAACTGCCGACGTGGGAGCGCACCGTTGAACAACCCGATGAGTCACGTGACACCGCCGAAGCCCCGTATTCGTATGGGGAGCTCCAACTGCACATGACGGAACGCTTCGGGCTAACCGTCACCGAACCCGTTTTCGTCGACACGTTTACCCACCAGACCACCCACCGCACGATCACGTTCGAAGTCTTTCGGTGCGAAGCGCCCCCCGGCAGCGGCCGGCTCAAACCCAAATCCGGCCAGTGGCGACAACCGCAGCGCGTCGACGACCTTCCGTTGGCGAAGCCGCAACTCACGGCGTTGAGTTTGCTGGAAGCGTTAGGTGCCACCCCTCGCCCGTAGGGGCGATACGTGTGGTCGAAGCCGTGGTCATCCGCACACATCACGCTGCGCGTGAGGTGTGGCACCCGGCAGTACTCCTCAACTCGAACGATTAGGAGCCAATAACCTTATCGGTGACGAAGTAATAGCCGCCAATAGCGAGAAATAGCAAGCCACAACCCGCAGCCGCCAAAGGACCTAGCCAGGATTGCCAAGATGACAAATGTTGGTAGCCATGGTTCGGTTCTTCGGGACTAATCAACAACTCGATTGGAGTCCCACGTGGCCATGGCCGGGAGGCATCGACCGACTCAAGAAACGCGGTTCGTTTGATCTGATCTGCATCGACGTAGCTCACGACCGGTACCCAATCTGAAGGTTCTTCGGGGTCGCGGATGTATCGACGGATGACGCCGACAAAGTGTTTCCATGATCGACATCGCCGTCGGTGTTGTCCCCACTTGAACGCGCCATAGGCGGTACAAGCCAACCCGAAAAACACGGCAAGCAAATGGCCCCAAGTAGTCCCGTTCATCACCTTGCCCCAAGCCTTTGCCGGATCATCTTGGCCCGCGCCACGCGGCGGGCGGCGGGGTTCATGGCTTCGTCCGTGATCTTCTGCAGGTGGGCGGGCTGGGTAAGCAGGAAGAGCTCGTTGACGGTGCGGATGTCGACGGTGTCGAGTCGGCCGAGGTTCACGCCGAGGCGGACGTGGCTGAGCAACTGGAGGACTTCGTCGGTGCCGAGAACGCGGGCGTGGGTGAGGGTGCCCCAGGCGCGGTGGATACGGTCATCGAGCTGGTGCGGGCGTTGCTTCATGAGCAGCTGCCGGGCCTGTTGCTCGTAGGCGACGATCTGCGGCACGACGGTGCGTTCGAAGTCGGCGAGGATCTCGGACTCGGTCTTGCCGAGCGTCGTCTGGTTCGAGACCTGAAAGAGGTCGCCCTGGGCTTCGCTGCCCTCGCCGAACATGCCGCGAATGGCCAAGTGCATCTGCCCGGCGGCGCGTTTGACCTTCTCGATCTCACCGGTGAGCTTGAGCGCGGGCAGGTGGACCATGACCGACACGCGGATGCCCGTGCCGCAGTTGGTCGGGCAGGCGGACAGGTAGCCGAACCGGCGGGAGTAGGCGAAGTCGAGGTCTTCCTCGAGGACGTTGTCGATGCGGTTGATCTGGTCGAAGCCCTCGGAGAGCTGCATGCCGGAGCGGAGCACCTGGATGCGGAGGTGGTCCTCCTCGTTGACCATGATGGCGAAGGTCTCGTCCCCGCCGACGGCCACGCCGCGAGGCGTTGCGTTCTTGGCGGCGGCGAAGGGCCGGGAGATCAGGTGGCGTTCGACGAGGAGCTGCCGGTCGATGGGCAGCGCGTCGTCGACGGCAACCCAGAGGACGTTCTCGGCGAGGCGTTTGTTGGTGATGCGCTGCCGGCAGAGGTCGAGGACCTCGTGGTGCTGTCGCCGGTTGGATTGGCTGACAAACGGAAACCCGGCGACGTTGCGCGCGAGGCGGATGCGCGAGGAGATGACGATGTCGCTCTGCGGCCCCGAGCCGCGCAGCCACTCGCCGGCGTGTTCGACCATGCGGCCGGGCGTCACGACGGGTCCTCCAGTGTGTCCAGCTCGTCACGCAGCTGCGCGGCGAGCTCGTAGTCTTCGGCCTCGACCGCGTCGTCCAGCCGACGACGCAGGCGCGAGAGCTGCGCCTGGCGTTGCTCGGCGACACCTGCCCGGCGGGGCACCTTACCGATATGGTGCGTCCCGCCCTCGTGGGCCCGCTCGAGCAGCGGGCCCAGCGGCGTCTCGAACGCGGCGTAGCACTGCGGGCAGCCCAGCAGCGAAGACTCGCGGAAGTCGCCGAAGCTCAGGCCACAGTGCTCGCAGACCAGGTCGCTCGCGGTAGTCCCGGATTCCTCTTCGGTGACGCCGGCGTGGAGCTTCACGAAGTTGGTCAACAGCTCGTTGATCGGCGTGTGTACCGCCTTGAGCGAGAGACCCTCTTCCTCGGCGTGGACGTCGCAGAGGTGCTTCTCGATCTTCTCGCCGTTGACCACCTCGACCGAGTGGTGCGTCGCGGGCCGGGAGCAGCGGTCGCACTTGCTCTTCATGGCGGGATTCCAGTATCCGGGGATCGCGTTGGCGAGACGACGCGAGAAAGAGATCGGTAACTGCTGCGATGGTAGAACCGGGGCGACGGTGGTTCAATGGCGACCTTCGGACGCCGGCAAAGAACCGTTGTTCAGCGTCAACGCGACGTTTCCACTGCCCGAACGGAACCCCTCCAGGTCGAGCGTGACGTAGAGAAACCCGGCGGCCTTGACCCCGGCGAGGACGGACGCACGCAACAACTCGTCGGACATCAACCGAGCGACCTGTTCCCAAGGCAGTTCGACGCGGGCGACCTGTTCGTGGTGCCGGACGCGGAAGCCGGTGAAGCCCAGGTCGTGGAGCGCCTGCTCGGCTTTCTCGACCTGACTCAGTCGTTCGGGCGTCACTTGTGTGCCATACGGGATGCGAGACGACAGGCACGCGGCGGCGGGTTTGTCGGCATTAGGCAACCCGAGGTGGTGCGCAATCGTGCGGACTTCGGCTTTGTTCAATCCAGCTTCGACCAGTGGCGCGACAACCTCCGCTTCGTCGGCGGCTTTGAGGCCCGGTCGGTGGTCGCCGAGGTCGTCGACATTCGTACCGTTCGCGATGATGTCGACGCCGAGTTGCTTGGCGGTGTTTTGCAGTGTGTCGTACAGGTGGGTCTTGCAGAAGTAGCAGCGGTCGCCGGCGTTGCGCAGGTAACCGGGGTCGTCCTGCTCGCGGGGTTGGACGACGTGCAGGCCGAGGTCAAGCGCCGAGGCGAGCTTCACGGCCTCGGCGAGCTCGCGGCGGGGCAGCGACGCCGAGTCTCCGATGACGGCCGGGGCGTTGGTCTTGCCGAGCACGCGGCGAGCCGCGGCGGCGACAACGGTGGAATCGACCCCGCCGGAGTACGCGGTGAGCAGCCGGAGGCGGGGCCGGATTACTGCGGCGAGGCGGTCAAAGAGCGCCGCGCCTTCCGACTGCCCCGGGGCCGTGTCGGTTGCGTCGTGGTTCGACGCGGGCGTGGCGGGGGGGTCGGCGGGCGGCGACATCGCCACAGCTTACGCGGTTGCCCGGGCACCTAAGCTCGGCTATGGTTCCCGGTTCGCCGATGCCTGAGCGTCGGCGGGAACCGCCTGCACTGGTAGCTCAATTGGATAGAGCAGCGGTCTACGGAACCGCAGGTTGGAGGTTCGAATCCTCCCCAGTGCATTGGGGCGTGGGTGCCGGCGAAATGCTAGACCAGCGCGGCTCGAATCACTTGAAAACCGGTGCGGAGACCCCGCCGGGCCTGAAGCCCGGTGGCGGTGGTGGCCGATAACCAGGTGGTGTTTCGACCCAAGTCGGCCGTAGGGTCGGCCGATGTTGGCTGCAGCGGTGTTGGGCCGCCGTTTCCGTTTGATGGAGAGGGCCGAATGCCGATCGAACGCCGAGCACATCCACGGGTCCGGGGCGTCGGGGTCCGTTCGCCGCTGGGCGAGGTGACGGACGTCTCGGCCGGGGGGATGATGCTGTTCTGCAAGCGTCGGCCGGCGGTGTCGGAAGGCGAGACGCTGACGCTGGCGGTGGCGTACGACGGCACCGTTCGGCAGGTGCGTGGTGTGGTGCGCCGGATCGACCCGGTCGGGCCGCGCGGCGTCGAGGTCGGGCTCACACTCGACGAGGCCCCGGTCGAGCTGCTCGATTGGCTGCACTCGGCGGTGGAGACGTTCCCCTACGCGACGACGGGAGCACGGGTGTGGCGGGCGGCGTGAGTGGTGGATGGAGCCGGCCCTTCGCTTCGCTCAGGTCACGGCTTGGGGTTGGGTGGTCTCGGTCAGGTGGTAGCGGAAGGCGTCGGACAGTGCTTGCCACGAGGCATCGACGATGTTTTCATTGACGCCGACGGTGCTGAATCGTTTGGCTTCGGACCCGTCCTTGGGTTTGGTCGAGAACTCGATGACGACGCGGACCTTCGCCGCGGTCTCGGCGGTGGGGTTGACGACACGCACGGCGTAGTCGGTCAGGTGTACGTCGTTGATCTGCGGGTAGTGGTCCCGTAGGCACTTGCGCAGGGCGGTGTCGAGCGCATTGACCGGGCCGTCGCCGCCGCCGACGCGGTGCTCCTCGTTGCCTTGGACGATGGCCTTGACGATCGCTTCGGTAGAGGTGTCGTCGCCGTTCTTGCGGAGGATGATGCAGCGGTAGTGGTCGAGCTCCCAGAAGTTGGTCTCCCGGCCGACGAGCTCGTGCGCGAGCAGCTCGAGTGAGGCTTGGGCGTGTTCGAACTGGTAGCCGGCGTGTTCGAGGTCCTGCACCTTCAACAGCAGCTCGCGCTGCTTGGCCTTGTCGGCGTCGAGGCCGAACTTGGCGCCGATCGTGAAGGCGATATTCGACGCGCCGGCGAGCTCGGAGACCAGCACGCGCCGCTGGTTGCCGACGCTTTCGGGTTCGACGTGTTCGTAGCTGTGGGCGATGCGTTGGACGGCGTGGACGTGCATCCCGCCTTTGTGCGTGAAGGCGTTGATGCCGAGGAACGGCTGCCCGGGGTCGGGCGTGAGCTGCGCGCGTTCGTATACGGCGGACGCCACGTCGGCGAGGCGGGGCAGCGCGTCGGGGTGCAAGCAGTCGAGCCCGAGCTTGAGCTTGAGGTTGGCGGCGACGGTGGTGAGGTCGACGTTGCCGCAGCGTTCGCCGATGCCATTGATGGTGCCCTGCACCTGGACCGCGCCGGCCTCGACCGCGGCGAGGGCGTTGGCGACGGCGACGCCCGAGTCGTTGTGGGGATGGATGGCGAGCTGGGCTCCCGGGAGCTGCCGCTGGACCTCCCGCATCGCTTGCGAGACCCAACCGGGCAAGGAGCCGCCGTTGGTGTCGCAGAGCACGAGCCGGGTCGCGCCGCCGTCGAGCGCGGCCCGCAGCGTCTGTACGGCGTACTCGGGGTTGGCCTTGTATCCGTCGAAGAAGTGCTCGGCGTCGTAGAACACCTGCTCGACGTGCTCGGCAGCGGTGCAGAAGGAGACCGAGTCTCGGATCATCGCAAGGTTCTCCTCGCGCGACACCCGGAGCACCTCGTCGACGTGCAGGTCCCACGTCTTGCCGACAATGGTGATGACCGGCGTGCCGGCGGCGACTAGGGCGTTCATGCCCTCGTCGTCCTTGGCGTCGACGCCCTTGCGCCGGGTCATCCCGAAAGCGCAGAGCCTGGCGTGGTTGAGGTCCAGCGCTTTGGCTTGGTCGAAGTAGGCGACGTCCTTGGGGTTGGACAGCGGGTACCCACCCTCCACGTAGTCGACGCCGAGTTCGTCGAGCAGCCGCGTGATGGCGAGCTTGTCGACGAGCGACAGGGACACGCCGGCACCTTGCGTGCCATCGCGGAGGGTGGTGTCGTAGGTCTCGATGCGGCGGGCGGGCGTCATGGTGCGTTCACTCTGACGGAGGTGGAGCCTTGGCTTCGGCGAAGCGGGGCCGGGGCGACCAGTTCTGATGACAAACAAAAAACCCTGCGTCGGCAGGGTTGGGCGAGTCGGTTGAGTGTGCAACGGATCGCGGCCCTACCGGCGGGTAGACGGGCTGATAATCGCGATCTCAATGATGAAACGAGGCATAAAACTTCCTAAGCGGTGCAACATACAGGGCGACCGGGTGGTGACGCAAGCCATTTCGCACCGGCTGGAGGTTCGCGGTCTATACTTTCGGCCCGATGCAGACCGCGGTTGACCCCCGGAAGTTGGACTCACAGCGCCCGAAGCGATCCCCTGTGCCCTACCGGCGGTGGCTGCACGCGTTGGCGATCTGGCTGGTGCTGGCCACGGCGGGGCTGATCGTGATCGGCGGGGCGGTGACGAGCCACGACGCGGGCATGGCCGTGCCACGGGGTTGGGACACGTTCGGGGTCTGGTCGTTGATCGCGCCGCTGGAACTGTGGTGGGACGACCCGGGCACTCGCCTTGAGCACTCACACCGGCTCAAAGGCTACGTCGTAGGCTTCAGCACGGCGGCCCTGCTCGTGGCCGTGCTGGCGACGCAATGGCGCCGGAAGAAGGCGGTGTGGCTCGCGGTCGGGCTGTCCGTCTTCGTGATCGCTCAGGCGATCCTGGGGATCCTGAGGGTCGACGAGGTGTCGCTGGTGCTGGCGGGGATCCACGGTGTGACCGGGCAGGTCTTCTTTGCCCTGACCATTGTGATGGCGGCCATGCTGGGGCGGGTGTGGGTGGAGCGGGACCAACAGCAAGGCCCCGCGACGGCGACTCAGCCGCGGGCTTCAAGGCGAGTCCCCAAACTCGCACTGCTGTGGCTAGGCCTGCTCTTCTTGCAACTCTGTCTCGGCTCGGCGGTGCGGCACGGGCAGGCGTCCCTGGCGATCCCTGACTGGCCGTTGCACTACGGGCAGATGCTGCCGCCGATGAGCGACGACGCGGTCAAGGCGGCGGTCGCGGCGCTGCCCGAATCGACTCAGGCCACGATGCACAAGGCGATGCTCGGCGAGGCCGTCACGGCGTGGCGGGTGCACCTGCACTTCACACACCGGGCCGGGGCGTACCTGATTACCGCGTTTGGCGCCGCGTTCCTGCTCTGGGCGTGGCGGCGTTGGCGGAACAGCGGGCTGGTCGCCTGGCCGACGGGGCTGGTGGCGTTGCTGCTGGTCACGCAGGTCATCCTTGGCGTGCTCACGGTGCTCAGCGGGGTCGGCGCCAACCTCGCGACGCTGCACCAGACCGTGGGGGCGCTGCTGCTGGCGGCGTCGGCGTGGCTGGCCGTGCGGATGAAGCTGGTGCCGACGGCGATGGAAGACGCGGTGACGGCGGACCGTCTGCAGAAGCCAAATCAAAGGCCGAGCACGCGTGACGATCAGAGCGAGTTGCCGACGGGCGGTCTGGGGGCGACGGCGTGAGCGAGTCGCCCGTCCCGCATCCCGACGCGATCGCACTGCCGACGTCTCCACCGTCAGCGGCCGTGGCCGACTGGCGGCAGACGTACCGCGACTTTGTTGCGCTCACCAAGCCGCGGATCACGCGGATGGTCGTGGTCACGGCCGGGTTGGGTTTCGCGTTGGCGGTGCTGCACGCCGGCGAGGCGTGGACGTGGCTGGGCGTGATCGGCTCGTTGGCCGGGACGGCGGCGTCGTGCATGGCGGCGAGCGTGTTCAACCAGGTATGGGAACGCCGGACCGACGCGCTCATGCCGCGCACGCAGGATCGGCCGGTCGCGGCGGGACGGGTTTCGCCAGGGCAAGCGATCTGGTTCGGCATTGCGCTGGCGTTGCTGGGGCAGGGGCTGTTGTGTGCGTGCGGCACGCCGGTGGCGTCGGCGTTGGCGGGGGTGACGATCCTGCTGTACGTGCTGGTCTACACGCCGATGAAGCGGCGGAGCCCGTGGGCGTTGTGGGTCGGCGCGATCCCAGGCGCTCTGCCGCCGGTGATCGGCTATGCGGCGGCAACGCGGAGTACGGACCTGACGTTGCAGTGGGGAAGTAGTGCCGGCAGCGGAGCTTCCGGGGCGTGGGTCATCGAGAGCTTCGGCCGGGTCGACGCGATCGCGTGGGTCGTCTTCGCGGTGATGCTGTTCTGGCAGGTTCCGCACTTCCTGGCGATCGCTTGGAAGTACCGGGCCGACTACGCGGCGGGCGGGATGAAGATGCGGCCCGTGCTGCGGCCCGACGGCAAGTCGACCGCGGCCGAGTCATTGATCGGCGCGGCGTTGCTTGTGGCCGCGGCTTTATGGCCGGTCTTGGACGGTACGTTCGGCTGGGGTTACGGCACGGCGGCGCTGCTGATCACGGGTGGGTTCCTGTTCACCGCCGTCGGCTTTGCCCAGCAACTCACCGAACGCGCCGCGATGCGGATGTTCTTTGGGTCGCTGATCGTGTTGCCGGCGTTGCTGGGTGCGGTGGTGGTGGCGGCGTGGTGACGGCCGAAGCCGAGTCAGCCGAGGGCGTGTCAGCAATGCCAAGCCGACCGCAGGCCACCACCGGCGAAACTCTTGTGGTTTGTCGGAACGTTCGGCACCGATACCGCGGCGGGGTTGAGGCGTTGCGGGGGGTGTCGCTCGACGTCCGGGCCGGCGAGGTGGTGGCGTTGGTCGGGCCCAACGGCAGCGGCAAGTCAACGCTGATGTCGATCCTCTCGACGCGGCTGCGGCCGGAGTCCGAAAGCAATCAAACCGGCACCGTCGCGGTCGCCGGGGCGTGCCCGTGGACGGACGCTCCGACGGTTCGTCGGGCGCTTGCGGTTGTCTTCCAGCACCCTGCGGTGGACGACAAACTCACGGCCGCGGAGAACCTGCGCTGCCATGCCAGGCTGTACGGGGCGTCACGAGCATTGGTCCGCGTCTGCGTCGAAGCGGGGTTGCGGGACGCCGGCCTGACCGACCGGGCCAACGACCGTGTCGAGGAGTTCAGCGGCGGGATGCGCCGTCGTCTCGAGATCGCCAAGGCGGCGATGACCGCGCCACGCGTGCTGCTGCTGGACGAGCCGGACGCCGGGCTGGACCCCGGGGCGTTGCGGGCGGTGTGGGACCAGGTCACGGCGTTGCGGGCGGAGCGCGGCGTGGCGGTGCTGCTGGCGACGCACCGGATGGAGCTGGCGTCGCGGTGCGACCGGGTGGCGGTGCTGCATGCCGGAGAGCTCAAGGCGTTCGGCACGCCGGGCGAGTTGCGGGCGATGGTGCCCGGCGGCGTGGTCCGGGTCGAGGTGGACGGCGAAGAGTCGGCCGCCGTCGCGGAGCGCATCACCTCGTTGCGTGACCAATGGCCCGGCGGCGCAGAACCGCGCGTCGCTGGCGAGGGGGTGGTGGTCTACGACGACCGTCCCGCCGACCTAGCCCAGGGTATTCACGGGATGCTCGGCGATTCGGTGAGCCGCATCAGCTTCGGCCGGGCGACATTGGAGGACGTATTCTTCGCGCTGACCGCGGCGACGCTGGACGGCGACGCGCCTTGACCACGTGGCCCCGGCGTATGCTTTGGGCGTGATCAGCGACCGAAAAAACCAGCTGCCGTGGAACCTCGACCCGGTCGAGGCATTCGCGCGTTGGCCGGCCGAGCGTCCGCTGACGGTGCTGCATTCGGGTCGGACGGACAAGCGTTGGAGCCGGTGGTCGTTGCTGGCCGAGCCGCATGGGTTCTGGCGCAGCGACGACGGGCGTTCCGTGTGCGTTGGGTTGCCGGACGCGTTGGCATCGCTGACGAAGAACCATCCTTTCGGAGACCTGCAACGGCTCGTCGAGCACGACGACGCGCTCTGGGCGGGTTACCTCGGCTACGACCTCGGTCGGCAGGTCGAACGCATCGGGAGTTCGGCGACCCGAGACCGGCGTTGGCCGGACGCCGTGCTAGCGCGTTGCCCGGGGTGGCTGGTGCACGACCGCGTGACGCAGGGGTGGTGGGCGTGCGGGGCGTGGGCGGACGACTTGGCGAGCGTGCCCGCGCTGCCGGACTTCAAGCCGGAAGACACCGGTTTTCGCGCCGGGCCGATCCGGTCGGACCTGTTGCGCCGGGATTACGAAGCAAAGGTTCGCCGGGCGCTCGAGTACATCGCCGCCGGGGACGTGTTCCAAGTGAACCTGACGCGTCGGCTCGGGGGGGCTTTCAGGGGTTCGACGCGGTCGTTCTACCGCGCGCTGGCCGAGCGTTCCCCGGCTTGGTACGGGGCGTCGCTCGAGTTGCCCAGGTTGCACGGCGACGACACGGGCGACACCCCGGCCATCGCATCGGTCTCTCCGGAGTTGTTCTTCGAGCTTTCGGCCGACGGGCGGGTCACCACACGGCCGATCAAAGGCACCCGTCCCGCGGGTACACCACCGGGCGAGCTCGAACACTCCGCCAAAGACCGTGCGGAGCTGGCGATGATTGTGGACCTGTTGCGCAACGACTTGGGCCGGGTGTGCGACTACGGCAGCGTCCGCGTGGAGCAGGCACGTGTGATCGAGCACCACCCGACCGTGCAGCACGGCGTCGCGACCGTCGCCGGTCGGCTTCACGCCTCGCGCGGGTTGTCGGACCTGCTGCGGGCTGTGATCCCCGGCGGATCGATCACGGGGGCACCCAAAGTTCGCGCCATGCAGATCATCGAAGAACTCGAGCCAACCCGGCGCGGCCCCTATTGTGGCGCGATCGGTTGGCTGCGGTCCGGAACGACGGCAACGGGTGCGCGTGGCCTCACCGGGGCGTTCAACCTCGCGATCCGCACGGCGACGATTGACCAAGGACGGGTCGAGTTCGGCGTCGGCGGAGGGCTTGTGGCGGACTCCGACCCCGCGGCCGAGTACGAAGAGACCGTGACGAAGGCCCGGGCCGTGCTCGACGTGTTGGAATCGTCGTCTGCAGGCTGCGTCACGGAAGTCGTGGCGGCGCCCGCGTCCGACCGTGCGACCGACTTTGCTACAGTTTTCCCGTGACCGGTACCCCCACCTGGCTGAACCCGCGGTGGTGTCTGGCGGCCGTGCCGCTGGTCGTGGCTGCAACGGGCTGTAACGCCCCGCAGACGAAGCCGAACCTGACTTCTGACCGGCCATCGGAGTTGGTGCCGGCCTTGATTGACCAGGCCAGCCGGGGGGACGACGCCGACTACGCCGCCTTGATCCGAAAACTCGACAACGACGACCCGGCCGTCCGCCTGTTCGCCGCCCGCAGCCTGGAAGAACTGACCGGCGAGACCTTCGGATACCGGTACCACCACAGCCGGCACGACCGACGGGCCGCCGTGGACCGCTGGCGGGCGTGGCTGGACGAACGCGGCGTCAACGACGACACTAAACGGGTCTCGTCCGAACCGTCGGCCACCGCCGCCGCCCCGCAGGAACCCCAGCCATGAGTCTCGATGCCGGCACGCCCATGATCGCCGACGCCCGCGCCGACGGTGACGCCGTCGTCGCCCGGCTCGCGGGGGACCTGACCATCGTCAACGCCCCGGAGCTGCGCGTCGGGCTTACCAAGCTGATCAACGAGAACAAGCCCGCCCGGCTGGTGCTCAACTTCACCGACATCAAGTACATCGATTCCGGGGCGCTCGGCGTGCTGATCGAGGCCCGCAAGGCCGCCGCCAAGCACGACGGGAAGGTCGTGCTGACCAACCTTTCCAACGAGGTCCGGGGCCTGATCGGGATCATGAAGCTCGACGCCGTGTTCGTGATCGTTGAGGATGAGGCCGAAGCGCTGGCTTGACGGCGGCCGTGGTCCGCTGGCCCTCACGCTCCAGCAAGCCCGGATAACTCACGCGAATCAACGCCCGCCGGGGGTTATGCCGATCTCCACCGCGTATGCCCGGCACGCCCCCGTTGTTGACCCCGCTGGAGAAGATGGGGGCGGCCTCGCTCCGCACCGTCGGATTCATCGGGGCCGTCGGGCTGCTGCTCAAAAACGTCGTCACGCTCACGCCCCGGCTTGTCACCGCGCCGCGCGGCCGGAAGCTTGCCTGGCAGAACCTCTGGTACCAGATGTACCGCGTCGGCGTCCGCTCCATTGGCGTTGTCGGGCTGGTCACCTTCTGTATCGGCGCGATCCTCGCGCTGCAGATCGGGCCGATCCTGGAGGACTACGGCGCCGCGTCGCAGTTGCCCACGATCATCGGCATCGCGATGTTCCGTGAGCTCGGGCCGCTCATCGGGGCGATCGTGCTCACCGGGTTCGCCGGGGCGTCGATCGCCGCGGAGCTGGGCACCATGGCCGTCGCCGAGGAGCTCAAGGCGCTGCGCAGCCACGCCATCAGCCCGATCCGGTTCCTGGTCGTGCCCCGCGTGTTGGCGACCACCGTGATGACCGTCTGCCTCGCCACCTTCGCCGACGCGATGGGCATCGTCGGCGGGGCGTTCACCAGCTACTTGGCCCTGGGCATGTCGCCGTCGGTCTACATCACGCAGACCTTCGAGGCGGTCGAACTATTCGACCTGTTGACCGGGCTGTTCAAGGCGGGGGTGTTTGGCGCGATCATCGGCGCGCTGCCTTGCTACCTCGGCATGAACGTCCGCGGCGGCGCGTCTGGCGTCGGCGCGGCGACGACCAACACCGTCGTGATCAGCATCGTCGCGCTCGTTTGCGTCGACCTCCTGTTTACCTTCGTGTTCTACACGCTGGAACTCTGAGCCGGGACTTGTTCGATGCCGCCGACCGACGAGAACATCATCGAGTGCCGGGACGTCACCGTCCGCTTCGGCAGCCAAACGGTGCTCGACTCGCTGACGCTCAACGTAAAGCGAGGCGAGCGGCTCGTGATCCTCGGCGGGTCGGGCGCCGGCAAGTCGACGCTGCTAAACCTTATGGCCGCCGAGACCCACGCGACCTCCGGCAAGATCCTGATCGACGGCAAGAACCTCTGCGCTATGCCCGAGGCCGAGCGCGACGAGTACCGTAAATCCATCGGCGTGTTGTTCCAGTCCGGCGCGCTGTTCCAGTCCATGACGATCGGCGAGAACGTCGCGCTGCCGCTCCGCGAACACACCGACCTCGGCGACGACACCATCGAGACCATCGTCAAGATCAAGCTCGAGCTCGTCGGACTCCGCGAGCACGCCCACAAGCTGCCGTCGCAGATCTCCGGCGGGATGAAGAAACGGGCCGGGCTCGCCCGCGCCCTCGCCATGGACCCCAAGGTGATCTTCTACGACGAGCCGTCGGCCGGGCTAGACCCGGTGTCGGTCACCGAGGTAGACCAGCTGATGATCGGGCTCAATGAGACGCTCGGTGTCACCACGGTCGTCATCACCCACGAGATGGTGTCCGCCTTCCGCGTTGCGCACCGGCTCGTGTTGATGGACCAGGGCAAGTTCGTCGCCGACGGCCCGCCGGACGAGATGAAGAACTCCGACGACCCGTTGGTTTACCAGTTCGTGAACGGGTTGGCCGAGGGCCCGCTCGCCGACCGCCGCGACCGGGACGCTTACACCGCCGACCTGCTCGGCGAGACGCCCGCGCTCTGAGCCGCATGAACAGAAGAGGAAGAAGCTCCTCCGTTAGGACCAAACGCCATGCCCGACAAAGCCGCACTCAAAGCCGGGGTGTTCATCCTGCTCATGGTCGCGCTCGCGCTGGGCATGACGGTCGCGATCGCCGGCACCGGGTCGCTGTTCCGGGACACCCAATCCGCTACCGTCGAGTTCTCACCCGGCGAGAACGTCTCCGACCTCAAGGCCGACGCGCAGGTCCGCGTGCTGGGCGTGCCGGTGGGGCGGGTGACGGCGGTGCGCGCGGTTCCCGATGAACAGCAAGGCGCCCGCGTCGAGGTCGACATCGAGCTGCCCGCGGACTTCCAGCTCAAACGCGACACGCAGGTCGTTGCGTCTTCGTCCCTTACCGGCGATGCCTGGCTCGACATCGACCATCTCGGAGAAGGTGACGCGCTTCGCGACGATGACAACCTCGACGGCGTGACACTCGGTCTGTCGGCATTGATCGACCAGGCCAAGTCCCTCGTCCCGCAGGCCAAGGAAGTTCTGGCGCGAGCCGACGAAGCCGCGACGAGCATCCGTGATCTAGCCGATGCCGCACGTGAGAAAGTTGACCCCGTCTCCGAATCGGTCACGAACCTCACTGACCGCGGCGCCGAGGCGGCGACCGAACTCCGTGACGTCTTGGGCGACACCAAGGTGGACATCCGCACCACCATCGCCAACGTCAAGGAAACGACCAGCACCGTGAGAGAACGCCTGCCCGGGACCTTCGACGACGCCAAGGAACTCATGGCCAAGACGCGCGAGTCGCTCGACAAGCTCCCGGGCATTTTGGACAAGGTCGACCCCGCGGTGGGCGACGGCAAAGACTTCATCGCTCAGCTCAAGAGCACCCTCGCCGACAACCGGCCGAAGGTCGACCGCATCCTGACGTCGGTGTCGCGCACCGCCGACGACGCGTCGGGCGCGGTGGGCGAGATCCGCGCTGCGCCGTGGCGGCTGCTGTTCAAGCCGGACGCGGCCGAGCAGCGCAACCTCGCCCTTTACAGCGTGGCCCGGCAGTACGCTCGGGGCGCCCAAGACCTCGAGTCCGCGGCGCGGGCCCTCGAACGAGCCGCCGGCTCGGACAATCCGGACCCCGATCAGGTGGCTCACCTGCGACGGGACCTGGAAGACAGCTTCCAGCGCTTCGCCGCGGTGCAGGATGCGCTGTGGCGGGCCGTACGCGACTGATCCGTCGGCCCCTCCGACCCGCTCCTCCGTGGGTGGAGGCCCGGCTTGATCCGGCCGATGAGCCTGCTACGCTACTCGGCTCACATTCCCCGATAGCTCAGTTGGTAGAGCGCGCGACTGTTAATCGCTAGGTCGCTGGTTCGAGTCCAGCTCGGGGAGCTAAACATCGGGTTGCGAACCCTTGCAACCGTCCGGTTAACACGAAACGCCATCGGCTACTCCCGGTGGCGTTTTCGTTTTGTACCCTGATTCTGAGCGCGCTGTTCGGAAACAAAGCTCCGCCGTAAAGTGTGACCGATCAGTTCTTTGAAAAGTGAAGAGTGGGTGGGTTGAGGCTCCGGCCGGAAAGCCCGCGTGAAGTGATCGCGCGGGACATGACCCGGATTGACGGTTGTGTGTCCGACGGGTGTCAAGCCGCTTGGCGGTAGTAGTGCTTGATCAGGCCGCCGAGCCGTTCCTCGCAGAGAACGTCGTCGGTGCTCGACGGTGGGGCGGTCGGCTGCTGCTCGACGAGCTGTAGCAAGGGCTCGTTGCCCTTCGCCTGGTGCGGCCGCTGGGTGTGGTAGTAATCGACGAAGGTCGAGACCAAGTAGTCCAGGTGTTTGTGCCCGAAGAAGATGAAGTGCTCGAGACACTCGTGCTTGAGCGTCTGAACGAACCTCTCGGCGTAGGCGTTCAGGTTGGGTGAGCGGACCGGCAAGGGCTTCACGTCGACCCCGGACGACCGCAGGACGCGGTCGAAGGCAGGCGCAAACTTGCCATCACGATCACGGATGAGTTGATCCGCCGGCAGGCCGTTGAAGTCGACATGCATCAAGAAGTTGCGTGCCTGCTGAGCGACCCAGTCCCGGTTCGGGTGGGGCGTGCACGGCGAGACCCAGACCTGTCGGGTCTCGACCTGGATGAAGGCCAGCAGGTACATCGGACGCAACCCCTTGGCTGTCCAGGCTTTGACCGACAGGAAGTCGGCAGCCCAGAGCGTTTTGGCGTGGCAGGCGACGAAATCGTCCCAGGTGGTGGGACCACGTCCGGGTCCGGGGGCGACGCCTTCCCGTTTGAGGATGTTCTGAATCGTGGTCCGCCCGACCTTGCCGAAGCTCAGCTTCTTGAGTTTGCCCTGCATCTTGGTGTACCCCCAGTCGGTCTGGGTGGCGAAGCGGACCAACAGCTTCACGACGGCTTCGGCTGTGCGAGGTCGGCCCATTCTTCGGGTTGGCACCTGACCCTCCGACTCCCGTCGCCAGCGGGCGAAGGTCTTGGGATGCACGATCGAGATGAGGTGCTGGATGGCGGAGCCAACTGGTTTGCCAAACTTTAAGACCCGATTGCGTTCTTCCGGGGTGAGTTGAATCCGCTTAGGCAGCTTGGACCGAAGGATCTGGTTCTCGACCTTCACATATTGGAGCTGTCGGGCCAGCTCATCACGGGAACACCGGGCCCAGATGACCAGCAACGGCTTCAGGAACGGAATCATGACCAAACACCGTAAGTCGAGTGACCACAAGGCGGAACGTAGTTTTCGAACACCGCTGATCCGCCCGTAACCTACCGATTCAAGACCGATGCCGTCCATACCTCTCAGTTCGAACCGCGATGTGGAACACCCTAGATGCTACAACCTTGTTAACCGGTTCGAACTGTTGTTACGCGGAGACTCCTGCGTGCAACAACTCGGCTGCTGATTCGGCAGCCTCGGAGGGCCTCTGACCGTGTGGTTGATAAGGTCAAGAGTAGTCGGCATACGGACTTATACGCCGCACGAAGTCTTACGAAATCTCTCAAAACTCGCGCGCGATATCGGTTCGTACCTGGTTCGAACAGGGGGTGACGGAGCCACATGAGTTGCAAAAGGGCCCAACGCTGCTCGGCCCCGTAGGCCGGCCGTCGGTGTGGCTTCATCGAAGCCCGTTGACCTCGGAAGATGGCGAGTTCACGACGCAGCAGTTCTTCGTTGGTGATGCCGTGGTCTCGAGCGAGCAGGCGGTCCAGAACAGGTGAGCCCAAACCGGCCAATCTAGCGCGGGCAAGCTGATAAGCACGTCCCAGGACCACTGCCACGCCGTAGACGATCTGCCGGGCCCCGGAGTTGGAGAGAAGGCGCATGGAGTCAAGTTACTTCCCGCGCTGGTTCGTCGCCGTCGTAAGCATGTGTGCGATGAAAACTTGGCACGAAATCGGGCATTCAACGCACCACAATTTGCTGCGCCACTACACATCTGCTGTGCCATTACACAAGCATGATATGGAGGAAAAAAACCGGGTTCCCGCTGCGGGCCGAAAGGCCTGAGCGGGAACCCGGATCCAAAACCGATCCTGACTTGCGGGGTGAGATCCTCTCACTCAGAGTCCAACAAGGTTTCCAGAGAGAGAGCCTGTATTGCCCTTCATGGTTGCGTCACTCGAGATCGATAATCCGTTGGATTTGGGTTTCGTTAAGTGCTTCTCCGTCATAGATCCTCACCAGATCGATCAGCCCGGAGAAGTAGTTACCGGTTGAGGTCGCACCAAAGGCGTCCTCGCCGTTGGTCGCTCCCAAGGCGGCCGGGTTGCCGTGATTCCCCACGATGAAGCTCGTGGTCGAGGCTTCGTCATCCGATTCCCAACCATTGAGGTACAGCTTGGCAACGCCGTTGTCGAAGGTAACGGTCACGTTGTTCCATGCATTCAAGGTGACTCCAGACGCGGACAAGTCGAGGATGCTGGTGCCGTCTTTAAACCGGGCTTCCAGCGTAGAGCCGTTGAGCCTGATCGCCATGCCGTTGCCGCTGCCACCTTCTTCGTACAGCGTCTGTGTGCCGGTGAGGGACGTAGGCTTGAAGAACAGATTCACGGTGTATTTGTCGAACTCATCCTGATAGTCTGCGTTATTGAGTTCAACATAATCGCCGGCACCATCCAGGTTGACCGACCCCGCGCCCGAGGCCGAGTCGGTCGTATCAATGAACGCGTCTCCGGTAAGCGTCCCGTTGTTGGGGGTCGGGTCCGTGCCGGTGTCGTTGGCGTTGGAATCAAACTGGTAGGCGTTGGTGGCCTGAACGGCGCTGGTGGTCAGCGTGTAAAAGGCGGTGGCGTCGGGTATCGCCGTGCCAACGTGGGCGTCGTCAACATTCACGGTCACGTTGTAGGTGCCCGCGACAAGCTGAGCCCCGGCCCGGATGTACAAGCCCGTGGCATCGACCTCGAACAGCTGGTTGTTGGTGCCGCTGACCCAGAGGTTGTTGTCGCCGTTGGCGTCGTCGGTCACGCTGACATCGGCCACCTTGACTCGGGTAGTGGTATCGGGGAACTCCTGCATCGAGGTGACTTGGTTGCTCAGGGCGACCGCCGTCGGTGCCGCGTTGGCCTCCGGGGTATAGCCGGTTACAGGGGATTCAGAGCCGGTCAGATAGAAGTCGAAGGACCGGTTGGTTTTCTCGCTGTTGAAGGCGGTGGTAGTGCCTTGAGAGGTGACGGCTCCGGGTGAGGTGGCGACCATGTTGAACGCGTACAGGCCGTCATCGTCCTGTTGGAAGTCGGTGATGCCCGGATCGACCTGGGAGAGCACGCCCCAGCGGATGGCGTAGCGGGTGTTGGCCTCGAGGTCGGTGTCGGTGATGTCGAAGGTCAGGTACTCGTTGGCGCCGGCGGCGATGCCGCTGCCGGTGGTGGAGCTGAGGTTGGCAACGATGTTGTTGGAGCCGTCGAGTTCGAGGACGTCCATGAACCAGTCGATGTTCTCGTGCTGCGAAGCCAGGCCGCCGCTCTCGAGTTGCAGGGTGATTTCTTGGAGCAGGAAACCTTTGCTGCCGGTCTCGAAGATCTGTCCGGGGTCACCGTGATTAGCCGTACCGCGCCACTGTGTCCGGGCGCCGTTGTCGGTGCTGACGACATCAGCGCCCGTGTCGTCGTTGGAGATGAACACGCCTTCGGTTGGCGCGGTGCCGGAACTGGAGAGGAAGCCGACGATCTCTTCACCTTGAAGATAGAAGTCGAAGGACCGGTTGGCTTTCTCGCTGTTGAAGGCGGTGGTGGTGCCTTGAGAGGTGACGGCTCCGGGTGAGGTGGCGACCATGTTGAACGCGTACAGGCCGTCATCGTCCTGTTGGAAGTC
>JANQPR010000220.1 GCA_028285385.1 Phycisphaera sp.
CGCCCGGAGCTTTCCGATGATCTGCTCCGGCGTGTGTCGCTTCCTGGCCATAACCAACCTGCCTTTCCTGAATGCGTCCTTGGCCCGGGAACCTTCCCATAAGCCTTGGACTGGTTTTCAGGGGGCAGGTCACAATGATCGTCAAATTCACATCACCACATTGACAACCACACCGCGGCATGTGGCAGCCAATAGCATCCGGCATAGGTAGAGCCTGTGACAACGCTACGTGATTTCTGCGAGTCGCAACTGCCATAAGATGCCGTGTATGTAGTGGCGCGGCGGCTTGTCAGCAACTGAAGACGGCTTCGGGATTGGTTCTTCGACAAGTACAGATTGAATCCGAACACTGTGATCGCGCAGCGGTTGAAGGAAAGCATCGCGCTGTTCAAGCCGCGACTCTGATCCGCACCACCGCGAGCCGCGGGTCGCCGCGGCAAGGCACACGTTCGACGGTAATGGTTGGTTTGTAGGGATCGACGGTTCGGAACGAGATTGGCCCAGGCAAGGCTTCGCCGGCCCAGGCCTCCCCTGGCGTCAGTCCGCCGAGTGCCTGATGAGGTCGTTGGTGGTTGTACCAGTTGCAGAAATCGTCGAGACGACGTTGCATGCCGGCGATGCCGATCGGTAGCAGGGCGGTCCGCAGCCACAGCCGGAAGGTTCGGAAGAACCGCTCGACCTTGCCGTTGAAGCATGGCTTGCGGACCGGGGCGCGGACATGGCGGATACCCAACGCGATGACCGCGGCGTGGAAGGCTTTCTGGAACTGACAACCGTGATCGGTGACCAGGAAGCCCGGTGGGCCGTGTTTGGTTACCGCTTCCCCGACCAACCGGATCATGTCTTCGGTGTTGGGCGCACCACGGAACACCTTGAGTCGTAACAACCCCCTTGTACAGCCGTCGAGCACGGCGGTGACGGAGTAACGCAACCAGAGCACTTGCACGGTGGTCAGATCGAGGTGCCAAGTCTGATTGAGGTGTGCTGGGTTCAGTATCGCTTGGGGGTTAGCGCCGATGGCGGTTCGGAGGGTTACACGTCGCCTTGGTCGTCGCGGCTTCTGCTCTCTGAGGACCCGTTGCGCCGTTCTCGGGCTGATCTGGATGCCGGCTCGGATCAGGTGAAAGGCGATGGAACGTCTTCCGAACTCGGGTTCGGAGAACAGGGCCCGAAGTTCGTGGACGGCATGCCGGACCGCATCGTCGATGCGGTTCCACGGCACGCCGCCCAGGAGCCGACCTGGCGATTCGGAATGAACGGCTTTGAGCCAAAGGCGGATGGTGTTCGGATGGAGCACGAACCGGTCGGCAGTGGTCTGAACGCTCCAGCCGCGAAGTCGCATCAGTTGGAGGATGGCCCAACGCTGCTCGGGGCTAAAGGTCGGCCGTTTGTGCGGCTTCGCTGATCTCCGTTGCTTTCGGAAGATCTCCAGTTCTCGTCGAAGGAGTTCTTCGTTGGTCACTCCGTGATCCTGGGCGAGCAATCAATCTAAAACGGGTGAGCCAAGTCCGGCCAATCGAGCCTTGGCCAACTGGTACGCCTCACCCAGAACGATGGCTACGCCGCAGACGATCTGCCGAACGCCCTGATCTGAGAGCAATCGCATGACTTCAACGTATGTCCGGCTGCACGTCATCACGCAGTGGGCATTCAGCCGTGGATAAGCTCGCGCGAAGCTTAGCCCGCACGGAGTAACGAATCGCTGCGCCACCAGACGCGCGACGTCGGTTCGCACCTGTTTCGAACAGGAGGGACTCGCATCAAGACTCGCGGGTTCTTGACGCGTTTCGTTGTCCGGTAGCGATCTGCTTAGGTCGACGCCGGATCCGTTGGAACCGCGGTGGGGGCGAGATAGCCGACCGCTTCGATCTCAATCTGGTAGCCGAAGTGCAGTTCACGCGTGGGGACCACCGCGCGGGCCGGGCGGTGGTTGCCGAAGGCTTCGGCGTAGATGGCGTTGACGCGATCCCAGAGTTGGATGTCCGCGATGTATACCGTGGTTTTAAGGACGCGTGCCATGGAAGACCCCGCTGTCTCGAGGACGGCACGCAAGTTGGCCAATGCTTGGCGGGTCTGTTGCTCGATCGTCCCGGGCGTACCGGGGCCGTTTCTGGGGTCGATGGGCAGTTGACCGGAGACGTAAACCAGCCCGGCGTGGGTGATCGCCTGGGCGTAGTGGCCCGCCGGCGCCGGGGCGTGGGGGGTGGTGATCGGGTTCATGGCAGGTGGGCCGGGCGGGATGGGCTCAAGCGGTCGGATGCCGCTGGCGGGAGCGTTCGGTGATGGGCCAATATGCCACGATGTTGCCCTCGTCGATAACGATGAACTGCTGGTGCAGGGCACAAGTAGGGCAGATGTGGTACGGCACGGCGAGCAACACATCCCCGATCGAGAAGCGGTCGGCTAGTCCGGTTCGGACGGTGAGGTGTTCCTCGCTGTGGATGAGCGGCTCGAAGGACAGCGGCTCGTCGAGGCCGGCGGCGTGCAACGACACGCGGCGATCGACCGGGCTTTCACTGGCGATGGCTTTGTGGCCGAGGTCGAACGTCAGGCGGCCGCGGCCGGGTCGGGAGACCACACGGGTGGCCACCGCGGCGGCGATTGGGTAGTCGATGTCGGCGAACTCGTCGCGGCTGCGGGTGTCGGAGAGGGTACAGGTCCCGGGGGAGCACTCGCGGTCCGGGAAGCGGGCGTGGATGGGGAAGGACCCGGTCCCGCCGGCAATGAGGCGGGGCACGGGCAACTCGCGGTCGATCAGTCGACGGCGCAACGCATCGATGGGCGCGAACGCTTCGGCGATCGCGCGGGCGCGGTCTTGAGGGTCGTGTTGGCGGAGGTGGCCGTCGTACACGTGGAAGCCCCCGGCCCGGAGGCCGTCGGCGGCATGCAGGGCGGCGTACACGGCCTCGGCATCGGGCCCGGGGGCGATGCCGGTGCGATGCAGCCCGGGGTCGAGGTCGAGGTAGACGTCGAGCCGACACCCGGCGTGGGCGGCGGCCTGGTTCAAGGCTTCCACGGCGCCAAGATGGTCGGCGGTGGCGGCGAAGGCCGCCCTTGGGTGCTCCACCGCGAGCGCGGCGAGGCGCTCGGGCCACGGGCCCGTCAGGGGGTACGCCACCATGACGTGTTCTGCCCCGGCCCGTGCGACCATCTCGGCCTCGGCGACGGTGGCGCACTTGAACTTGCCGACACCCGCGGCGAGAAACGCTTGGACCACCGCCGGGCACTTGTGGGTCTTGACGTGGGGGCGGAGCCGAGCGGTGCCGCCGGCCTGACGGATCATAGCGGCGATGTTGCGGTGGAGGGTCGGGCGGTGCAGCAGCAACGCCGGCGTCTCCAGCGTGTTGCCTGCCAACGCGTTCAACGCGAAGCGTTCCCAGACGATGGAAGCGCGGGCTTCAGGGACCGGGCGAAGTGACGTCGGGGGCGTCGGCACGCTGGGCCTCGAGTCAGGGGTTAATCGGAGGGTCGGCCTGGGCGCCCAGAATGCGGCGGGTCTCCAGGTGGCCGTCGAAGAAGCTGTAGTTACGGGCGGTCCGGCCGGCGTGGGGCGGGTCGACGCCGCGGAGCCAGCCGAAGTTGCTGTAGTTGTGGAAGTCGATGTCGCCCATCATCCAGATCGACGACAGCGACCGGGCCGGCCGGACGTCGATGGGGTCGGCGGCGCTGACGCCCCCAGAGCGGACCTCGTCGAGCCGCTTGGGCCGGGCCTGTTCGAGGTTGGCGAAGTCGGAGAAGCTGCCAAAGAAATATGGGGCCTGGGTGTTGCTCTGCTGGTTGTTGATGTAGGCGTGCGGCGCAGGGCGTTCGAGCGCATCATCGTTGGCGGGGCAACGCCACACGGCCTCGTCGATCTCAATGCTCCCGTACCGGTCGGCCTGGCGGGTATTGGTCCCGAGGTAGTTGTCGAGGTGGTAAGGCAGGTTCTTGTCGGGCGGCCGGCCCGTGGTGACGTAGTCGCTGTGGAGCCAGACCCCGCGCCGGGCGCGGCCGGGCAATTGGCCGTGGTGGTCGATGGTGTGGCCCATGATCCCGACGGCGATCTGCTGCAGCTGCACCCCGCACTGGAGTTGCCGGGCCGAGTCGCGGGCGGCGGCGTTGACCGGCAACAGGATCGTCAACAACAGGCCGATGATCGCCACGACGACGACCAGTTCGATCAGCGTAAAGCCCGCGTCCCGGCCCCGCGCCGGCTTGCGTGGCGTCGGCCGGGCGGAGCCGAAACGCCTCGGGGCACCAGTCGGTGGGTCGCTGCGGATCACGCTTATTGCTCGGCGGGGGTATCGGGTAGCAGGACGGGCCGGCCTGTTCCGACGCGCAGGCGCCACGGGCCGACGGGCTGTGGATCGATCCCACGATGCAGCAGCACCGGCGTCAACGCCCGCCCCGCCGGCCAGGACCACGAGAGCGTCGACTGCTGCCGGTCATTGATGAAAACGTGACAGGTCCCGTCGTCGAACACGACTTGCCACGACCACCCCATCCCACGAGGCCCTGCCGCCTCGCCGGTGGACAACTCGACCTGGAGCACGGCGTCGGCGAGCAACGCCCGCAGCGCCGCAGGGTCGGGGGCTGGCGTCGATGTGTCTTGGGGCTCGTGCCGCAGTGACGCGGCATCAATGAGCAAGAGCACCCAATCGCCGACGGGGCGTTTCTCGAACCGGAACTCGCACCAGCCGCTGCGGATCGGGGGCGTGAACTGTGCCGGCGTCAGCCAAGCCCGCCACGATGCGGCCGCGGCGTCCCCCCGCACCAGGATGACCGCTGGGGCCGTCGCCTGGTTGCCGTTCGCTCCCGCGCGGCGCACCGGCTGCCAATCCACTAATACGCGTCCGCTCGTGCCCGCCTTGCCGGTGATGGACGGCAGGCCTAGCAAGGGGGTTACGAGGAGCAACCCGCCCAAGACACCGAGGGCCACCCAGGCCCTTGGGCGCCACGGGCCTGCCCCCCGGCGTGCCGGCGGCGTGCCGGGCATGAAGCCGCTGACCCGACCCTCGCTCCCCCGTCGCGCCCCATCGGTGAACACCTCTTCCATGCATGTCGCGTCCTGTCTGGCCCGTGTTGTCTCTCAGCGCTTCTGTCGGCGCGTCGCCAGCCCACCCGCCGCCAACAGCAGCGCCGCCGCCGGCTCGGGCACGGCGCTGCCGTCGAAACTCGGAGCGCTGGCGCTGCCCCAGTTTTGTAGTACGCCGTCGAGTTCGTTCTGGTCGACGGTCCCGTCGAAAGGACCGTCGCCTACCAGCGCGCCCTCGTCGCCGGTGAACGTCCCGGTGCCCCAGTTCTGCAGGACAATATCGAGGTCGCCCTGTTCGACCTGGCCCGACTGATCGTAGTCGCCGGTGATGGCGCCGGTCGTGCCGGCAAAGGCGGTGACGGTCAAGCGTTCGAAGGCCAGGGTGTCGTCCGAAAAATCATCGTCGAAGCCGAGTCGCAGGAAGTTGGCTGCGCGGACTTCGCCGAGGTCGCTGCCCAGGCTGCCCGAGAAGAACTCGGTCGGTGTCGCGTCGGACGCCTGCTGCCAACGGATGGCGTAGGTGTTGGTCGTGTAGTCGACGTCGATCTCGAAGGTCACGGATTCGGTTTGGTTCAGGGACAGCTCGGGCACCACGATCGTGGGCGAGTCGGTCGCCCCGTCGCCCAGGGCGTCGGCGTTGAGCGCGATGCCGGTGTTGTTGTTTGCGTCCGGGGTGTCGCGGACGATGAAGCGGAACTGGGCGGTCTGGTTGGTCGCTGAGGCGTCGCCAAAGCCGATGCGGATTTCCTCGTCGTCGTCGGAGACCTCGTCCTCGAACGACCACGGCGCGACCTCAAGCGTGAGCAAGGCCCGGTCGTAGACCGCCGGGTCGATGGGGGTATTGAACTGAACAAACGAGGTCGAGCTGCGGTTGCCGTCGAAGCCGCCGGCGTAGCCGATCGCAAGCCGCCCGGCGCCGTCGGCTTGGTTGGCCAGCAGGCGATCGGGGGTGCGTTCGTAGGTCAGGGAAAACGGGTCGTCGTCGCTGACGTCGAAGAGGTTCCCGTTGCCGCTGTTGTCGACCACGCCGGTGCCGGGGATGGTGGCGTCGGGGTTGCCCGAGCCGTCCGGCTGCTCGACCAACGCGGTGCCAGTCGGGTCGTCGAACCAGAAATCCAGGATCGTGGTTTGGGCGGTCGCTGGGGCCGCCGTCAGGCCGACCGCCGCGGCGAGGGCCCGGGGGCCAACGGGGTTGGTGATCGTCGGGGTCATGGAAGGATTCTCCAGGGCGTGCAGATGTCTTCAGGCAGGCGTCACCGTTCTTTCACGCGCGCCGGCGGAACGCGAACGCGACCAGCGCCAAGCAGGCCCCCGCCGCGGGCTCAGGGATCGCGGCCACCGTCAGCCGTTCGAACGCGAACGTGTCGTCCGCGAAGTCGTCGTCAAACTCGAAACGCAGGAAGTTGGCCCCCCGAGTCACGCCGCCGTCGCTGCCGAGCTGGCCGGCGAAGAAGGTGGTCGGCAGCAGATCGTCGGCCCGCTGGTAGTTGATCGTGTAGGTGTTGGCGGTGTAGTCGACGCCGATCACGAAAGTCACGGGTTGGTCTTCGTCGAGAGCCAGGTCGGTCAATACCCACCCGGTGTCAGTCGCGCCGTCGCCTAGCGCGTCGGCCCGCAGCTCGATCCCGTTGGTGTCATCGACTCGGAAGCGGAACTGGGCGGTCTGGTTGGTCGGCGAGGTGTCGCCAAAGCCGAGCCGGAACAGCTCGTCGTCGTCGCTGTCCTCGACTTCGAACGACCAAGCGGTGGTTTCGAGGGTCAGGGTGGCGCCGGTGAACAGCCCGGGCTCGATGGACGTATTGAAGTCGATGAACGCCTGGGAGCTGCGGTTGCCGTCGAAACCGCCGGGGTAGTCGATCTCGAGTTGACCGGCGCCGTTGGTTTGCAACGCGAGCAACCGGTCCGCGGTCCGTTCGTAGGTGGAAGAGGCGGGGTCGTCGTCGCTGACGTCAAAGACGTGTCCGTTGCCGGTGGCGTCGAGGACGGCGCTGTCGGCAATGGTGGCGTCGGGGTCGCCGCTGCCGTCGGGCAGTTCAACCAGCGGCGTACCGGCCGTATCGTCGAACGTGAAGTCGGCGATGACCTGAGCGTCCGCGTTGAGCGCCGCCATGCTCCCCCAGGCGGCGACAGACCAAACGGCAGCTTTCCAACCCGGGCCCGTGGCACGCATCACGGGCGTCAACGGACTTCCGAGACCAAGAGGCGGGGAGGCGGTGGGGTGCAAAGCAATCTCCTCTCGAACCGATGACGGGGACGCGGGGCAGGCTCCCCACGGGCAATCTGCCATGGCGATCACCGTATCAATCGCCCCCGTGGCCACAAGGTGTTTTCGCCGGATCACGGAGCAATCCTGTCCGGGCGGCAACCGCGGCCTTGGACTTTCCAACTGCCGGCTTGGCGTTTGAGGCCTAGGCACGCCTACCCCATCGGGCTAGGTTATGAATGATGGCCCGTCACGCCCCCCGCGACCGTACCGGCCCCGGAACCGTCGATGCGGAACCCGTCGCCCCCGCCGACGGATGGACCCAGCACGAGCGATTGGTTACCCGGCGGGTGCGCAGCGTGTTCCTCGTCCTGGTGTTGGTGCTGTTGGCCGTGTCGCTCTACAGCGGTTATCGAGTCCGGCTGATCGACGCCGAGATCAAAGAGTTTTCGTTGCGTGTGGTGCCGTTGCAGCAACTCATCGGTCAGCTCCAGCGCAGCGTGCTGGAGCAGCGCCGGATCGTGCGTGAACTGGTGGGCGCCGATCCGCCAGCGGGCCCGCAACGCGAGGCGCAGGTGGTCTCGTTTGAGGAAGCGAGCCGTACCACCCATACACAACTCGGCCGCGCCCTGCAGTTGTCGGAGTTGGCGGTCGATGACAGCCCGCCGGCGCACGAGTACGAACGGGTCGATCGGCTGCTGCGGGCGTTCGGGGTCGAGCTTGAGGCCTACGAACGGGCGGCGGCGGCGTGGACCGCGGCGGCGCCCGGGCCCGAGGTGTCGGACCCCGGCGCGGCCGACGCCTTGGAGCAGCGGGCCGACGCCTTGGGCCGGCGGGTCGATCAGGTCCGGTTGCTGTTCGAGGTCTATGCCAAGTCGATGGCGCAGCGGGTCGAGCAGTTGGGGGGCAACGCCCGCTGGCTCGTCGGCGGTGTCGCGACCGGTCAACTGATGTTGGTGCTGCTGTTGGGGGCTTACCTGCGGTACTCCATCAACCGCATCCACCGCCGTCAACGCCAGCAGGAACAGCGCGAGTTGAGGCAGCGCGACGAGTTGGCGCACCTCTCACGGGTCACCACCGCCGGCGGTCTGGTGGCGGGCTTGGCGCACGAGTTGAACCAGCCGATGCAGGCCATCGCCACGCGGGCCGACGCGGCCCGGCTGTCGCTGGAGCGCCACGCGGCCGACCCCGCGGCGAGCCGCGACACCCGCGACACCCGCGACCCGCGGCTCGCCGGCGACCTCGACGCCATCGCCGCCCAAGCCACCCGTGCCGGCCAGATCATCTCTCGGCTGCGGTCCTTCGTGGCCCGCCGCGAACCCCACCGCCAGCCGATTTCCGTCAATACTCAGGTTCACGCGACGTTCGCGCTGCTCCGCAGTGCCGGCCGGCTCGACGGCGTACGCCTTAGCGCCCGACTCGAGCCCGGCCTGGCGCCGGTGACGGCCGACCCGATCCACCTTCAACAGGTGCTGATGAACCTGATCCAAAACGCGGTCGATGCGGTGACCGCCGCAGAGGGCCCCGACACCCGCGACCCACACGTCCGTGTCGAGAGTCAAAAGCTCGACGGCGGGCGGGTCGAACTGCGCGTCGTCGACAACGGCCCGCCCATGGCCGACGAACAGGTCGAACAGATCTTCCAGCCGTTTTTCACCACCAAGGGCGACGGGCTGGGAGTCGGGCTGGCGATCTCGCGATCGCTCGTCGAGGCGATCGGGGGGACACTCCACGCCGCCGCCAATCCTGACCAAGGCATGACGTTCACCGTGCGCCTGCCCGTGGCGACCGGGTACCCGCCGCCGTCGGGCGTGGCATCGGGCCGCACCGACGAACCCGCGTCGCCGCCAACGCCTCCGACCGCCGGGGTCTGGCTGTGAACCCCGCCCCCCCCGAGCCGTCACCCACGGTTTACGTCATCGGCGACGACCCGGCGATCCGGGCGTCGCTGGCGCGGCTGCTCGAAGAAGTGGGAACGGCCTGTGTGCCTTACGACAACGCGATCGACTTCCTGCGTGACTTCGACGCCGACGCCCCGGGTCCGGTGTGCCTCGTGCTGGACGTGCGTATCCCGATCATGAGCGGCACGGACTTCCACAAGGCGTTGATCGGACGCGGCATTGGCGTGCCGGTCATCCTGATTTCCGGGCACGGCGACATCCCCATGGCGGTCGAGGCGTTACAGCGCGGCGCCTTCGACTTCATCGAGAAGCCCTTCCGTAGCCAACACCTGCTCGAGCGGGTCCAGCAGGCGTTGGACAGCGACCGCCGGCGTCGTCACCTAGACGCCGAGCATCACTCGCGACAGCAGCGTTTCGATCGGCTGACGCCCCGCGAGCGTGAGGTCCTCGACCGGGTAGTCCAAGGGATGACCAACCGCCAGATCGCCGAGGAGTTCGGCGTGAGTTCCCAGGCGATCGACGCCCACCGGACCCGCGTGATCGCCAAGCTCGGCGTCGAGAACGTCGCCCAACTCATCCAGATCGTGCTCTACCACCGCGGCCAGTCGGGCCCACCCGCATCGACTTAAACCAAAAAGCTGGATCACCCAACCCCCTAAACGGCGGGTCCAACCTCCGGCTTTCGGTCGACAAGGCGGGCGTTGCGGCGCGCGAAGATATCCGACGGAAGTGCGCATCGGGCGCCTTGGCGCACTGTCGCCGACGCTTACATTCAAAACGGTTGGCCTGCTTCACCGACGCGCCTCGACCAGGTCCCGCTGCCGCTCCTGCCCAGGAGTCTAACCGCCATGTTTGACATTCCCCGCTATCGGCCGACCCGCCGCTACGCCCGACGCCCCCTCGGTTTCACGCTGATCGAGCTGCTGGTGGTGATCTCGATTATTGCCTTGTTGATCGGGATCCTTTTGCCGGCGCTCGGGGCGGCCCGCGCGACCGCTCGGCAGACCCAGTGCGCCAGCAACCTGCGACAGATCGCCACCGCCGTCCGGGCCTACGAGGTGGACGAACTCACGCTGCCCGGCCCGACCCGGCGCGGCATCGAGTTGCACAGCGCCCGTGTGTCTCTGGGGACCGGGGCCACCACCGGCAACCTTAACGCCAACCTGCCATGGTTCCTGGACAACTACCTGGGCACGAACACCCGCGCCGCCGACCCGGCGTTGTCGGCCGAGGAAAACGCCGACCTGGTCAATGAGGAGTTCTGGGTCTGCCCCGAGAACGAGCCCGCGCTCGAAGCCGTCCGCCCGCTGGTCTACCTGCTCAACAACCGCTCCAACAGTGGGCCGACGTACTTCTTCGGCGACTTCCGCAGTTCCGCCACCCCGCCCGACTCGCACCCCAAGAACCTCGACGAGATCAAGGCCGCCTACGAGCCCTCGCTCTACAAAGGCTTCCCGCCATTTTTCCAGCAGGCCAACCCCAACGCGACGGGGCTGTCGTCGATCTGGATGATCTCCGACATCGATCAGTTCAACTACCAGCAGTCGGACGGCGGGCTGGTCGACGCGGATGTCCAGCCGCCCCACGCCGGCGGGGTCGGACGCAACTACGCGTTCTTCGATGGGCACGTCAGCTTCTTCAAGCTCGCCAACCCCGACCGTCCGACCGAGGGCATGCCCGCTAACCCGTGACCCTACGGTCGATCGGCGGACCGGCTGCTCCGCCGCGCAGTCACACGATTCGTAGGTTGACTCACCGGACAAGCCCGGTGCCGGATGGGGCACCCCCATTCAGGCCGTACCCACCCGGAAACGATGTATGAACACTCGAATCCAGCGACGGAGGCGGCTCACACGCCGTGGATCGGCCTTCGGCCTCTGCGCGGCCTTGATGATCGCCTTGGCGGTTGCGTCCTCGATGAGCGGCGGTCGATCCCAAGTAGTGGGGTCTCCGGCCGCGAAAGGAAACCAATCGCGGTGGGCGCTGGCTTTGCACGGTGGGGCGGGGCGTCTGCCCGAGGACATGAGCGACGCGCGGCGGCAGGACTACGAGCGGGCCTTGGACGACGCCTTGCGGGCCGGGGCCGATGTGCTGTCGTCGGGCGGGACGGCGGTCGATGCGGTGGAGGCGGTCATCGTCATGATGGAGGACGAGCCGGTGTTCAACGCCGGCCGCGGCGCCGCGCTGAACATCGAAGGCGAGGCGCAGCTCGACGCGTCGATCATGGACGGTCGGACGCTCGACGCGGGCGGCGTCTGCGCGGTGCGGCGGGTGAAGAATCCGATCCGTGCAGCCCGGGCGGTGATGGAGCAGACCGAGCACGTGCTGCTGGCGGGGGCGGGGGGCGACGGTTTCGCCGCCGACGCGGGATTGACGCGGGTCGAGCCGGATTACTTCGTTACCGCGCGGCGCCTCGCGGCAGTGGAGAGACGACGATCGCAACAAGGCCTGCCGCCGTTGTTCGCCGAACCGACCGGCGGCACCGCCGCCGAAGATGAGCCCGGCGAGACCGTCGGCTGCGTGGCGCTCGACGTGCACGGCAACCTCGCGGCGGGCACCAGTACCGGCGGGCGGACCGGCAAGCTGGTTGGCCGTGTTGGGGACTCGCCGATCGTCGGGGCCGGCACCTACGCCGACAACCGCTCCGCCGCGGTCAGCGGCACGGGCAAGGGCGAGCAGTACATCCGCCACGCGATCGCCGCCCGCGTGGCGTGGCTGATCCAACAGGGGCAATCGCCGGAGGCGGCGGCCATGCACTGTCTGAAAAAAGTGCTCGACCCCGGGGACGGTGGGCTGATCGTCCTCGACCGTGCGGGCCGCGTCGCGATGTTCTCCTCGACTGGGTCCATGCCTCGCGGCTTCGCCGACTCCACCGGGGCGCTCCGGACCGCCATCTGGGAGGCCGAGCCTTGAGCCTCCACGCCTCGCCACATCTCGGGCATCGGGCGGTCCTCGCGGCCGGCCTGCTGGCGTTGCTTTTGGCGACCCCGGCCTGCGGGACCGAGGCGCCGCCCCCGCTGGCGCCGGGGGCAGGGGTGTTTACTTTTGAGCACGACCGCGGGGAGCGGGCCGAGTCTTTGCCGATCGACGTGCACTATTTCAAGCCCGACGGCGCGGACGCCGACACGCCTGTCTGGTTTGTGATGCACGGCATGAAGCGCAACGCCGACGCCTACCGCGACAACTGGGTCGAGGTGGCCCGGGACGCCGGGGTCTACATCGTTGCGCCCCGCTTCACCGACGAGGCGTTCCCGCTTTCCCGGGGCTACAACTTGGGCAACATGTTTGACGACTTCGGCGAGCCGATCCCCCGGCCGCAGTGGTCGTTGCTCGTTGTGGACGCTGTGTTCAATCGCCTCCGAGAACGTGAGTCGCTGAACGCCACGGACTACGCGGTCTTCGGCCACTCCGCCGGCGCCCAGTTCGTGCACCGCTTGGTCATGTTCGTGCCCGAAGCGAAAATCGGCGTAGCCGTGTCCGCCAACGCGGGCTGGTACACGCTGCCCGACGCTTCGGTCGACTTCCCGTACGGCCTTGGCGGCACCGCCTTGGAACCGGGCGACCTGCCCGCCGTGTTCGATCGGCCCCTAGTCCTGTTGCTGGGCGACCAGGACACCGACCCCGAGCACCGATACCTCCGCAAGACGGCGGAGGCTTTGGTTCAGGGGCCACACCGCTTCGCCCGTGGCCGGTACTTCCTCGACACCGCCCAACACCGCGCCCAAGCCCTGGGGGTGCCGTTGCGATGGTCCGTCACGGTCGCGCCCGGCGTCGGCCACAGCAACCGTGACATCGCCCCTTTCGCCGCCGAACTCATGCGCCGCACGGCGCCGAGCCAAGCGGCCGACTCGTCCGCCGACTGATCCGCCGACGCCGACCGCGCCCGACTCCCCCACGACGCTGTCATGGACCAACCCTCCCCGCCCGCGCCCCCGACCGAGAGCCGCTTCGCCCAGCACTGGCTGACCTTCGGGATGCTCGGGGCATTGATCCTGGGCGCGGGGGCCGGAGAACTGCTCTTTGGCGTCCTCGACACCGACAGCCGGGCGGCGTGGGCCGACAACCTGCGCTTCTTCGGCGACCTGGTCCTGATCAAGCCGCTGAAGATGCTGCTGGTGCCGCTGATCGTGGCGTCCGTGGTTGTGGGGACCGCGTCGCTGGAGCCGGCCCGCCTGGGCAAGCTGGGCGGGCTGGCGGTGCTGTTTTATCTGGGCACCATGCTGGCCGCCGGCACGCTGGGCGTGGTGCTGGTGACCACGATCCAACCCGGGCAGGGCTTCGACGCGGGCATGATGGACGGCTTGGCCGCCGATGGGGGTGGTGCCAGCGAAACGCTGACCGCCGCCTCGGGCACCGGCCTGATCGGGGCGTTCAAAAACCTTCTGAGCCAACTGGTCCCCGGCAACCCGGTGGCGGACGCGGCGGCAGGACGCATCCTCCCGCTGGTGAGCTTCTCGATCTTCACCGGGCTGGTCGTGTCGCTGGTCGGGGCCGCCGCACAGCCGGTGCGCGACCTCGCGGACGCGGTGCTGGCTCTGGTCATGCGGGCCGTCACGATCATCCTCTGGGCCGCGCCGGTCGGGGTGTTCCTGCTCACGGCCTACGCCACCACCAGCGTCGGGTTGGCCGAACTCGTCGGGCCGCTGCTGGGGTACATCCTCACCGTGCTCGCGGGCCTGCTGATCCACGCGCTGATCGTGCTGCCGCTGATCCTCTGGTTGTTCGGCCGCGCGAACCCGTGGCGCTACCTCTGGCAGGTTCGCGGGGCCTTGGTGACCGCAATGGCGACCAGTTCGTCGTCGGCGACGCTGCCGGTGACCATCCGCGAGACGCAACGCCGCGGCAGCGTCAAGCGAGAATCCGCCGAGTTCGTCCTGCCCTTGGGCGCGACGATCAACATGGACGGCACCGCGCTGTACGAAGCGGTCGCGGTGATCTTCCTCTTCCAGTGCTTCGGCATTGACTTGACGCTGTCTTCCCTGCTGATCGTGGCCGTCACCGCGACCCTTGCCGCCGTCGGCGCCGCCGGCATCCCCTCTGCCGGGCTGGTGACCATGGTGATCGTCATCGAAGCCGTCAACGCCGCCCTGCCCCCGGAGGTCGCAGCGCTGCCGTTGGCGGCGGTCGGTGTCCTCCTGGGCGTCGACCGCATCCTGGACATGTCCCGTACCACTGTGAACGTCTGGGGCGACGCTGTCGGCGCGAAACTGATCTCCCGGTTCATCACCCCCGCGCCCGCCCCGATGCCCGCGCCCGACGGCGAGGACATTCCGGTGGGTGCGACGCGGCTCAGCCCTCCTGCTTAACCTCGATGGTTTAGATCGGGCTCTCGCCGCGCTGATCGGAAATGAAGCTCGGCCGTAAACTGAGATGAGTTCGTTCTTTGAAAAGTAAACAGTAGACGAAACGAGGCTCCGGCCACCAAGCCCGTGCAGAGGGATCGCTCGCGAATTGACCTGAATCGAACGGTCGTGTGTCCGACCGGTGTCAAGCCCCCGTGCGGTAGTAGTGCTTGATCAGGCCGCCGAGTCGTTCTTCGCAGAGGACCTCGTCAGGGTTGAGCGGTGGGGCGGTCGGCGGCCCGATTAGTTTGAGCAGCGGCCGGTTGCCCTTGGCTTGGTGCGGCCGCTGCGTGTGGTAGTAGTCCACGAAGGTCGAGGCCAGGTAATCCAGATATCGATGGCCGAAGAGGATGAAGTGCTCGAGGTACTCGTGCTTGAGCGTCTGGATGAACCGCTCGGCGAAAGGCGTTGAAGTTCGGCGAACGGACCGGCAGCTTCTTGACGGTCACGCCCGACGACTCCAGGATGCAGTCGAAGATGAGGGCGTACTTGCCATCGCGATCGCGGATCGATGCAGCGTCGCCCTCTCGGTTTGACCCGTTGCATGGAGTCCCCTCGATGCAACAACCCTGTTAAATGATTTGAGTTGTTGTTGCGCGGAGGCTGCTGCGTGCAACAACTCGGCCGCTGATTTGGCAGCTTCAGAGAGCTTCTGACCGTGTGGTTAACAAGGTCAAGAGTAGTCGACATGTGCGCTTACGCGGTGCGCGATCTCCCCGCGCGAGGTCTTGCGAAATCTTTCAGAACGCGCGCGCGATTTCAGTTCGCACCTGGTTCGAACAGGGAGCTGCCTGCGTGTAACAGCTGGCTGCCGATCGGGTAGCCTTGAACAGCCCATGACTTTTCCTGTCCTGAATGCGTCCGCGACCCCGGAACTATCCCATTAAGCCGTGGACTGGTTTTCGGGGGGGCAGGTCGCTACCGCCTCACAACGCCACCGTCTGGCCGGTCGCGACGCTCTTTGCCTCGGCCTCGATCAGGTGGATCGAGTCGGCCGCGCTCTCGAGCGTGACGCGGCGCGGCGGCGTGCCCGTCGCGATGCGGTCGAGGAAGTAGGCGATCTCGTGTTCGTAGCCCATGCCGGCCGGGAGCTCGACGGGCTGTGCTTCTTTGCCCGGCTCGTACAGCGTCAACGGCGAGTCGGCGGCGAGGTCGAACACGGCCGTCGCCCGCTCGAAGTTCACCGTGTACTGCATGCGGAAGCCGAAGCCCTTGGCCATCGACCAGCCGCCCTCGGCGACGACCAGCGGCACGTCGGCGAAGTGGTACTGCGTGACGACGTGGTCGACCCGGTTCGTGTGTGTCGAATAGCCGCGGCTGGTCACGGCGTCGGGCATGCCGAAGAGGTGCTGCACGAAGTCGGCGTCGTGGACGTGCAGGTCGAGGATCGCGCCGCCGCACGCGTCGCCGTTCTCGTAGAACGCGCCGCCGGGGTGGTCGGCGACGCGGCGGAAGGTGGCCGCCAAGACCTTGCCGTAGGCCTGCTGGTCGACGGCGTCTTTGAGCCAGACCCACCCCGGCCAGAAGCGCATGCACATCGCGCACATCACGAGGCCCTTGGCGTTCTGCGCGGCGGCGAGGATCTGCTGCGCCTGCCCGGTGTTCCGCGCAAGCGGCTTCTCGATCAGGACGTGCTTGCCCGCCTCCATCGCCATGACGGCGAACCGCGCGTGCGCCGGCGTCGGCAGGCAGACGTCGACGAGTTCGACCTCCGGGTCGGCGATCAGGTCCGCGGCGTCGGCGTACTGCTTCACCGACGCGAAGTCGAACCCGCCCTGGGCCTGGCCCTCGATGTTGCCCCCGGCGGAGGCCTTGCCGGTGCGGCGGGCTTCGTCCATGTCCGCCACCGCCACGACCGTGGCGTCGCCCCGGGCCGCCGCGCGGGCCGTGTACGCGTCCAGGTGCGTCATCCCCATCATGCCGAGGCCGATCACGCCGACGTTCGTCATC
>JANQPR010000223.1 GCA_028285385.1 Phycisphaera sp.
AAGCGTCTCGAAGCCGGCGCGGTGTTCGTCGATCGCGGGGGGCGGGCCGTCGGCCTTGAAGAACCAGCTCTCGTCTTCCAGCGTGAACCAGGCGATCAGGAACCGTCGGCCGTCGTTCTGTTGATCGGTCTGGAACACCGGGAGGGCTTCATTCCTGGCGTAATCGACCTGCCCGACGACCTCGTTCTCCGTCAGGGCGGCGAGGCCGAGTTGCTGCCGCCAGCGGTTGACGTTGTCGGTCATCCGGCCGGCGGGCCCAGCCACGCGGGAGACGGCGACCTCGACGCGCCCGTCGCCTTCCCCAACGGCGAGCGTGGTGACGCGAAACTGGTTGGCGCGGCCGGTGTCCGTCCAGCCGTCGGGCACGTCCCAGGCCAGGGCGAGGGTAGCCGGGTCGGGCGCGGGCAACACCGGCGGACTCGCCATCGGGCTGCCGGGCGGGGCAACGGCGGGCACGGGCGGCGGGGGTTCGGGGTCGACGGTGGTGGTGTACGTGACCACGTCGGGTTTCCGATCACAACCAACGAGGGCCAACGGGGCAACCACGATCGCGCAGATCACGACCCGACACAAGGAAACGCCGTGGCGTTTTTGTGGCAGCTTGGGTGGGGAAAGCGCGGGCATCGCTGGGCTCCACGTCCGGCGGCTTCGGTGACGAACGGCGGGTCAGGATTCTACGGTGGTCCACCCGGGGTTTCCTGCGGCCCGGCACGAAACCCAGGCTACGCTGCGTGATCCGGCTCCTGACGGCGTAGCGAACTCGGGATGCGGGGTATCTTGCGGGGATGGACGGACCGTCGCCGCAGTTGGCCGAGGCCGTGTCGGGCGGTTGGTTGGCGCAGGCGGTGCGTCAGGCGCCGTTGTGGCTGGCGCTCGCGGGGGCGGGCGCCTTGGGCACGCTGTGCCGGCACGGGTTGTCGGTGATGGCGGGGCGGTGGCACCGTCACGAGGCTGACGGCGTGCTGCTGGTGCCCCTGGGCACGCTGGCGGTGAACGCGCTGGGGTGCTTTGCGTTCGGGCTGATCTGGGCGTGGACGGCCGCGCGAGCCGAGGCGTCGCCGGAACTCCGGCTGGTCGTGCTGACCGGGTTCATGGGCGCATTTACGACGTTTTCGACGTTCGGCTTCGAGACGATGCACCTGCTACGCAGCGGCACGCCGGGGTGGGCGCTCACATACGTGCTGGCGCAGTGTGTAACGGGCGTGGCCTTGGCGTTTGGGGGATACGCGCTGGCGTCGCGGTGAATCCACAGACAGACAACAACGTCAGAGGTCCGCGCTGACGCGGCTGGCGTCCTCGGCGGCGCTGGTGGGCAGGTGCAGGCCGCACTCTTGCTTGAGGCCGTTGAACCGGCCGGCGCGTTCGTCCTCGCCGGCGGTGATCGGGCGGGTGGAGTGCCAATCGCCGACGCTGGCGTAGCCCTGGTCGTGCAGCGGGTGGTAGGGCAGGTCGTGGGCCTTGAGGTACTGGTGCACGTCCTTGGTCGTCCACCGCAGGATCGGGCTGACTTTGTACCGGCCGTCTTGGAACTCGACGTGCCGGAGGTTCGCGCGGTGGTTCGTCTGTTGCTTGCGGAGCCCCGCAAACACGGCGAGCGGGTCGTGTTCGGCGAGCGCCCGCTGCATCGGCTCGACCTTGCGGAGCTCGTCGTAGCGGTTGAGGTCGTCGGGGTTGTTCGATTCCCACATCGGCCCGTGGCGAGCGACGAACCACGACGGGCTGACCGGCGGGCTGTAGACATGCAGGTTCAGCTTGAGCCGCTTCGTGAGTTCGTCGGCGAAGCGGTACGTCTCCTGAAAGTGGAACCCCGTGTCGATGAAGACGACCGGCACGTGCGTCCTGACCTGCGTGACGAGGTGAAGCATCACCGCGGCCTGCACGCCGAAGCTCGTGGTCAGCAGTGCCCGGTCCCCGAAGGTCTCAAATGACCACGCGACGATGTCGGCGGCAGAGACCTTCGATAGATTGGCCTCGGCGGCGTCGAGGTCGAGGTTCAGTGTCGGGCGGTCGACCGGCGGGCTGTCGGGGGCGGGGGCGGTCATGGCGTCAGGGGCTCGCCGAGGAGGACCTCAGGGGGGGCGACGAGACGCGGCGTGGCGAATCGCCGATTGTAACGCACAACCGTGCCGGGCCCGCGGAGATTCCCACGGGCCGGCACCGGAGCGACAAGCCGGGGCGGCTGTCGTGGCTCGTTCAACGCGCCGGCGGCCACACGATGGCGGTGCAACTGCCCGTGCCGCTGCTGCCGACCCAGACGCCGGCGTAGGCGTCGCCGACGGCTTCACGCACGCCCTCGAACCGCGGCAGGATCGAGCGGTGGTTGAGCCGGGGGACGGCGACCGCGGGCTCCCAGCCGGGTACGTCGGACGGGGCGGCGGCGGTCAGGGCCTCACGGTCGGCGTGGACAGCCATCCCGACGCGGGAGTGGTTCAACACGCGTTGCATCGTCTCGTCGAGGACGAGAAACGCCATGGCCCCGCCCTTGCGGTCGGTGACGCGGAGCGTCACGAGGTCGCCGGGCGTGAGGTCAAGGGTGAAGCGGCTGACGTACCCGGAGACCTGCTCGATTCCGGTTTCGATCACGGCACCGTTGACGGCGACGTGCGGCTTGGTGGTCTTGTCGTCGTCCCGGACGACCACGACGACCCGGGCCGAGCGCTCGACCGGCGCTACGTCGTGAGACGGCGTTGACTCGGATTCACCGGCATCGGGTTGGGTGGCCGCGGCGGGATCGGCATCTAGTGACAGGGCCGGATCGCTGGACGCCGTCGCCCGCGCGAAGGCGATGCGGTCGAGGAAGGCGTTGCGCTCGGCGAGGGAGGACTCGATGAACGCGGCCTTGCGATCCTGCAAGGTTTCGACGGCCGTGAGGTCGCCGACGCGTTCAGCGGCTTCGATGCGTTGGTCAAACGCTCGGAGTGCGTCACGGTTGGCGCGGCGTTGCGCGTCCTCCCAAGCGCGGACCGGGGCCTCCGACTCGCGCGCAAACCGGTCGGCTGAACGTTGGACCGCTTGGCGATACGCCGCTCGGGCGCGTTCGACTTGCGCGTCTCGGGCGTCGGCCAGCCGTTCCAGCCGGGCGTCGACCGTGGCGTGCGCAGGACCGAGCGTGGCGCGGTACACGGCCTCGGGTTCGGCCGGTGTTGATCGAACGTCAGGTGATCGACGGTCTTCCGCGCGAGTCGCCGCAGTGAGCGGCAGCAACATCGACGCAACGAGCAACGCAGGAAACGGACGGAGGCGGGTTGTCATGGTGGGGTCCCGGGGTGGAAGGCTCGACGGCTCCGGTTGTAACCGACGCCCTGCCGTCGGACAATGCTTTCTTGGATACGGCGTACGTCGCGCTCGGATCGAACCAAGGCGACCGGGCGAAGCTGCTCGGCGAGGCCGTCGTGCGCCTGGAGGCAACCGTGGGCGTTGACGCGGTGACGTGCAGCCCGCTGTATCAGACCCCGGCGGTCAGCTTGGGCGGCGTGGGTGACGCCGATGCCGCGGATGCGTACCTGAACGCGGTCGCCTTGTTGCGGACAACGTTGGAGCCGCGGGCGTTGCTCGAGCGCCTGCTCGAGATTGAGGGGGAGTTGGGTCGGGTCCCGCGCGGCCAGCGGGCGAAGTGGGCGGACCGGCCGATCGACCTGGACCTGGTTCTATTCGGCGACCTGGTGATCGACGAGCCGGGCTTGACCGTGCCGCACCCGCGGCTGGCGGAGCGTTGGTTCGTCCTCCGGCCGTTGTGCGACTTGGACCCCGATGCGTTGCACCCGGTCACGGGCCGGTCAGCGGCGGCGATGCTTGAAGCGGTCGAAGGAGCGGGCAACCCGGTGGCGGGTTTCGGCTTCGCGTTCCCGACTGACCCGACCGAGGCCGAGCAAGACTAAGGGGCACTACGGCGACGGCTTGCTGGCCTCAGAGATGGTTAGGGTTGTGACGAGCAGTCCCGCATCGCGGACGTGTCCAAGCAGCGCCTCGGCGAGGCGTTCGGGCGTGTCGCGCCGCTGCGCCTGCCGCGCGGGGGTCGGGTCCGCCTCCTGGACGATGGCGAAACGTTGAAGCAGTCGGTTCCGGAAGTACCGGTGGAACGGCACGTTGCCTGAGGCGTTGTACGACTCGACCGCTGCGAGCAGCACGGGCCAACCCGCGAGCAGTAGTCGCACCAGCGCGGCGTCGCCGCTTGGCTCGTGGCCGGGCAACTGTCGGCGCGCTAACGAAAGCAACTCCGGAAGTCCGGCGGCGATCAGGTGACGCTTCACTCGGCTCGCCTGTTGAACGCGTTGCTCGACCGCGGCGACGTCTCGGGTGCGCAACTCGCGCTTGGGCGGCAGCGCGTCGCGCAGCTCGGCGGCGGAAGACTTCAGGAAGTTGAACGTCAGAAACCGCGACCGCAACGCGTCGGGGCCCGGCGCCGGCACGGCGAACACGGCACGCAACGCCGCCGGCCAGTGCTCGGGCGGCGACGACGGCGGGTGCTCGGCCGGCACGGCGGGGGGGCTCGCCCGCAGGAACACCTCCGCCGCGTCGGGGCGGTGGAACAAGGCCGAATCGACGAACGGCAGCCGCAGCCGACGCAGCGCCCGCACGCGCCGGTCGAGCAACGCGCGGTGGATGATCGCGGTGCTCCGGCCGCTGTCGGCGGCGAGCGTGGCCAGCGAAGCGCCGGCCCGGTGCCGCCGGGCGAGGTGCCGGGTCTGTTGCGCCGTCAGCGGGCGTCGCCGATCGGGGAAGATGGCGGCATCCGGGTCTTGCTGGTCGTGCTTTTCCAGGAGTTGCCGGAGCGTTTCGTGCCCACGTCCGGAGGCCTCGGCAAGGTGCTGGGCGACTTCGCTGAGCGAGCGACCGGGCTGTCGTGACTTGATCTGGCGCGCTTGCTCGATGAGCTCGGCCCGCGTGGCGTCGTCGATCTGGGAGAACCCGACCGCGTGCTCGAACAACTCGGGGTGTTCATCGCGGAAGTGCTCGATCGCGCCGACGGTGTGTCCGATGCGACGCCGTCCGCCGCCACGCGGTGCGAGCCAGCGCCAACGCAGCCCGCGGTCGCGCCACCGTCGGAGCGTGCGCGAGTTGACATTCAGCCGCATTGACCAGTCGTCGACGGCCCGGCTGCCGTCCTCATCAATCGGCAGCGGCGTGACCCGACCCAGCGCGTCGATCACCCAGCGCAGGTCGTGTTTCACCGCGTCGCCCACGAGCAGCGACGGGTCCCCGTAGTCCCGCCGGTACCCGGTGACGCGGAACGCGACGTAGTCGACCGGGAACGTGCCCGCCGGGTCCATCGTGTCGTGCAGCTGTTCGGCCCGGCGGATCAACTCGGCGCGCCGGTCGTCGGGCAGCGCGAGCCAGGCCGGCAGCAGCGCCGCCAGCGGTGCGCAGCGCAGCGGCGGGTCAGGCTGGGACGATCGTGGGCTCACGTAGCGTTCCGGGCGCGGCGGCGTGTCGGCGGGCCAACGCGGCGAAGCGCTGGATCCCCGCCAACGCGTCGTCGTCGACACGGTAACGCAGCACCCGCCGGAGGTAGTCGGCGGCGAGATCGCTCGGCCAGCCGTGCGCCGCGGCGTACCGCGCGACGAGTTCGTCGATCCGTCGCAGGTTGGCGTCGAGTTGCCGGCTCAAAAACTCGGGTAGGTTGCCCAGATCGACCCCATGCCGCTTCATCCACACCGCGAACACGAATGGCAAGTTCGTCATCCGGTGCCACGCGTCGCCCAGGTCGAGCTGGTGCGGGTAAGCCGCGTCGTCCGGCGGGTTCGTGACGACCTTGTCGCCGATCAGCAGCATCGCCTCGGCGTCGGCCGGCGTGCCGTGAGCGAAGTCGTGGTCGATCCAGCTTGGTGTGCGGCCGTGCAGCTCGGCGAAAAGCACCCGCAACAGCGCGACGGACGTGTGGCTGTCCGTGTCCAGGTGCACGCCGGAGATGTGCTCGACGGGAACACGCGAGAAGAGCCGGACCGTCCACGTCGGGCCTGTGCAGCCGATGCCGCCAACGGGGACGATCTCAACGTCGGCGGGTGTCTCCGACTCGGCCGGGCCGGCGAACGCATCGACGACCGGGCAGAGCGCGAGGTCAAACCGGCCGTCGCGCAGCCCGTCGTGCAACCGGCTCGGGACGTCGAAGCCGACACGCGCGTCGGGACCATCAACGCCGTGGATGAGCGGCTTGGCGTTCAGGTACGACACGCAGCCGATCGTGTGCTTTCGTCGTGGTCCAGCGGCGTCGGGCATGGCGGGGGAGTATATTTCCGAGCTTCGGCGGCTCGGCGTGTGAGCCGATTCGCTCGCGTTTTCCCAAGTTTACTGCCCATGTCCGAAGCCCCCGACAACCCGCCGGCCGTGGCAACGGCCCAGGTGCTCTTGATCGACGACGAGGCCGACCACGCCGAGGTAATGGCCGAGGCGCTCAAGCGGATGGGGCACGTCTGCACACTGGTCAACGACGTCGCCGCCGCCGAGGACGAACTCAAACACGGGCAGTTCGACCTCGTCGTGACCGACCTGGTCATGGAGTCGCCCGACGACGGCATGAAGGTGTTGCAGGCCGCGCGGGCCACGCAGCCCAACGCCGAGGTCGTCATGGTCACCGCGCACGGCGACGTGGCGACCGCCAAGCAGGCGATCCGTGGCGGCGCGTTCGACTTCATCGAGAAGCCGTTGGACCTGGACGTCTTCCGGACGCTCTGCGGCAACGCGCTCAACACCGTTTTTCTCCGGGCGCAGAACACAGACCTGAAGCAGCAGCTCGACGCGACACTCGGCTTCGAGGGGATCCTCGGCAACTCGCCGGCGATGCGCCAGGTCATCGCACAGCTCAAGCAGGTAGCGCCGTCCCCGCTGCCCGTGCTGATCACCGGCGAGTCGGGCACGGGCAAGGAACTCGTCGCGCGGGCGATCCACAACCACAGCCGTCGCGGCAGTCGGCAGTTCGTCCCGATCAACTGCGCGGGGTTGAGCGAGTCGATCCTGGAGGACGAGCTGTTCGGCCACGTCCGCGGCGCGTTCACCGGCGCCGAGAAGGACCGGCAGGGGCGGTTCGAGTACGCGTCCGGTGGCACGATGTTTCTCGACGAGATCGGCGACATGCCCCGGCCGATGCAGGCGAAGCTGCTGCGCGTGCTCGAGTCCGGTGAAGTCGTGCGCCTCGGCAGCAACGACGCCAAGCACGTGGACATCCGCCTGATCAGCGCGACCAACGCCGACCTGGGCGCGATGGTCGAGGACGGCGACTTCCGCGAGGACCTGTTCTTCCGTATCAAGGGCGTGGAGATCGAGCTGCCGCCGCTTCGTTCGCGGCGAGAGGACATACCGCTGCTGGTTCGGCACTACGTCGCGAAGTTCGCCCAGGAGATGGACCGCCCGACACCCGGCGTCGCAGAAGACACAATGGCGGCGTTGCAGCGGCACGACTGGCCGGGCAACGTGCGCGAGTTGATCAACGCGGTGCAGAACACCGTCGTCATGACCGACGGCGACACGGTCGAGCCGCGCCACCTGCCCCCGGGGATCAAGGCGGACGGCGGGTATGGCTCTAAGCACACGCTGGCCGACGGCGTGCCGTTGAACCTCGACCAGCTCGAAAAGCAGGCGATCCGCAACGCGCTGCGGGTCGCCGGCGGCAACCGCGAGAAGGCGGCGAAGATGCTGGGCATCGGCGAGCGGACGCTTTATCGAAAGCTGAACGAGTACGGACTGAAATGAATCCCAATCCCCCCATGCGGATTGGCTGCGGGTACGACCTGCACCGGCTCGAGCCCGGGCACCCATTGATCATTGCGGGGGTCAAGATTGAACACGACCGTGGGTGCGTGGCTCATTCGGATGGCGATGTCGTGTATCACGCAGTGACCGATGCGCTTCTGGGTGCGATCGGCCAAGGCGACATCGGGGCGATCTTCCCGGACGACGATCCGAAGTGGAAAGACGCCGATTCGTCTGTCTTTTTGCGTGAGGCCGCGCTTCGAGTCCATGGGACTATGCACGGCGTCGGCAACCTGGACGTCACGGTCGTGCTGGAGCGGCCGAAGCTCCGCCCGTACATCGATCAGATGCGGCAGAAGCTGGCGGACATCCTCGGGGTCGACGTCTCGGCCGTGAGCGTTAAGGCCAAGACGAACGAGGGCGTCGATGCGGTCGGCAGAGGCGAGGCGATCGCCTGCCACGCGGTAGTCACCACCTACGCCGAAGTGTCCCCGGGGCCGTGATCACGTTCGTTGCGCGATCGCCGGTACGCCGATGAGCAGCAGCCCGTGGTCGAAGCTGCGGGTGACGACTGCGCCCGAGCCGACGACGCAGCGGGCCCCGACCTGCAACCGGGGCAGGACCTTTGCGCCCAGGCCGACCAGCGTGTGATCGCCGATCGTTGCGCCGCCGCCGAGAACGGCCCCTGGCGCGAGGTGAGCGAAGTCGCCTAGGGTGCAGTGGTGCTCAACGATCGCGGCGGAGTTGATGATCACGCCGTCGCCGACGGTGGCGTGGGCGTTGACCACGGCTTGGGGTCCGACGTACACGCCGTGGCCGAGCGTTGCGTGGGGGCTGATGGCGGCGGTGGGGTGGACGACGCTGACCACTTCGCCTCCGAGTTGTTCGATCTTCTGCATCACCGCGGCGCGGGCGTCGTTGTCGCCGATGGCGGGGATGAACGCCGCGCCGGCCAGTCGCGGGTCGTTCTGGCTCAGCAGCTGTTCAGACGGGGCGAGCGTCGCCTGCTCACGGTCGTCGAGGAAACCGACGAGCGCGTGTCCGGACAGGACCGCGGCGTCGGCGACCACCGTGCCGTGCCCGCCGGCGCCGTAGACGACGAGGCGCGTCGGGTTGGGAGGGTTGTTTGTGCTCATGTCGTCAGGCCTCGGCGGGTGTTGGCAACGCATGGGGCCCGTCTCGACTCGTCGGCTTCACTTCGCGAAGCGCTCGGCGACCGCGGCGTCCCACTTGGGGTGCCCTCGGCGGATCGGTAGGTTCCGAAACACCGCGCCGCAGAGGTAACACACCAGGAACGGCTTGTTGTACACGGTGAGCAACACGTCCACGAATAAGAGAACCACGGCCGACACCAGCGCCGCGACCCAGGTGTACACGCCGTACTTCCAGAGGAACAACGCCGCCAGGGCCAGCACGATGACGAACGGCGTTACACGCGCGAAACGCTTCCGCAGGTAAAGCTCGTGGCACCCGCACACCGGGCACAGCCGGAGGTAACCCGTGTCGTCCACGGCCCGGTCCCAGTTCAGGGAGACCGGTGTGCCGCGGCCGTCGTCAGCCTTCACCACCGTCGGCGGGTTGGCCGGGTCGACGTGTACCGTGAAGCGGAGCTGCCCCTCATTGTCGCGGATGTCGATCTGCAAGGCGGGACTCGGCCGAGGAAGGTGACAACGACGCGGACTTCAGTCTAATCCAGACCCCGAGCAGACCGAGCCAACCGCCCGGCCCGTTCCGTAGCATGACGTGATGAATGCAAGCACGGATTGGCCCCGACCGATCACCGCCGATGAAGCCCGCGCGGTCGACCGGTACGCCATCGAGACGCTCGGGCTGCCCGGCCTGGTGCTGATGGAGAACGCCGCGATCAACACCGCGTCCGTCGTGCTGGACCTGCTCGGCGACACGGCGGAACTGGACCGCGACGCGTTCCGGGTCGGTGTGCTCTGTGGAGGGGGCAACAACGGCGGGGACGGGTACGCCATCGCACGACACCTGCTGGGCTTCGGCATCGACGTCGAGCTCTTCGCGGCCAAACCCGTCGACCAGCTCGCCGGTGATGCGCTGGTTAACGCCCGGGCATGCGTTCGGCTCGGAGTGCGTCCAGACGCGTGCCGCGACGCGGCGGAGGCTTCGCGGTGTGCCGAGCGTTGGTCGGCGTATCATCTGCTGGTCGATGCGCTGCTGGGCACCGGGTTCAAGGGCGAGGTGCGACACGACTTGGCGGGTGTCATTCAAACTCTGAATAGGATTGCGTCGGGCTCGAACCCGGGCCCCCAGGTGTTGGCGGTGGACCTGCCCTCGGGGCTCGACGCGGACACCGGGCAGCCCGCCGAGTCGACGGTTCGGGCCGACACCACGGTGACCTTCGTCGCGCCTAAGGCCGGTTTTAACGGTCCGGCCGCCGCGGCGGTGCTGGGCCGGGTGGTGGTGGCCGACATCGGGCTGCCGGACGCGGCGGTGCGGGCGGCGTTGGGCGTCTGACGTGGGCTTGACCCGCCCACGCAGGTCGGCGATACTCCGCGGCTCGACACTACCGGCGGCAGTGTTTTCAGAACCGCCGATGAGCCACCCCCAAAGCCCGCAGCCATGCCCGCCATCCCCGATATCGCTCCCGGCAGCCAGGTTCACGTCGCGGTCACCAAGGCCCCGACCAACGCCGCCGCCCGCAAGACCCTGGTCCGCCTGCTCAGCAAGGACCCCGTGACCAAGAAGCGTGACGCCCGCATCAAGCGGGGCCGGCTCTCCGAGCCGAAGTTCTCGCCGCGCGGCGGCCGGTGGCGCGTGTGGGAGTCTCGTCAACCCAAGGTCCGTACCGTCACGGGTCAACTAGGCGAAGTGGCGACCTTCACGGCAGGCGTTCAGGAACTCCGCGACCTCGCGTCCGTCGAGCGGTTCGTTGAGGTCAAGGCGGCCTGAGCCGCGAGCGTCTGTGCCTTTTCTCTGGGGGCCGGGTACAACCGACCCGTCGTCAGTTTTGGGCCTGTGGGAACTTGGAGGAAGGTTCCCACGGGTCTTTTTCTGCGCCCGTAGGTCGCGTAGTCGGACCGATCCCCGGGGTAGTTCTCCCGACCTCGTCGCCCGGGCTCCCGAGATTCGCGGGGATGACATGCCGGGTTTGTCCTAGGTTCCAGTACAATCCAAGGGCTCGGCATCGGAGAGAGGCCCGCCGGCGCAATCGCGTTGGCAATCCCCGCTCTTTCATTCATCGTTCCCGTTATCCACCGAGCGACACGACCGACCGCGTCCGCCTCTGTCATGCCGCGCGCCGGTCATCGAAAGGCTCACGCATGCACCGTCTCTCAGTTTCCCCCGACTCCGGTCGGCCACCCGATTCCCAAGCCCACGATTCGATCGATCATCTCGCCTTGGAAGGCCGCCTGCCGCGCTGGTTGACCCTGGACTGGCTCGACCCGCGCGAGGCGCCCGCGTTCTTCACGTGCCTGCTGACGCTGTTGGTTGTTGGGTTGGTCGCGGCGTCTTTGCTGCTCGTCGTGGCCAGCGCGAAGGCGAACGTGAACGACGTGCCGATCGGTGGCTTCCAGCCGTGGGTCGCGTTCACGCTCACCGACGAGTTCTCGACCGAGAACCAGGACGAACTCTTCTTCGTCGCCGAAGTGGACAGCACCTACAACGCCAACCGGGCGTTGCCCGACCAGGGCATGCCGGAGTTCGCGGTCGGCCTGCTCGACTCGGGCTCGCAGGTGAACCTGCTGCAGTGGCAGACGATGCTCGACTTCGACTTGCCGGGCACGGGGTTCACGGGTACCGAGTTCATCCCGGCCGTCGGCGTCGGCGGCACCGAGCTGCTCCGCGTCGAAGACCCGCTGGGCATCTACGCCTCGGGCCTGCAGAACGCGACCTCCGGCACGCCCGGCACCGCGCTCGACGTGCCGAACCTCACCACGCTGCGCGGCCTGAAGTCCAACGCCCCGGCCACCGCGCCGATCGACTCACAACTACCCAACGTCGTCGGCCTGCCGATGATGTCGACCCACACCACCGTCATCCGCAACTCCCAGCCGCAGTTCGTCGAGAGCAACGGCACCACCTTCCGCGCCCCGTCCGTCGAGTTCCTGCCGCTGGGCGCGGCGATCCCGGGCGACTTCACCCGCCGGGCGGCGTTGTCGCTCGACGTCAACCCGTTGTTCGGCACCACCGAGCCGCTCTACGTCTTCAACGTCAACAACGTCCTGTCCGGCCTGCCCCTGCACGAAGACCCGGCGACGCCGACCGCGGTCGGCGGGGCGTTCTTCACCGACCTCGACCTCACCAACAACGGCACCACCCGCACCGCCGAGGTGTTCTTCGACACCGGGGCGCAGGTGACGGTCGTCAACGAGCTGCTCGCCGCGCAGCTCGGTTTCGACGTCGTCAACGACGAGCCCGAGTTTACCGTGCCGATCCTCGGCGTCGGCGGCACGCTCACCGAGATCCCGGGGTTCACGGTGGATCAACTCGTCCTGCCCGCCGTCGGCGGGAACTTTGTCGCCAACGACGTCCCCGTGGTCGTGCTCACCGAGGTCCCCAATCCATTGGGTGCCGGCATCCTCGACGGCATCCTCGGCACCAACGTCTTCTGGGACCGCGACCTCGTCGTCGATCCGAACGGCAGCCGTCTGTGGATCAGCGACCCAGTGACGAACGTCGCGAACTTCACCGGCGGGTTAAATCAAGACGACTTTTCCACGGCCGCGCACTGGGATCGGCCGCAAGGCGTTGACGCCCTGACGCAAGCCATCGTCAACAACGGGTCTCGCGCGATCGTGTTTCAGGATGAATCCGTGTACCGGCTCGTGGTCGGGGGCGAGCCAACCGTGCCTAGCTCCGAGGTCAGGGTGCAAGAGAACGTGGTGCTCTCGATCTACACGGAGGCGACGGTGTTTACCGGGGCCAAGCTCACCGTGCTGGGCGACGTGAAGGCCCAGTCGATCGAGCTCGAGGGCGGAGAACTCTTCGGCTGGGGCGGCACGCTCGAAGCCGACATCAACAACGCCGGTACCCTGCGTCTCGTCTCCGACGCGCAGTTCGAGCAAACCGGAACGTATCAACAGGAGTCCGACGGCTTGCTCGACGTGGTTTGGCAAGCAACGCCGACGCCAGGAACGGGGAACGAGAACTTCGTGGTCGATGGGTTGGCCGGGCTGGACGGCACGCTCGAACTTTACGCGCCATTTCTATCGACCGAAACCATCGGGTCGCAGTTCGGCCTTATCGCCGCTGATTCGGTATTGGGCGTGTTTGACGCCGTCCTCGGAATCGTTCTGCAGAATGACCGGTCTCTCGCCGTGCTGTACACCGCGGATAGTGTCGTGGTTGAAGTCGCCCTGTCTGGCGACGCCAACCTCAACCAGCAGGTCGAGCAGGGCGACCTCGACGCGGTGTTGCAGAACTGGGGGCAGAGCAACTTCGACGCCGACGACAGCGTCGCGGTCACTTGGGTGACGGGCGACCTGACCGGCGACGGCATGGTCGACCAGGGCGACCTCGACGCGGTGCTGCAGAACTGGGGCAGTGCTGCGGCGCCGGACCTGCGCGGGCTCGTCGTGCCGGAGCCGGCGGCGCTCATTACGTTCGGCTTCGCCGCGATGCTGGTCCGCAGACGCCGCGCTGGCCTCGTCGCCTAACCGTCCAGGCCGGAGACGATCACGAAGGGGCGAGGGAACGCCGCGCCCGTGGCGCTTGGGCTATCATCGCGGCTCACACGGACGTTTTTCCCTCAGGGCCCCCCGATGAATCGCACCATGCCTGATGAATCCCCCGCCGGCGTCGCGCACCACCTCGCCGCGACGCTGCCGTTCACGACCGGCGTCAACCAACTGCCGACAGGCTACGACCCCCGTCTCGACCCCGCGCGCCCGCTCAACGCCCCGCCGATGCAGCGCTACCGCGAGATGACCATTGACGAGCTGCTGCTTGAGAACCGGGTCGTCTTCCTGGTCGGCGAGATCCACCACGGCACGGCGATGGGTGTCGTCATGCGGCTGCTGCACCTGGCCAACACCAAGCCCGGGCAGGACATCAACCTCTACATCAACTCGCCGGGCGGCAGTGTCGACGACACGCTGGCCATGATCGACACGATGAACTTCCTGCCCTGCGATGTGGCGACCTATTGCATCGGAAAGGCGATGTCGGGCGGCGCGCTCACGCTCGCGGCCGGCACCAAGGGCAAGCGGTACTGCCTGCCGCACGCCAAGGTCATGATCCACCAGCCGTACGGCGGGATCTACGGCCAGACGACGGACGTGCAGATCCAGGCGGAGGAGATCCTCAAGACCAAGGACGAGCTGAACCAGATGCTCGCCGGCTTCACCGGGCAACCGGTCGAGAAGGTGGCGGAGGACGCGGAGCGCGACAAGTTCTTCAACGCCCAGGAGGCGAAGGATTACGGCCTCGTCGACGAGGTGATCGAGCAGCACAAGGCGGCCGAGACGAAGGACGAGTCGTAACTGACACGAACAGTGCCGCCGTATCGCAACGGCGTTTTGCTCCGGTTCACGTCATGGCTCCGCCGCGGATGCCGCCCGCGGGTGGATTTTGTTGCGTTCACGCCGAGGCGGCGATGAGGTCTTCGTCGGGAAAGCGGACAACCTGTTCGCGTTGCCCGTTCTGACGGAGGTGGTCCTGCAGCATCGCGATATAGCTGGCCTTGATGATCGGCTCGTCGGCCAAGCCGAGCTTCGCGCGGACGGCCATGACGGTGGCGTCGTCGGGGCCTTCGATCTCGATGAAGTCGCCGAGGTAGGGCAGCGTGTCGAGCTCGACCCGGCATCCGTCGAGCAGGAACCGGTGGCGGCGTTTCTCGAAGCTGACCACCGGGTGGTACCCGAGCGCGGCGAGCAGGGCAGCGGCGCGGTCGGCGTCGTCAACAACGGCTTCGGTTTCGGCTCGGCTCTTGAGCTTGCCGTGGGCACGCGGGCCCTTGTGGGTTACATAGGTCACGGCGCCGTCGCCCTCGTGGGTCTCGACGCGGATGCGCAGGCCCTGGTCGGAGGTCTTCAAGCCGCCGTCGGAGTTGTCGTAGAAAGTGTTGACCTCGTGGAACCGGCCCGCGGGGTGAGCGCCGAGCGCGGCGAGGCGGTCGCGCATGGCCCCGTGGTCGTTCAGCCTCATCTTGGCTTCGATTTCGATGGCCATGTCGGTA
>JANQPR010000247.1 GCA_028285385.1 Phycisphaera sp.
GCGTGTTGCCCAGCAGGGCACGCCCCGGCTCGGTCGCGTCGCCGGGCGCGAGGAAGGCGTTGCGGCGGGGGTCGTTGATCGCGTCGCCGCTCGTCTGGAGCTGCGGGTCGAAGTCGGCCTCGAGGTCGGGCCGGCGAAGCTCGGTGCGGGTGACGCCGAACACCGGGCTGGCGTTGAGTTGCAGGGTCTGGCCGTCGGCCTGCTGGACGAACCCGAGCGACGAGGTCGCGCGGAACTCGGCCTCGCCGTCACGGGCCCCCTCCCAGACGGTGGTGTTGGCCAGGCTGCGGACGCCGAGGAACTCGGGGTTGAACCGGGTGCCCGCGACGACGGCACTGCGTGTACCGTCGGGCGCGACGACGGTGCGCACCGGGGCGGGGCCGGCGCTCGCGGTGCCGGGCGTAAAGAAGTTGTTGTAGATCACGGTGCCGCCGGCGAGGTCGGTGGCGTTGCCGGCGAAGGGGTTCTGGTTGATCGCGTTGCTGAACCCGGTCGCCCCGCTGAACGAACTGAATGAGTCGGCGCGGAAGCGGAAAAAGTCGTCGGACCCGAGCGTCCCGCCGAAGGCGCCCGGGGCGCTGTAGCCAACATCGCCGCGGAACTGCCGGCCGTCGGTGACCTGCCCGGTGATCAGCAGGTTGCGGGCCCGGAAGTCGGGGACGTTGCCCTGGGGGTTGAAGCCGCCGCCGCCGACCTGCTGGTTCGCGTCGAGGAGGTTGCCCCCGCCGCCAACTTGGACTTGGGCCGAGGCAGGGCCCAACGCCAGCGGGGCGAGCAGGGCCGGGAGCAGACGGTAGAGGCGGCGGTCGAGTTTCATGGGCAAACCTTTCTCCGGGGCCAGAACAAACAACGGGCCGGCGGCATTCCACGATCCGGGCCAACGAACCGCCCACCCGTACAGACGCCGTCGCCCGCCGAACGGTTCCCGGGGGACTATTGCATTGTACGGGGATCGGGCCGGGGGCCGGTGTGGGTTTGGGAAAGGTTCGCCGCGGTTACGGGACGTGCCCCGCCGCTTCCGGCTCTCGAGTCCGGTTCAAACGATCTCCACGACCTCGAACCGCTTCGTGCCCCGGGGCAGGTCGACCTTCACGGTCTCGCCGACGCGGGACTTCATGAGCGCCTCGCCCATCGGGCTGGTCGCGGTGACCTCGATCTCGTCGGCGTCGAAGTTGCCGGACGCCTGCCCGACGAGCTTGTACAGGTCCTCGCTGCCGTCGTCGGTGTCCTTCAGCCGGACGACCGAGCCCAAGAACACCATGTCGTCGGGCTTCTCGACGTCGTCGGCGAGGTGCGCGTTGGCGAGCCGTTCCTCGAGCCGGCGGATCTCGGCCTCCTCCAGGCCCTGCTGCTCGCGCATGGCGTGGTACTCGGCGTTCTCCTTGAGGTCGCCGTGGTCCCGGGCCTCGGCGATCTTCTCGGAGACCTTCACGCGGTTCGCCTTGAGCTCGGCGAGGCGCTGCTCGATCTTGGCCTTGTCCTCGGTGGTCATGAAGTCCACGGCTCGGCTCCTTTCGGAACGAGAAAAGCGGGTTTCGTCGGTTTGGTTCCGGATCGGGCCCCGACGCGGGCCAACGGCAGATCGTAGCAGAAGCCAAACACCGCTTCGACTCCGGCTTCGACCGCGGGCCCGGCTTCAGCGAAGGTACGCCGCCACCGCCGCGCGCGTCGCGTCGAAGGCCAACTCGGCTGGGTCGTGCGTCCTCGGATTGACCAACTCCACCGCCGCGATCTCCGTCTCATCGAACGCGGTGGGCATCGCCGGCAGCGTCGCCGCGAAGATCACGTCCAGCGAGCGATACGTCACGCCCTCGAACGGGTAGACATTAGGGACCGTGGTCAGGTATCGCAGGTCGCTCGGTTGCAGTTCGAGGAACAACTCCTCGCGCAGCTCCCGGCAGGCGGCGTGGGCGGCGTCTTCGCCGGGGTCGACGAACCCGCCGGGGATGCCGAGCTTGCCCCGGGCCGGCTCGCGCTGGCGTCGGACGAGCAGCAGTTGGCCGTCGTGTTCGAGCAGCACCGCCGCGGCCGCGGCGACGTTGGTGAAGAACGTCCAGCCGCAGGCCTCGCATCGCACCGCGGGGCCCTCGTTGGCGATGGCGTCGCCGCCGCAGCCACTGCAATGGAGGAACGCGTCGACGGTGGCAGGCGTGTCGGGCATGTGGTTCGTGTGTCGTTCGCGGCGTCGTGACACCACGCAGCTAAGCGTGATTGGCGTCGGTCGTTCGGTTGGCTTCGCTTGAACCGTTCCCGCCCCGCCGCGGCATCAGCACCGCCAGCACGACCCAGCCCACCGCCGCCGACACCGCCACCGCCAACGCGTAGCCCGTCCACGGCGGGCCCACGAAGAACGCCGGCGGCCCGGTCAGCTCCCACACGGTCTGCACCGGGGACAGCCGAAGGTTCGGCAGCAGGGCCCACCCCGACACGGGCGTGCCGTCGTCCAACTCGACCGGCCCACGCAGCAGCACCGCCGCCGCAAGCACCACCGGCTCCAGCACCACCACCGCCACGCACGCCAGCATCGCCAGCGTCCGCATCCCCGCCGTGCCGAAGCTCCGACCCCACGCGATCAACAACCCGGTCAACAGCGACCACCCCGCCACCGCCACGTCCAGCCACAGCGTCTGCGCCACCGACCAATCGGCGACGATCCGCATCGGCCACAACACCGCCTGGTACACCAGGTTCAGACAGAACCAGTCCGCGACGATCACCGAACGGCTGCCGGGTTGGAGTTGGCCGCTGCCGTCCGTCGTGTCCTGGCTCAGCCGCGCGGCCGGCCAAAGCCCCATCAACCCCATCAACGCCGCGAGCGTCATCCACCGGTGCGCCGGGCCGTGGAACCCGACCATGAACAGGAGCACGGCCCACACCCCGATCAGCCACAGGCACCACGCCAGCACCAGCTCGCGCGTGTCGAACCGCCACGACCGCGTCGAACGCCCGGCGGCGGGCAGGGCGGGGCGCGTCGAGGTCATCGGGGTCGTCGGCTCGGTCACCGCGTGCGAGTGTAACCGTGCGGTCGCTTGGTTCAGCGGCCCAGGCGACTCGCCCGTGGTTTCGCGCAGCGGAAGACGGTCGGCCGGTCGCCGATCACGGGCGAGACACCCGTGCCACTCCTGATCCACTCACCGGCTGCCCGCGAACGCGCCGCGCACGCTCGGCTCCACGATCCGGCTGGGCAGCTTCACGGGGCGGTCGTCCGTCTGCACCTGCTCGCCGTGCACCCACACGGTCCGGCCGCCCGCGTCGATCCGGCCCATGTACGTCTCCGCCAGCCGACGCAGCCGATCGACCTTCTCCGGGGTGCTCACCTCCGCCACCGCCCACGCGTCGCCCGGAGGCCGACCCCACACCACCGCCCCGCCGTCGGTGTGCAGCACCAGGCACAGCTTGTCCGTCCGCGCGTCCCGCTGACCGACGTCGTACATCGTGATCTGCGGCGCGAACGGCTCGCCTCGCAACAGCTTCACCAACTCCACCCCCGCCTCGATCTCCGCGCCGTCCCACGGGAAGCCCAGCTCGCTTGGCGGGGCGGCGCTCACGTTGATGATCAGCGGCAAACCCGACGGCTCCAGCGCGTGCCAGTATGCCGGGCCCGCCAGGCGCACGCCCTGCGTGTCGATGATGTGGAACCCGTCACGGGCCTCGACCATCGCCAGCGGCTCGCGGTACGTCGCCTCAACCTCGACGCCCCGCGGCGTCCGGCGGACCTGCTGCACTTCCTCCACCCACGGGTCCATCGTCAGCACCGCCGCCGCATCCGTCAGCCCCCGGCCGTCGAACGGGTCGGACCGCACCACCTCGGCCACCGCCTCCCGCAGCCGCTGCGCGATCTGGCCCTCGATCCAGTCCGGCGTGCCGTGCAGCGTGACGTTCCCCGGCGTGACCGCCACGGCCCGGTGTTCCGTCGCATAACCCACCAGCGCGACCTCCCCGGCCCGCCACGCCGCCGCCGCGCCCACCACCGCCGCCGCGACGCCCAGCACCTTCAGCCCCGCCAGCGTCCGGGCCGGGTCCCAGCCCTGGCCCTTCGTCTTGCGCTTCTTCTTCTTGGATTTCGGTTTGGTCAGGAACCAGCCCATGGACACCGCCACTCCGTACTGCGTGAACCACCGCGCGGCGGACAATCCGGGCCGCTTGGAACCTCGTTGGCTTCTTGGCGTATCGACCCGGCGAGTCGAACGGCATCATTCCTCGTCTACTGCGTCCCGAAACCGCGTGTAACCCGTTGCGGACCGGTGTAACCCGGGGCGGACGTTGGTCGACACGATTCCCTTCGCGGTTACACGAAAAAGCCCGCGCCCCAAAAAGGGACGCAGGCTTCCACGGAGAGAGTCGGCTCGGCTGAACCGCGGTCACGCGACCGCGGCCACCGGGCGGGAGTCAGCAAACACGTCCAACTCGGAGTCCAAGTCCTCGTCCACGAACGGCCGGGGCAGGACCAGGCCGTCGCGCGGCGGGCCGATCAACTCGGCGAGGGCGAAGACGTGGTCCTCGCTGTACCGCCGGTGCCCGCCGGGGGTCCGCCGGGACGGGGGGATGAGGCCCTGGCGTTCCCAGTTGCGCAGCGACTCGCAGGAGACCCCGAACCGGGTCGCGAGGGACCCGATCGTGATCTTGCGCGGCGTGCCGACGAGGTTGTCGGCGGCGCTGCGCTGCGCTTGGCGTTGGGATTCTTCGGACGTGTCCAGGGTCAAGGAGCTCATCACACACCTCTTTGGGAAAGGGAAACGAAAACGGAAAGTCGTTCAGGTCTCAAAAACAACGTTCATGGCAGAAACACGGTGGGCTCCGCGAGAAGCCCGGGAAAAAAGTTGAACCCAAAGCCCGTCAGAACGTCTGGCGGGGGCTCAAGCCGGTTTGGTTGTGGGTCGGAGTGGGCCGGTCAGGCGACACGGCGGGTGGCGTGATTGACGTTGTGAAGTCGGGCTTCACGGCGCCAAGCGCCGCCGGCGTAGACCGTGACCGGCGAGAGTTTGGTCGGGATCGCATCGGACGCGATCGCGCCAAACCAAGCCAGGCACATGCCGGCAAAGGAGGGGGTCGGACCCGTGATCGGGCCCATTTGCAGACCGCCCTGCCCGCCGCGCACCGCGCTCATCCCGACCGGTGGGGTCGGCAGCACGGTGTCAATCTGGGGGGTCAGGGCGATCATCGTGAAATCAACTGGTCTTTCCCTCGCCGGGACGGTCAGTAGGTCGCGGTGCGACCGCTACCTCGGCGAGGCTTGCAACCCTATCGGCCACCTCTCGCTGCGCCAAGACCGGACTTGCCCGGCCGACGAGGTTTTGGAGGTTTTGGCCCAACGAGCCGGGGCGTGTCCCCCGGAACGGGAACCCGAAACCGGCCCGGGACTGCCCGGCTCGCTTTCAACCGGCTCGCCCCACCAGCACCCGGGGCAGGCCCTCGTGGTCCGGCAACACCGCTACACTCCGCCAACCCGCATCGGCCGCCAGTTGTTCCACCGCATCCTTCTGCACCGCCGCGATCTCGAAGGCGACCAGGCCGCCCGGGTTCAGAACGGCCGCCCCGCCAGCAATCAAAGGCCGCAGCACGTCCAGCCCGTCCGCCCCGCCCCGCAACGCCAGCGTCGGCTCGTGGTCCTTCACGTTCGGCGACACCTCCGCCCACTCGGCGTCGGGGATGTACGGGGGGTTGCTCACGAATGCGTCGAACCGCTCCGCCGCCAACGGCTCGAGCGTGTCGCCTTGCCGGAACTCGACGCGGGCGGCGACCCCGTGGCGCTCCGCGTTGCGCCGCGCGATGTCGAGGGCCTCCGGCGAGACATCCGTCGCCACCGCCGTCGCGTTGAGCAACTGCTTGAGCAGGCTCACCACGATCGCGCCGCTGCCCGTGCCGACGTCTGCGAGGTGCAACGTGTCGTTGGTGCGTTCTTCATTCCGCAGCGTCTGCAGCACGTGCTCGACGAGCGTTTCCGTGCTCGGACGCGGGATCAGCACGTGGCGATCTACCGCGAAAGGCAGCGCGAAAAACGTCGTTTCGCCGACGAGGTAGTCCACCGGCTCGTGCTGCGTCGCGCGCTGCACGAGGTCGCGGAGTTGGTCGCGCTCGCGTGGGTCCGCCGGGCGGTCGGGCTCCATGTACAGCCGGAGGCGCTGCGTGTTCAGCACGTGCGCGAGCAGCATCTCCGCCTGGACGCGGGGCGACTCCAGGCCGTGCTTCTCGAAGTGTTGCGTGGTCCAGGCGAGGAGCCTGCGCGTCGTCCAGACCTCGGCGGTCGTGCCCATGCCGGCGGTGTAGCAAAAACGCGCCGCACCCGCGCAAAACAACCGGCCACGCCGCGGGCGACGGGGCCGGTCTTCTCGCCTCCGCCCCGTGCCCGGCGGCGTGGACGCCGGGCCGTGCGGGGAGGTTTCGCGTCGGTCGAAACTCGTTCTCGTATCGCTGCCGTTACGCGGCCTGCGCGGGCTTGATCGTGCCGGCGGTGTCGTTGGTGTCGGCGTCGGCGGGGACGAGCCGCAGCTGCGTCTGCCGCGCCCGGTCGTGCTCGGTCTGCCAGGCGGTGAGCGTCGCCTCTTCGGCCGCGCGGATCAGCCGGACGCTGTCCCACTCGGCGTCGAGGTCCGCCCGGCCGAAGAGGCGACGCTCACCGCCTGGCAGACCGAGCACGACCGGGCGCGGCAGACGCAGCTGCGGGTCGTCCCCGCCGACGCCGACACCAAC
>JANQPR010000248.1 GCA_028285385.1 Phycisphaera sp.
GCGAAGTGATCCCGAAGAGTCCCGTCCGAACGCGGGGGCCGGCGCCAACGGGCGCTCAGGCTCTTTCTTTGACAAGTGAAGCAGGGGCGTGCGGCCCCACTTTTTGACGCTTTCCAACGGTCCCGGCCGATTGGCACCGCCCCGGCGCGGCCGCTATAGTCCGCGATTACCCGTTTGGGGCCCGGCAGGGCGGTTCTCCGCGGTTCCCGGTGGCTCCTGGGCGTTCCAGGCCCACCACCCGCCGCCTCGCCCCGACACCCCACGCGGTTCCGGGCTTTCCCGCGGGCCCTGGCCGGCCCGAACCCCCGACTCCGCCACTGGCCCCCGCATCCTTCGGATCAGGAGACACGCCGACATGGACGAGCAAGCCATCAGGGACAAGGTCTACGAGATCGTCGCCGAGCAGATGGGCGTCGACAAGGCCGAGATCAAGGACGAGACGCACTTCGTCAACGACCTCAACGCCGACTCGCTGGACACCGTCGAACTCGTCATGGAGTTCGAGGATGAGTTCGAGACCTCCATCCCCGATGAAGAGGCCGAGAAGATCCAGACCGTCGGCCAGGCGATCACCTTCATCAAGGAACACCAAGACAACGGCTGATCGCCCGTGACTACCGATCGGTGATTGCCGACTGCCGATTGCTTCTGCGCCCAGACCGTCGGGCCCGGTACGACCGGCCGGCGGCACCGGCGAGAACAATCGGCAGTCGGCAATCCTGAATTGGCCGTGGAGCACCCCATGAGCAAGCGTCGCGTCGTCGTGACGGGGCTGGGCTGGGTCACCTCGCTGGGCAACGGCGTGGACGAGGTGTTCGACGCGCTCTGCGTCGGGACCTCGGGCATCCGCCCCATCGACCGGTTCGACACCACCGACTTCCCGGTCAAGTTCGGCGGGCAGATCGTCGGCTGGGACGGCCCGCCCCAGATCGATCAGCCCGAACGCACCAAGCTCTCCAAGAAGATGGACCGGTTCGCGCAGTTCGCGCTGTCGGCGAGCATCGACGCGGTCAACGACGCGGGGCTGGACTTCGCCAACGAGAACCCCTGGCGGTGCGGGTCGATCATCGGCTCGGGCGTCGGCGGGATCGAGGAGTTCGCCGAGGGCCACGCCAAGATGCTCGCCAAGGGTCCGACCCGCGTCAGCCCGTTCATGGTCCCCAAGCTGATGTGCAACGCCGCGCCCGGCAACGTCAGCATCCACTTCGGCATCAAGGGCCCGAACAGCTCGGTCGCCACGGCCTGTGCCTCCGCCGCGCACTCCATCGGCGAGGCCGCCGAGTGCATCGCCCACGACGCCGCCGACATCATGATCGCCGGCGGCAGCGAAGCCGCCCTCACCCCGTTGGGCACCGCCTGCTTCATCGCGCTCAAGGCCTTGTCAAAGCGCAACGACGAGCCGACCAAGGCCTCCCGCCCGTTCGACGAAGGCCGCGACGGGTTCGTGCTCGCCGAGGGGGCCGGCGTCGTCGTCCTCGAGGAGTACGAACACGCCAAGGCCCGCGGCGCGCACATCCACTGCGAGCTGTTGGGCTTCGGTCAGTCCGCCGACGGCTCGCACATCACCGCCCCGATCGAGAACGGCGAGGGCGCCAGCTACGCCATGGACACCGCCCTCGAAGACGCCGGCCTCTCGCCCGGCGACATCGACTACGTCAACGCCCACGGGACCAGCACCGGGCTGGGCGACCTCGCCGAGACCCGTGCGATCAAGAAGACCTTCGGCGACGACACCAAGGTCCCCGTCAGCTCGACCAAGTCCATGACCGGGCACCCCCTCGGCGCCGCCGGCGGGCTCGAGGCCGTCATCCTCGCCAAGACCATCACCACCGGGAAGATCGCCCCGACGATCAACCTCGACACCCCCGGCGAGGGCTGCGACCTGGACTACGTCCCGAACACGGCCCGCCAGGCCGACGTCAAGCACGCCATGAGCAACAGCTTCGGCTTCGGCGGGCACAACGTCTCGCTGGTGATGGGACGGGTCTGACGCAAGTTTTTGCTTGCACCGGCGTTACGCCGGCTCGGGGTACAATGATGCAGATGTTCGAAGCGGCACCCACCCTCGCCTTCCTCGGCAACATCAGCCCGATCCAGTGGGCGGTGATCGGCATCGTTGCGCTGCTCGTGTTCGGGAAACGCCTCCCCGACGTTGGTCGATCGCTCGGCCGGGGCCTGGTTGAGTTCAAGAAGGGCCTGCAGGGCGTCCACGACGAGATCGAGTCGGCGTCGAAAGACGCCAAGGACCTCGGCAAGTCCGACAAGCGCCTCGAAGAGACACAGGCCCGCAAGTCCACCGGCGGGCACGTCGACAGCGGCGTCTCCGAGACCGTTGACCGTGACCCCACCGAGTCGAAGACGCCGTCGTCCCAGGCGTGAACTCAAACATCGTTGGAGTTCCCCCCCCGCGAGCCGTCGACCGCGTCGGCGGCTGTGTTTCAGGTGGAGCCACTGTCGCCGTCGTCGAACCGCAGCAGCCGCAACGCGTTGAGCACGACCACGACCGTCGAGCCTTCGTGCAACGCGACCGCCGGCCCCAGGCGCAGCCCCAGCAGCGCAGCGGGCACCAGCACCGCGACCATGCCCAGGCTGATCCACAGGTTCTGCCGGATGATGCGGTTCGTCTGACGCCCCAGCGCAAACGCGAACGGCAGGCCCCGCAGGTCGTCGGCCATCAGCGCCACGTCGGCGGTTTCCAGCGCAACGTCCGACCCCGCGGCGCCCATGGCGATCCCGACCGTCGCGGCCGCCATCGCCGGCGCGTCGTTGACGCCGTCCCCAACCATCGCGACCCGGCCGTGCTCGTCGCGCAGGCGTCGCACGGCGTCGACCTTGTCCTCGGGCAGCAGGTCGCCGAGCGCCGTGTCGACGCCGATGCGTTCGGCGACCGTGTCGACGACGCGCTGGTGGTCGCCGGAGATCATCACGAGCGGGCGGAGGCCCAGGCCGTGCAGCCGCGTGACGACGCCCGGCGCCGAGTCGCGCGGCGTGTCCATCAGCCCCAGCACGCCGAGCACACGACCGCCGCGGCGGACGATCATCGTCGTTCGGCCTTGTTTTTCCAGGTCATTTTGCGCTTCGGTGACGCCCGTGTCTGACGGGTGGTCGATGTCGAAACGCCCGATGAACACGTCGTCGCCGTTGAAGTTCGCCCGCACGCCACGCCCGGTCAGGCTCTCGAACCGCTCGGCATGGGGAAGCGTCACATCGGGGAACCGGCGCTTCACCTCACGTACGACGGCCCGCGCCAGCGGGTGATCGCTCAGCCGTTCGACCGCCGCCGCCAAGGTCAACAGCTCGCGATCATCGACGCCGTCAGAGGCGACCACGTCGGTGAGCTCCGGCTCGCCGCGGGTGACGGTGCCGGTCTTGTCGAACGCCACCGCGTCGATCGTCCCGAGGTTTTCCAGAGGCCCTCCGCCCTTGACGAGCACGCCGCTGCGACCCGCCCGTGCGACGCCGGACAGCACCGCGCTCGGCGTCGAGATCGCCAACGCGCAGGGGCTCGCCCCGACCAACACCGCCATCGCCCGGTAGAACGCGTCACCCAATGCCTCGCCCGTCACGATCGGCGACATCAACAGCGCGATCACGAACACCAGCACCGCCGGGACGTACACCCGCTGAAACCGGTCCGCGAAGCGCTGCGTCGGCGAGCGCTGTGATTCCGCCTCGGTCACCAGCTTCACGACCCGCGCGAGCGTGTTGTCCTCGGCTCGTTTCGTGACGACCACCTCCAGCACGCCGCCGCCGTTGATCGTCCCGGCAAACACCACGTGCGCCGCGTCGAGTGTGGCCGGGTTCTGTAACGACGCCTCGATCTCCTCGCCCATGACCGGGCGCTTGTCGACCGGCACGCTCTCGCCGGTGACCGGCGACTGATCAACGCTGCTCTCCCCGGCCACGACGAACCCGTCGGCGCTGACCTTGCTGTGCGCCTTGACGATCACGCGGTCGCCGACGACGAGGCCGTTCACGTCGACTTCTTCGGTCTCGCCGTCACGACGAACCAGCGCCGTGGTCGGCGCGAGCTGCCCGAGCGCCGCGATCGCCCGCCGCGCCCGGCCCAGCGCGTGGTGCTCCAACGCGTGCCCCAGGCTGAACAGGAACAACAGCAGCGCCCCCTCCGCCAAGTGCCCCAGCGCCCCTGCGCCCGCCGCCGCCACGAGCATCAGGAAGTCGATCTCGAACTTGCCGGCCCTGAGTTTCTCGACCGCCTCGCCCAGCGCGAAGAACCCGCCGAAGAAGCACGAGGAGATCAAGAGCCACCACGCCACCCATTCCGGCACCACCCTGAAAAACTCCAGCCCCCACCCCGTTGCCAGCGTCACGCCCGCCAGAATCGCGAACACCAGTTCAGGGTCTGCGGCGGGTCGATCCCCGCGGCGGTGCGAGGCTTCCGGACTCGGTGGGTGAGCAGGGCGGTGCAATGGGAAGAGTCGTCCTTCGGAGAGGATCGTTCGGCGAGCGGGCAAACGCCTCGATCGACATCAACCTGCGCCGCCGCCAAGCAGACCGCGCCGCGGCCCTGCCGCTTCACGATATACTCTCGACCACCGGGCGATTAGCTCAGTTGGCTAGAGCGCACCCTTCACACGGGTGAGGTCACAGGTTCGAGCCCTGTATCGCCCACTGGTGACGCCGGTTGGTCCGGTGAATGAAACCCCCCGCCTGGTGTCAACAGCACCGGCGGGCCAGTCCGCATCCGGTTTGAGCAAGGAGGCTCGAATGGGACGCACCTCCTTTCTGGAAGTCTTGATCCAGCCTGAATGAGAGAATCCCGCCGACCGTGGGCCGGAAAGGATTCTCTGATGAAGAAACGGCTTTGTATCATCGACTGTGTCCCGGATTGACTTGCCCTTTCCTGAATGCGTCCGAACTGTCGGATTCTGCCAAAACGGTTGGACCGATTGTTAAGAGGGAGGTCAGTCCCGGAACACCGCGTGAGTCTGATCCGCATTTGGTGTTTCGAGGTCGCATCGAGTTGCTTCGGATACTACGGACGGCACCTGCTCGGAGGCCTTGACACCAGTTCTATTCGTTGAGAAGGAACCTGCCGTTGCCGTTCCACTGCGTGTTTGCGATTGCCTGCTGCCTGGTCGTCCTCGCTGCCGGCGCCCCCGAGTTTAATCTGCTACCCGGTGTTGCTACGATTCGGCCACCGGTGCCGGCTCCGCCCTCCAACAACTCCACGACATCATCGACGACCACACAGTCTTCACCTACGGCGACGCCCTGGCGCCCTTCCATGACACGGACCGGGACCGGAGCAACCCGGCTCGATCCTGCTGGTTTACGACAGCGTGTCGCTCGACGTGTCGCAGATCAACCCCGACGGTTTGGTCCCCGGTTGGGACAGCGGCGTCTCGTGGAACCGCGAGTACACGTGGCCCCGCAGCCGCGGCGTGTTCGGTTCCGGTCTGGACAACAGCGACCTTCACCAACTCCTGCCGTCGACACCGGTGGTCCACAGCAGCCGGTCGAACCTCACCTTCGGCCCAGCATCCGTTTACCTCGCGCTCGATTCTCTCATAACGGATGGACCATGGTTTACCTCGCCCCGGCAACAAGCCCGCTTTAAATCTCGCGAGACATCAAAACGGAGAGTTCAGTCCACCCTCGCATACACGAATAGTAACGTTATTATTCGATTGTATCTCGTTTTTCCGCCTTGTTGCGCATCGACCTCCTTGGTTTCACCAAGCTCTCACGCCACACCTCCCCAACCTCGAGAAGTAATCCCATGCGATTCGCCGCCGTCGTCACTTCCTGCCTCCTGCTTCTCGCGGTCCCAGATGGCCGGGCGGAGTCGAGTGACCAACCCATACCCAGCCAACTCCCGCCCGACTCCATGTATGTGCAGGTCGTAGACGGCCAGCTCCACGTGGAAGGCAAACGCGTCCGGTTCTGGGGGACGAACGGGCACACCTTCGCGCTCGCCAATGTCACGCCGGATGACACGCCGGCGGAAGCCGAACGCAAGGCCGATCTGATGCGGCGTAGCAACCTGGCCATCCTCGACCGGTTAGAGGCGCTGGGGTTCAACTCCGTCCGGGTCTGGGTCGGGTTTTCGGATGACGGCGGCCCGTACCAGAAGGGCGATGGCTCGCGGGCCGACAGTATCGACTTCTTCCTTCACGAGGCGGCGAAGCGCGGCTTCAAGGTCTGGTATGCCGGGTTCAATGAACTGCCGCATGTAAGCCCCAGCGAGGTGGACATCATCGATCAGCCCGAAGACGCCGCCGCGTGGGCCGCCGCGGTCCGTGAGGCGTGCACTTACGACGACGACGGCACCCTCAAAGAGGGCTGGAGACTCCGCAACAACGTTGCGCGCATCTGGGACCCCCGCTTGGAAGCGATCGGTTTGGCGTGTATGACCCGCTCGGCCAACCACTTCAACCAATACAACGGCCTACGCTGGGCCGACGATCCGATCTTTGGCGTGTGGGAACTCTCCAATGAAGAGTGGTGGATGCGCAAGATGGTCGGCGGGAAGTGGCAGCAGCTCCCGGCGTTTTTCCGTGACCAGTTAATCGCGCATTGGCAGTCGTTTTTGAGCGGGAAGTACGGAGGCGACGACCGGTTGCGGGAGGCCTGGGACGGCCTGCTGGAAGGCGAATCGCTGGAAACCGGTACCGTCCTCCTCGCGCCGATGGCGCGACCGACCCAAGGGGCGGTGAGTATCGGGGACGCCAACCCTTATGCGCGCGAAGCGTTGTCAGTGCTTGAACAGGAATACAGCCGCGACGACTTTTCGCCGACGCGCGCGTCGGATGTACTCGAGTTTTTTTTGGGGCTTCAACTCGCGCACAAGCGACGCAGCGAGGCCGCGATCAAGCCCCTGGGCAAGAGCACCCGGCTGTCCCCGATGATCTACGACACGGGTATCGGGTACGAGGTCCAGAGCCAGTATCTCCACCAACAGGCCGACGCCGTTGCCCACGACGCCTACGTCAATGGCTTCGGTCCCCCGTTTGAAAAGATGATCGAGAAAGTCGACGACGCGTTCAATGACTTTGAAGCCGAGCGACTGACGCTCGGGGCGGAACGCATCTCCGCGAACGACGGCCCATGGGTGAACTGGTTGCGCAAGCCACCGGGCATCTCACAGGGCGTTCCCTGGCTGGAGCACAACCGCGTAGAAGGCATGCCCTACCTCTGTTACGAAACCAACATCATGCAACCCGCCAAATACCGCGCGGACTTTCCTCTTCGGGTCCTCGCGCTCGCCAGTATCCAGGACTGGGACTGGGTTTGCTGGCACTACTTCGGCGACCGATCGCTGAACGGATTGGCGGACGACCCGACCCGCTTTCAAGACCAGATCATGGACGTGACCGTTGGCGGCTGGCCCCAGGGGTACCACTACACCTACGACGAGGTGCTGTCGTCCATGATCCGAGCCGCCGGGTATCAGTTCCGCAACTACGCTTTCCCGCCCGCTCCGACGCCGACGCGGTTTATCTACGGCCGGAAGACCCTGTACGACCCCGCGAGCATGGACTACGGCCACAGCTACGGCCGGACTGGGCTGGACATGCTCCAGACCACCTACCAGCATGGCGTCCGTATCGAGATCGATCCGTCAAGGGAAGACGATGCGGTTGAAGGGCCCGTCGTTTCTTACGTTGACCGAAGTGCCCACAACCCTTACACCCCGACCCCTGAGATCAGGTTCGACTGGAAGAAGGGTTATCTCAGCCTCGACAGCCCGTCCGCGGTTGCGTTTACGGGATCACTGGTTGAGTTCGGCGGCCGCTTCACCTTTTCCCAAGGGGTTGAGTTGAGTGGTGTCTCGCTGCACTCACCCGCAGACTCGCCCTTCCCGCCCGACCCAAAGCAGCAGTACATCGCCTTCTCGCTCTACAGCCAAGACGGCCTGCCCCTAAGCAAATGCGCCAGAGCCAGCCTGTCCCTGGTTTCCACTAGCTTCAACACCGGACTCACCCTCCGCGAAAACGGTCCGGCCCGAGACCGCGGACGCTTACCTATCCAGAGCACCCGTGTCTCGGCGACCATTGTGTCACCGGCGTTGAGGGGGATGCGGTACACCCTTTACGATTGGTCGATGCAAAAAATCGGAGAAGGCCATGTACAAGGCGACCGCTTCGAGCTACCGGCGGATTCGGTTTTCGTGGTCACCTTTGAACGTGACGCGACGCCGTGAATCCTCCGCAGTGTGTGCCGCTATGCCGCCTGGCAAACAAGGGTAAATCCCAGATTGACCGTTATTTCAAACAATAATAACGTTATTATTAACGTTTCAGCGGCGCTGCCCAATCGCCGGTTTCAAGTTTCACAAGGCACGTTCGCGGTTCACTTTCTGCCCTCGCTTACTTGGCTCAAGGAGAAGACTGACATGTTTAGACATCGTTTACGTAAATACGGGAGGCCGAGCGCGGCCTTACTGGGCAGCATCTGCCTTAGTCCGGCCGGGATGGCGTTGGTGATCACCGATACGGATATCGCTCCGACGGCAAACGTCGAGTTCTCGATTGCTGTGGACGGGTCGCGTACCGACAAGGGGCGTGTCCGGTGGGACGGCTCGGGGTCGGGTCTTCACGATAACCGGGGCAACACCTGGACCACCGGCGTGTCCGGCTACACGCTGGACCAAGTCGTGCTGCGGCAGGGCCCGCGGGACACCGGCGGGTTCGAGACCGCCGGCCTGACCATGTTCATGGACATCCTCACGGTCACTGACGTCAACGACGCCGGCGACGCCGGCGCCAACACGGTCACGTTCGGGTCGGTGCTGGCCTCCGGCGCCGCGGCGTACCCGGCCGGGAGCAACGGCGACTACATCGTCTTCGATATCGACGATGTCGCGCTGAGCCCCAACAGCCTGTACGCGTACCGGGTCGGGTGGACCTCGTCGAACCCCGATGCGCGGGAGGTGATCTTCAAGGCCGCCGGCGGCGACGCACTTGACAACGATCTTACCGCGTTCAACCAAGCCGGTGACGCGATCAACGCGGTCCAGGGCACCACCGGCGTTGCCGGGGCGCTCAACCAGACCCAGTTCAACCTCGAGACCTACATCATTTCGGTCCCCGAGCCCACGACTGCTGCGGTCTTCGCCGTGGGCATCGCCACCCTGTTAAGCCGCGCCCGGCGTTGTGAGGCCAGGCGCCGCAGGTAGTTCTCCATGCCGTCCGGCTGAGGTTTCCGGTGGATCCTTGGGGGGCAGAAGTCTCTCCCGCCGGCGTTTCTAAGTCTTCAGATGAGTTGCCAGATATCCCGGTCGGTGCCGGGTCGCTAATGGAGATTGAGCAAGATGTATAGCCTGATCCACAAGTTCTTTTTCGGCCGCGGCCTTCGTGTTTCACCCTGGAGCCACTTGTGTGGAGCATGTGTTTGCGCCGCGATGACACTGGCCGTCGTCTTCCCAGATTCTGCCCGTGCCAACATCGTGTTCCCTGTGGACGCGGGGGTGGTTAACGTGCTGGACTTCGGCGCGATCCCCGGCGACGGCCTCGACGACACCGCGGCGATCCAAGCCGCGTTCGACTCGGGCACGAAAAACCGTGTGGTCTACCTCCCCGACGGTGTCTACGACGTCTCGGACACGATCACCTATGGCATCAACCAGGACCAGTCGCGCCGCAAGTTCTTCATCGGGCAGAGCCGTGACGGCGCGGTGATCCGGCTGCAGGACAACGCCTCCGGTTTTAGCGGCAGCGGCCCCAGGCCGGTGATCAAGTCCTACGTCGGTTCGCAGGCCGTCGCCTTTCGTAACAGCCTTTACAACATGACGATCGACGTCGGCAGCGGCAACACCGACGCCGTCGGGGTGGAGTGGCACAACCACAACTACGGCGGCATGCGCGACGTCTTGGTCAAGAGCAGCGACCCCAATAAGGCCGGGCTCTACGGCGTGTGGGCCAGCCGGGTAGACAACGGGCCGGGCCTGATCAAGAACGTCGAGGTCGACGGCTTCGACCGCGGCATCGAGTTCGGCAAGAGTCAGTTCGGCATGACGTTCGAGAACATCACGCTACGAAACCAGAACGAGGTCGGCTTCCGGGTCTCGAACCAGGCGGCGATCCGCAACCTCATAAGTGTCAACGACGTACCCGCGCTCCAGGCGGGCGGGCCGTTCTCACACGTGACCCTGGACGGCGCAGACCTCACCGGCACCGGCACCGCCGGCTCACTCAGCGCAATCAACCTGGCCGCCTCCAGCCCCGGCAACCCGACTACCAAACCCGCGCTGCTGGCCCGGGGCGTCAATGTTGCCGGCTACGCCAACGCGATCAACGACATCGGGAACCTCGTGCCCGGCCCCGCCGTGGACCACTACACCTCGTTCCCGGTCAACACGCTGTTCCCCAGCAGCACGGGCCGGTCGCTGGGCCTGGCGGTCAAGGATACGCCGGAGATCCCGCTCGCGGCGCCGGCCGACTGGGTCAACGTCCGCGACTTCGGCGCGTTGCCCGGCGGCGCCGGCGACTCGGCCGGCATCCAGGCCGCCATCGACTGGGCCAACGCCAACGGCAAGACCACCCTCTACTTCCCCAGCGACATCCCCGGTGGTTCGATCTACACCATCGACGAAACCGTCAGCATCAACGGCGGCATCGAACGCATCATCGGCCTGGGCACCCGGCTGACCAGCAGCGGCGACGTCCGCAGTGGGGCTGAGGTCGCCTTCCGTTTCGAGAACCTCGCCGCCGACGAAACCGTCTTCGAACAGTTCGCGTCGTTCAGCGAGGGCGGGGCCCAGTGGTTCGAGCACGTCACCGACAAGACCGTCGTCCTCCGCAACAACGGGCTGGGCAGATACACCAGCCTGCCGGGGGCCGGCGACCTGTTCATCGAAGACGCCAGCGGCACCGACTGGGTCTTCGGCGAGGGGCAGAACGTCTGGATCCGCCAAATCAACCCGGAAAGTTCGGCCAGCCCCAGCATCCTCAACGACGGGGCGACCGTCTGGATCCAAGGCCTCAAAACCGAAGACCCCTCGGTGGTGATCGAGACCCGCAACGGCGGGAAGACCGAGCTGCTCGGCGGCTTCATCTACCCAACCGACAATGTGCCCGACGACATGCCCATCTTTATTTTGGACGAATCAGAAGGCTCGTTCTCTTACGTCACCAACGCCTTCTTCGGCGGACAAGACGACCACCGGTTACACGTCGTCGAAATCTTCGGCGGTGAACGGCGAGAGTTGCTACGGTCAGACGTGGTCACTCGCGGCGGGGGCACTAAGGTCGCGCTGTATTCGTCTGGCGTCATCCCCGAGCCCGGCGCTACCGCAACGGTCTTTCTCGCGGTGATGATGCTGTTGCATCGGGGCAGGCTGTGTCTTAGGCCGCGAATCCCGAGTCGCACGAAAAAGGAACTGCCGTATTGGCCGCACTGACCAAGCCAAGCTCAACAAGCCCTCGCGTTTTCGCCTTGGCAAGTGTAGTGGTGGGGTTGACCGTGCGAGTTTCACGGCCACCCGCTCCGGGCGAAACCCTCACGAGTGACCTGTTTGACCTCGGCCCGGGAGGCAAAGGGCTCAATCAGATAATCGCTTGCCATCGACAAGGTGCCTTGGTCGACTTTATTGCCGCGGTCGGTGACGACCTGTTAAGTCAGGTCGCACTAAAAGCGCTCGATGACGAAGGCCTGAACCTCGACCACGTCAAGCAGGTTTCTGGGAGCAATACCGGGGTAGGCCTGGTCACGCTCTGTAACGGCGACAACACCATCGTGGTCTACCCGGGCGCGAACCAGCACCTCACGCCTGACGACGTTGACACCGCGGCCGCGGCCGTCCGCAAAGCCGATATCGTTATGAGTTCACTGGAGACCCCGCTTCCCGCGATAGAGCGCTGCTTTGAGATCGCGCGTGACGCGAAGGTCCGCACCCTTCTTAATCCTGCTCCGATGGGCCACGCACCACTGCCCGACTCGTTGCTGGGGCTGACCGACATCATCACACCAAATCAGACCGAGGCGCGGGCGCTTTGCGGTGTACCGCCGACCGACCAGCAACCCGTACTAGGGCTGCTGCCGGAGCTCAGAAGGCTTGGCCCGGATTTGGTAGTGGTCACCTTGGGGTCAGACGGGGCACTTGTCGTGACTCCCGACAGGGCCACGCCGATCTCAGCGATACCAGTCAGTTCTATCGACCCCACAGGAGCGGGCGACTGTTTCAACGCAACACTCGCCGTTGGGATTGTGTCGAGGCTTTGCCCAGTAATGGCCTCCCAACGCGCCGCAGCGGCGGGCGCGATGTGTACGAAACACACCGGGGTGATATGTGGGCTGCCCAACACCGCGCAGCTCGACGCTTTTCTTGCCGAACACCCTGATCGAGAGTCTACATGAAGTTCTGGATTGCCGGCACAATCGAGGAATGCGCGACCGCTGCTTCGACGGGCCTGATCTCTGCAGTGGTAACTAACCCAACGGTGATCGCCGACTGGTGTGCTGATGGAAAGAGCCTCGAGCAAGCATGCGACGAGTGCCTTCAAGCAATCAAACTTCCGCTTTTTGTACAACTGCCGGATGCTTCCAGCGACGTTCTCATCCGACAAGTGTTGGAACTGAAAGATCGAGACCCGCGTCTGATGCCGAAGCTGCCTTGTACCGCTAAAGCCCTGACCGCTACGCGCGTACTTACTGATCGCGGCATTGATTGCTTACTCACCTGCGTGTGCAGCCTCGAGCAAGCAGTGCTGTGCAGTGTCGCTGGAGCGAAGTGGGTCTGCCCTTATTTTGCCAGGGTCAACCAATATGGCGAAGACGCGGAGTTATTGATCACACAGATCCAACATGCCCTGCGGCCGAAAGGTCATGACACGTTGATCTTCCCGGCATCGATCCGTTCTCGAGCAGACGCCGCCGCCTGTATCCGGGGTGGAGCAGACGGCCTAATCATCTTCGCCAAACTATTCCGTCAGATGTTCGAACACCCAGTCACGGAGCAATCACTAACCGCTTTTTCAACAAACGATTGGCCCCGGATCCGACACAACTTCAAAGCGGGCAAGACTGCATCTGAATCTTCGATTCAACCCTAGATCGGGCTTACGCAGTCCGTACTTCGTGTTGTAGCATCTCAAACAAGGGAGACCGCGAGGGCGTGCAAGTGCTCGAACGCGTCACACCCGATCAAACCTCCCCCGGCTCTCTAAACGGGTGGACCGAAAGATCCCGAGGGAGTCACATGTGCGTGCTTTGCTCTCACCCAGCGGCAGGGAATCTGTATTCACCGGCGATGCGGATGGGAAAGCGGCGGCCTCCTATGGTTCCTGGTTTCGTCAGAACCCCCAGTTCGCAAATTCTGAAGGTGGCTTGGTACAACACAGCCGAGCAGCTCGCAATAATTTTCATAAACATCGATATTTCAATAAGATAAGTTTCAAAATTCCGACGATACAATTTCCTTGGCGTCGTAAATTATAACGTTATCATTGGCTTCGGCCTTGTTCATAGTTCGCGATTGACTTCTCCCTCACCCGCGGATCGGCTTCATCTGCACTCCGGCCATGGCAGTCACTCTCAAACAAATCGCGGCGAAGGCCCACTGTTCCGTGATGACGGTGAGCAACGTGCTGAACGATAAGGGGGACCTATATCGCGACGAGATGCGCCGGCGGGTGCTCGATACCGCGTTCGAGTTGGGCTACCGCCCGAACAGTTCGGCTCGGGCGACACGTCGGGGCCGGTACGGCAACGTTGCGTTGTTGGCATCGACCCACCCCCAGCAGAGCCAGCTTCCGATCCTTTTGATGGGCGCGATCGAGGGCAAGCTGGCTTCAGAAGATTTGCGTTTTTCGTTTGCGCGTCTGCCGGACGAAAAACTGACCGATCCCGAGTACATGCTCAAGATTCTGGGGCAGTGGTCCGCCGATGGGTTGCTCGTTAACTACACGCACGGGTACCCCGAGCAGATGCTTGAGATCATTGATCACTACCACGTACCCGCGATCTGGATGAACTGTCGACTCGAGCACGATTGCGTGTTCCCGGATGACGAGTACGCCGGCCGCATCGCTACCGAGAATCTCCTGCGTTCGGGGCACCGGAGGGTAGCGTTCGTCGATTATTCGGCGAGCCGGTCAGAGCTGAATGTCGCGCACTACAGCATCCGCGACCGGCAAGCCGGTTACGAGCAGGCGATGGCTGAGGCGGGGTTAACGCCGCGTGTGGTTCGCGGGGACAAGTCGGCACACGCCGACGAGCGCCTTGCATACTCATTCAGGATGCTGAACAGCGAAGATCGTCCCGAGGCGATCGTGGTTTATTCCGGTGCCCAAAGCATCGAAGTCGCGGCCGCGTCGTTGGGCCTCTCGCGGATCCCGATGGTGGTGTTTGCCGACGTGCCGATCCGCTTGGGCAACGGTGCGACCGACACAGTGATTGTGCCGCAGGAGGAGTTGGGTGTGCGGGCGGTCGAGTTGCTATTGAAGAAGATCGAGTCGCCGACGACCGCGCAAGCTCCGGTCCGGATTCGCCCCAAGTTGGTGCGTGCGGGTTCGGCTCCTGCTCCATTGAAGCGGGGTGAACTGATTCAGGCTTGACGTGCTCATGGTTCCGCCCGCTGCCGGATGTCGGCTTGGTCGGGCTTCTTGGGTGTGTTTCACTTTTCTCTCGCGGTTCACGACGGACGAAGGCAGGCCAGTCATGAGGTACACGCCGTTCCAAGCAAGCGTTCAGGCGTCGCCGAATATTATCGTTACAAAGGCTGGGGCCGGCCCCATCGTTTCTGCTGGCGTGTGTGCGGCAGGTTCGCGGATCAATTTGAGTTCCGTGTGTTCCGGTTAGGGATCGCTCCCCCGTTTTCGGGTCGTCTCGACCGTTCTCGTTTGTTTCTTTCACTCTTTAGGAGGTTTTTGAATGCCACTTTTCACGAGATTCTTTTCGGCGGCAGTTGTTGCCGGGCTTGGGCCAGCGCTTTCAAGCAGTGCCGTAGAAATCCAGGCCACTCTGTCCGACTCGGATTCGTTCGAGGTGTTCGGCGGTGACACGCCTTCGTACAGCTCGTTCACCGACGGCAACGCCAACCGCATCCGCACGTATGTCAACGACACCACGGGCGGCAGCATGGCGGCGATGAAGTTCAGCGGGATCGACGCCGCGCTGGCTAGTGCCGGGTTGACCGAGGCCGACATCATTTCAGCGAAACTCGAGATGACTGTCCGCGGTTTCGGATCGTCGTTGGGCTTCTATGAGATCACTGCGTCAACCGTCAATGACGGCACGTCGGGCGAGGACTACGACCCCGCCAACACCACGCTCTACCCGTTTAGCGGCAGCGTGGGCCTGCCGGGGGTGCGGTCCGACATCGGCACCGGAACCTTCGACTTCCTGTCGGTGACGGACCCTGCCGACACCACGCTGCAGGATTCGAAGAGCTTCACGTTCCTCTCTGCCGCCGACCCCCGTCCGCAGGACGGTGATTTGATGGTTTTCGATCTCCCTGATCTTGATTTCATTGTTAACGACACCAACGACACGTACCTGGTCTATCTGCACCAGACTGCCGGTGCCAACGGCCAGTTCCGTCCCACGTGGGACCATTTGAACGACCCGGGCAATGAGCCACGGTTGGTTCTCCACGTGGTCCCTGAGCCGGCCAGCGCGATCGGTTTGTGTGTCCTGGGGCTTGCGGCGCTGCGTCGCCGTTCTGCGTGAAGCCGTATCGACGGTTGATGATTGACCTCTGGATCGACTTACGGAGTTGGTGATGTTGCGGAATCAAACACAACTCCGTTGCCAGCTCGGAATCCTCGCCGCCGCCCTCATCGTCGGCGGCGAGGCCCGGGGGGGGCAAAGTCATCTTCTCGTAAGACCTCGAAGCCGGCCTGACTCGGGTCGATCGGACGGAAGGAACGCTCGCCGTGTCGGTGCCCGAGCCGTCGATGCTCGCGGTGATACGAGGCCCCGCTGTTCTTGGTGCACGGCGTCGTCGTTGTGTTGAGTAGTCCTGCACTAGCGAGAGGGTGTTCTGCGTCGCAATGCTGGTGTGATTCAACTCGGTCTCATGGGAAGGACATACCGGTTCAACTCGGTGTGACGAAGGTTAAAACGGTAGATGGCAACTTTTTTCGCAAAACAGGTATCCGTGTTTCACTACGGACAAAAGTTATAGGAGGTTGAACATGTTTCTCGAATCACACAGGGCACGGGTTGGTGCGGGGATTCTGTTGCCGATCTTTGGGGTGCCGGTGGCGGCCTTGGATTTGATCTTCTCGGAGAACTTTGAGGGCGACACGCTCGGTCAAGGACCGGCCAGCGCCGACGTAATCCAGACCGACAACGCCAACTTCCCGGGGTTTTTGGGAACGTTGGCTGAGGTGAGTGATGTCCAAGCGGCTCCGACGATTGGCAGCCAATCCCTGCTGTTGCAGGATGACCTCTTTGCCAGTGCGAACGGGCCGCAGGTGTTCTGGAACCTGACCAATGATGGTTCGCCGCTGGACACGAGCCGAACCTTGAAGATGAGTTATTGGCATTTCATCGCTGACGAGACAGCGGTGGGGACGCCGCGTGATGCAACGCCGAGTGTCCCGTTCCAGAATGTTGTTCTCACGGGCAGTGACGCGAATCAGAATCGCCCAGAGGGCAACGGCAACTACCTGGCCAATGTTTGGAACTGGCAAGACGGGAGCAGCACGCCGACCGGTACGTCGGAGTACTACGGCGATGTGGATGCCGGCGTGTTCACGCAGACGCTTGCAAACGTGACCATCGGGCAGTGGCACCGTATCGACAACTACATCCCCCTGATCGACCTGATCCAGCCAGATAGCGGGTTGGACGGCGGTTCTCCGTTGTTTACGGGTAGTAAAGACGTCGATGACCTCAACGGCAACGGAGATACCGACGAGTTTCTGGGATACATCGACCTGACGGGCCGGTCCTTCGATGCGAACCCCGACAACGACCGTGACCCCGATGTCAGCGTCTTCTACTCACGGGTCCTGGATGCCGGCCTCACCGCGGTTCAAGGGCAGACGCCATACATGTTTCGCCGGACTTCCAATCACGGCGTGGCGGGTGAGCCGGGCGCAACAGACCCCGACCTCCGTATCCGTGCCCTGCAACTCTTCGGCGGCGGGAACGACTTCAAGACTTCGTTCTACGACGACATCACGCTGGGCTACGTCGATACGGGCGATATCACCACTGTTATCGAGGGGATCGCCTCCAGTTCGACGTCCGCCGAGTTTGACTACGACGGCAGCGGCACCGTCGACGACTTCGACGCGACCTACTACATCCAGACCGTCCTGCTGACGGCGTTCGGCGACACCAAC
>JANQPR010000257.1 GCA_028285385.1 Phycisphaera sp.
CCGCCGACGCCAGCCCTCGCTCCTGCACGGGCAGGAGCCAGAGGTTGGGCGTCTGCGTCGGCAACGCTTGACCGATCGGCTTCAGAGCGGCGACGAGCCCGTCGCGCCATCACCGAGCTCGCGCGTCGACCCCGTCGGCCAAGCGTTGCCGACGCAGACGCCCAACCTCTGGCTCCTGCCCGTGCAGGAGCGAGGCCTGGCGTCGGCGGGAAAGATCAACCGGCAGGACGTGCGCCGGCTGTTGGATCGGCTGCGCCACGAGTTCGAGGTGGTCATCATCGACACCGGGCCCATCCTCGGCGGGTTGGAAGCCAAGGTGCTCAGCGGCGAGGCCGACGAGGTCGTGGTGGTGGTGCCGGTGGGCGACCGCATCGACGACACGGAACGCGCGATGAAAGAGCTGACGCGGCAGCGGGCGCGCGTCGCGGGGATCGTCCTCAACCGCGTGGGCGGCCGAGACCTCGCACGTCACACCGGCTACTCGTCGTTGAGCACACGGTTCAGCAGCCCCGCGCCGGCACGCGAGCTTGAACGGTTCGATGCCCCCAACGCCACCGCGACCCCACCGACGTACGGCCCCCTCGCGCAGGCGACGGCCGCGTCGCTCTCCCGCCCCAACGGCACCTCGGTCGCCGAACCCAACGGTACCAGTCACCGGCGCCACTGATCCCCTCACCACTTGCCTGGACCTGCGCGATGAACCGCGGGGTTGGCTGCTTGCTCCCATGCCCGTGAAACACCCGATCCTCAGCCGCCGCAGCCTTTGGCGTGCGCCGGCGTTCGTTCCGCTGATGCACCTAGAGCCGCGGCTCATGCTGTCCACGGCGCCGTCGGTGATCGACCTGACCTACGGCGACGACCTGTCGTTCGGACACCTCGGAAACCCGCAGGAGTTCGTCAACATCATCGGTCGGGTCACCGACCCGGACGGCGTCGACACGCTCACCTACCGCCTCAACGGCTCGCCCGAGCGCACGCTGAGCATCGGCGGGCCCGGCGCCAACCCGCGATTGGCCAACAACCAGTTCAACGCCGACATCGACATCGACAACGACCCGTTCTTCGTGGTCGGCACGAACAACCTCGAACTGACCGCCACGGACTCGACCGGCGACACGACGACCCGCCAGACGTCCTTCCTGTACGAGGCGGATCGCGTCTGGCCGCTGCCGTACGCCATCGACTGGGACGAGGTCGACGCGTTGCCCGCGGTGACGCAGGTCGTGGACGGCGAGTGGGTGATCGACGACAACGGCGTCTCCAACGTGCGCTCCCGCTACGACCGCCTCGTCGCGGTCGGCGACATGGCGTGGACCGACTACGAGGTCGAGACGACGATCACGGTGCACTCGGTCGGCGGCGGCGCCGCGGGCATCGGCTTCATCATGCGGTGGACGGGGCACACCGACGAGCCGCCGCACGTCCCCGGGGACCAGCCGCTGCTCGGCTTCGAGAGCGGCCTGGGGTCGGCGAGCTGGTTCCGTTACCTCACGGACGCGGAAGGCCCACGGCTCGTGATCGCCGACGGTTCCGAGGACATCTTCGCCGAGGACCTCTCCGGGTTCGACCTGGCGATGGACACACCGTACGTCTTCCGCAGCCGGGTCGAGACGCTGCCGGGCGGCGAGTACCAGTACACGCTGTCGGTCTGGGAAGAGGGCCAGCCCGAGGCCTCCGGTATCACGATCCAGGGCATCCCGCCCGTCGGCACGACCGGTGCGACCAAGGCGAACGGGTCGGTCCTGCTCGTCGCGCACCGCCTCGACGCCACCTTCGGCGACGTCGTCGTGCGCCCGATCCACCCGACGCCGGTCGCGACCGACGACAACGCGGCCACCTACGCCGACACCGCGGTGGTGATCGACGTGCTCAACAACGACACCGACGCCGACGGCAACCTCGACCCCACCAGCGTTCAACTCGTCGACCCGCCATTGTTCGGCGGCGCAACAGTCGATCCGGTCACGGGGGCGGTCACGTACACACCGCCGACCGGGTTCCTCGGGGTGGACTCCTTCACGTACAACGTTCGCGACGCTACATCCGGGCTTTCCAACACGGCCACGGTGACCGTGACGGTGGGCTCCGGGGTCACGCCGCCAGTCGTATCCGACGACACTGCGCTAACCATGGCCCCCGGCGCGGTGTTGATCGACGTACTGGCGAACGACAGCGGCCTACCCGCACCGCTCGACCCCTCCACCGTCACGGTTCACCGTGGCCCTGTTTCTGGTTCGACGGAGATCGACCCGCTGACCGGCGTCGTCACCTACACCCCCGACGCGGGTTTCGCGGGGGTCGACGCGTTTTACTACACGGTCGAAAACGCCGACGGTGTGACGTCCGACGTGGCCCGCGTCGACGTCCAGGTCGACCCGCCACCGCCGAACCTGCCGCCGATCGCGGCGGACGACCAGGCCACCACGGATCAGGACACCGCCGTCGCGATCGACGTGCTCGACAACGACGCCGACCCCGACGGCACGCTGGACCCGGCCAGCGTCGAGATCGTCCCGGGCTTCCCGCCGCTGCTCGGGGCCGTCGACATCAACCCCTCGACCGGCGCCATCAGCTACACGCCCGACCCGGGGCAAGTCGGCGTAGACACCTTCCGCTACCGCGTCGCCGACGACGGGGGCGAGTTCTCCAACGAGGCCACCGTCACCGTCAACGTCAACGCGGTGATCAGCCGCCCGGTCATCACCACCGCGCTCGGCGACCTCGGGTTCTACGCCGGCCCCACCGATTTCACGATGTCCACCACTACGGCCGGCGGGGAGATCCGGTTCACCCTCGACGGCACGGACCCGACGCCCACTTCGCCGCTCTACGTCGACACGCAGCCGGTCAACGTCAGCAACAGCACCACGCTCAAGGCCCGTACCTACATCGACGCGGCCAACTTCAGCGACGTGACCACCGTCCCCGTGCTCATCCCCGACGCCAACGCGACGCTGTCCAGTGACTCCTTCGACGTGCCCGGCGTCGACCTCAACACGTGGGTCTTCTACGACCCGCGCCGCGACGACGACATCCTCGCCAGCGTCCTGACCTCGACCGGCAGCGCCGTAGAGATCGCCGTGCCCGGCGGAGACACGTTCGACCTGTGGCGGCAGCGCCGCTTGGCCCCGCGCCTGCTGCAGGACGCGCCGGACACCGACATGCGCCTCACCGCGCAGTGGGACTCCACCCCGGACCAGGCGTTCCAGTTCCAGGGGTTCACCATCCACCAGGACGAAGACACGCTCCTGCGGTTCGACATCTACCACGACGGCACCGACGTCCACCTGTTCGGTGCCGAGCTGGATGCGGGCGGGAGCTCGGACCTGTTCGACATCAACATCGGGCCCACCGTGCCCGCCTACCAACGCCTCACGCGCGTGGGCGACCTGTGGACGTTCGAGTACTCCGTGGATGGGCAGGCGTGGCAACTCGCCGACACCGCGACCGCGGCGATCACCGTGAACCACGTCGGGGTTCACGCCGGCAGCCACCTCAGCCCGACGTCGGCCACGCCGGCGTTCACCGGCACAATCAACGCGTTCGACGCGACCACCGACTGGACCGGGCCGCGCGTCACCGAGGTCGTGGTCTCGTCCTCCGCGTGGTCGACCGCGTTCGTCGACGCGATCGACGCCGGGCGGTCGCTGGGTTACGCCGTCCCGCTCGGCGGAGCGACGCAGTTCGACCCGCTGCCGTGGAGCGGACTGGACCGCCTGTCCCTGGTCTTCGACGAAGAGGTCGCGGTGTCGCTCACCGATCTCGAGATCGTCGGGGCCGTCAGCAGCAACCTCACACTTGGCGGCGTCGTCTACGACCCGGCGACACACACCGCGACGTGGTCGATTGACGGGGGCATCCCGTCGCCCGACGCGCTGACGCTCACGCTGGCCGATGCCGTCACCGACGCCGGCGGGAACGCGTTGGACGGCGAGTGGCAGGACGGGCTGAGCAACGAGTCGGGTGACGGTGAGGCCGGCGGGGCGTTTGTCTTCACGCTGAACGTCCTGCCCGGCGACGTCAGCCAGGACGCGCAGGTGAACACGGCGGATTTCGACGCGCTGCGACTCGCCCTCAACGCGGGCATCGGGCAGGTCGGGTACTCGTTCATGGCCGATACCGACGGCAGCGGCCTCGTCCGCGGCGTAGACGCGCTCCCGCTCCGCGCGTTCTTCGGTCAAGACTTGACCGGCAACGGCGGGGCGTCCTCCGCGCCGATCGGCGTCGAGCCGGCCGAGACCGAGACGCCCCCCGCCAACTCGGATCGGCAGCGGCGCGAACGCTGGCTGCCCGCTCGACGTCAGGCGTTCCGGGCCGACGCTCAGCCGACCGAAACGCTCGACCAGGACCGACGCGAGCGCGATCGGTGGGCGCCGCCGCCCCGGTGGGAGGACCCGCGATGACCCGTCGACGCGTCGGAATCCAGCGGGCCGCCTGCACCGCCATTCTCGCCGCGATCACGAGCGTCGCCAGCGCCGACGTCGAGCTGCGCGCCCAGTCCGTCGGGCTGCTCCCGTCGGTCGACCCCATCACGGGCACGATCGATCTGGTCTTCGACAGCACCGCGTCAGAAATGATCGGCGTCTCCGACCTCGACCTGACCGTCACCAACCCCGACGCTTTCACGCTGACCGGCGTCGTTGACGAGCACGGCTACGCGAGCCTGGGCCACATCCTCAGCGCCGGCCCGTCGGCGGGCACTTACCGAATCAGCGGCTTCGCGCTGCCGGGCCAGGAACCGTCCGCCGAACCGGGCGCGTACCTCACGCTGTCGTTCCTGGCCAACGTCGACCTCCTCGGCGTGGCGCACGTCGAAATCACACAGGCCTCGCTCTTCGACGAACTCAATGCGCCCATCACCGTGACGACCACCACGGGGGCCGTGTACCGCCGCGCCATCATCCCCGAGCCGGCGTTGGTGCTCCTGGTTTTCTCGGGTCTCGTTGCCGGGACCCGCCCGCGCTCGCCGGACTAAAACCGCGCGTCCCCGACATCCGAGTCGAGAAAGAGTAAGCCCGAGGCCGCCAACGCCTCGGGCTTGCTTATGCGCCGGACTCGAAGAAGCACATCACCCGACTAACGACGCGGTCGCCGACGACGCAGCAACCCCGTCAGGGCAACCGCCGGCAGCAAGACCGCGGGCTCGGGGACCACGACAAACCGCACGTCGTCGACCCCGATGCGTTCGTTGTTCGCGCCCGCCACCGGCACGGTGATCACCGACACCTGCGCGATCGACCCGGTCGTGTCGGTGAACCCGAAGAACTGTGACCCGCCGTTGGGCGCGCCGGTCAGCCCGAACGACTGAACGGTGCCGTTGTCGAAGACGACGGTCGCCACCCCCGGCGAGTTGCCGACGCCGGTGAAGTACCCGCCGAAGGCGCTGATCGACACGTCGAAGACGAACGTGACGCCGACCGAAGGGTCGCCGGCCGCGTTCTCGTCGATCTCCAGGTAGTTCTGCCCACCCGGCGTGACGTTGAACCCTTGGAGGCGAGACCCGCCGGTGGTGATCGCGGTGTCGTTGCCGTCGCTGGCGGCGGCCGGCGTGATCGCCACGCCGGGGACGCCGAGTTGCGCCGAGGTGAGGGACAGGAAGTCGCCCAGCGGGGCGGCCTCGAAATCGATGACCGCCGCCGGGCCCAAGCCCGCGGCCGCGGCGTCAAACGAGGCCGCCGCGGCGTCGGAGTTCGGGCGTGGGTCGGCCGGGTTCACGCCGGCGTCGATCCCCGAGAAGACGGTCAGCGGTGCCGCGGGCGCGGACCATAGAACCGAAGCGACAGCCAGCCCCATGGCCATAACGCGACCGGAGCAGAAACGTGGCAACACAAGCCTGATCATCTTCCGCCTCCGAATACTTGAAACGATCCTAGCGTCATCCCTTAAGGTGAACTACTCAACCTCCAATATACCGGTGGGTCGGTCGCGCGTCACGGGAAAAATGCCGACTCCACGTGGTCGCTCGCCACGAGCCGCCGACCCCGGTAGCCCAGCCGTCTGACGGGTCAGGCTCCGAGGGCGGCGGCGGGTTCGATCCCACGGCCGGCGACTCAACTCACGGGGACGGTGATCAGGGGCACCACGTCGTTGACGCTGACCCAGTCGTTCCGGCTGTTGCCCAGGCCGACCAGCCGGACGTAACGGGCCTGGACCGCTTCGAGCCCGATGCGCTCATACCCGTCGGACTGCCCCGACGATGTGCCGTCGGCCGATCGTGTCCAGACGTCGCCGTCGCGGGAGGTCAGCACCTCGTAGCCCGCGGCCCGTCGGTCGCCCTTGAACCAAGACACGTAGAGTGAATCAACCGACCGGGACTGGCCGAGGTCGAACTGAATCCACGAGCCCGCGCCCTCCTGGGCCCAGCGGGTGGTCGGGTCGGCGTCCAGCACGTTGGCCGGCCGGTCGTCACGCCGCTCGTTGTATCCGCTGGCCGTGACGCCCACGACCGGGGCAATGTCCAACCGCGTCCGGGTCGGCGGCGGAGGCGCCGGGTCGTCGGTCGGGGCCGGGCTCGGCCGGGGGGCGGGCGTCGTGTCGGGGCGAGGCCGCGGGGCGGGTTCGGGCGCCGGCTCTGGGGTGGGCGTCGGCTCCGGCTCGGGGGCAGGGGGCGGCGCCGGTATGGGTGCCGTATCCCGGGGTGCCGGCCCGGCGTCGGGCGCGGGGAGGGTGCTCAGCGCGGGCGCGCTCCCCGAGAGGTAAGCCACGCCAGGGCGTTCGCCCGGGGTCTTGGTTTGGCCGTCCGCGGTGAGGAACGCCGTGCTGTCGATCACCACGTCGTCTGCGGTGAAGCCGCGGTCGTCGCGCCAGACGGCTTTGCCCACGAACGTGCTGTCCTGCACGAGCAGGTGCTTGGCCGGCGAACTGACCTGGAAGACGCGCTTCTTGTCGGCGTCTGGCCGGTTCTGGTTGTCGAAGTACGAGTTCACCACGGCCAAATCGGTCACGGTCCGGTTGTTCCCGATGAAGAACCCCTGCCCGTTGATGTCCTGCGTTGCGGTCACGCCGTAGAGGATGATGTTGTTGTTCTTCCGGGCCGACTTGCCGAGCTGGTAGACGTCGGAGTGGAACGACGGGCTCGAGCCGGACTTGTCCATCTTTTCGACGTGGCTGTGGACGACCACCTCGGTCTTGCTGAACGCGTCGCGCCCGATCGTGCCCAGCCGGACGTCGCGCTGCAGCGTGGCGTCGATGAAGCCGTCGCGTGAGTCGGTCGCGTAGGTGTTGGTGACGTAGGTGTCCTGGTATCGGTTGGGCCGCTGGTACCAGTGACCGGGGTCGAGCCGCCCGGCGCCGCGCAGGCTGCTGTTGTCGATCCAGAGCCGCTGCCCGAGGCTGCGGTCCGCGGGTAGGAGCACCTCGTCGGGACGGTTCTGCGCGACGACGCCCTCGACGCGCAGCCACTTCGTCGACAGCCCGTTCTCCGAGCCGACGATCCGCGCGTACTTCGCGTCGACGCCGGGCGCGGGCGTGATCGTGAGCCAGCGGTCCTTGGTCGGGACGGTCTTCGAGCCGCCGTCGAACACGTGCGTGCCGGGCAACAGGTAGACGAACCCGCCGTCTGCCGTGCCGTCCGGTGACGCCGAGGCGATCGCCTGTGCCGCGCGCCCGATGGTCTTGAACGGCTTCTCGGCGTCGCCGGTGCCGTTGGCGTCGCTGCCGTTGGGCGAGACGTAGCGAGCGATCGACCGGAGCGTGCCGCCGGCGTTGGCGTTGAGCGTGAGCGGTTCGAGGACGCGGGGGATCCCGGCCGTCGGGATCGCGATCGCGCGCACCTCGACCGGGCCGTCGGAGAGCCGCGCCGCGTCAAGTGAGGCCCAGTACTCGACGACGCCGGTGCGCGGGTTCTCGGTCGGCTCGCCGACGTACGTCCACGGGCCGCCCTCAACCGAGAACGCGACCGAGTCGATGCCCGCGCGGTGGAACGCGAGCACGCCGACGTCGAACCGGCCGGTGAAGGTCTGGTTCGGCACGACGTCCCAGCGTGCGATCGCCTGGGCGTCGACCCCGGGGCCCGAGCCGCGGGCGGGAGGTTGTGCGGTGGGCCCGGTGAACCCGGGGCCCGGCTGCAGGAACGAAGCCGCCGCCGATGCCGATTGGGCGGCCACCGTGATCGGCGGCTCGGCCCCGGAAGACCGGGCGGCGTCCGGCGGGTCGAAGCCCGCCGGGGAAGTACTCATCAGGTGTCGGGATTCCAGAAACTCAAAACACGGCTTCAACGGCAAGTTCATCAAAAGCACCTCGTGAGGAAAAAAATGCCCTCACCCCGAGGTCACGTACGTGAGACCAGTTTTGTTGGTAGCACCCGGTTCAGACCCGGGCGACGGTCGGCAGCGCCAACCGGGGACGCCCGGGGATCGCGTTGTGTCAGCTGGCGAACCTCATGAACCGCTGCGGGTGCGAGGCCGACATGCTAGCCGACCGACCGTCGCGCGATCGGCGATCCGCACAAGGATTACTCTTGGAAACGCCCGTTCCCTCACCAGACTCTTTCGAACGATCGACGTCGGAGAAACACTGAGTCAAACCTTAGACACAGTGCCATTGTCCTCCGCGAAACGACGACTTGCTGATCCACACGTCAGAGACACAAAAACGTCCGAAACGCACTGACAGTCGCGGTGTGCGCCCGAGACGAGCAGCCGCGGCACCGGTTTAACCCGGCCTGCGCCGCGGCGCGAACACGGTGAGCACCACGATGCTCAACACGGCCGGCTCGGGCACGGACACCAAAGGGATCGCGGCCACGGATCCCTCGAGCGCCCACACAACAAGGGGCTTGGGACGTGACATCGCCGTGTCTCTCATTGCAAAAGATTGTCGGTGCGCGGTCCCCCAACGCCCGGCGCCGCGGACGCCATCGAGTGACTCCAAAGCAAGCCGAAAAACCGGACATGGGTATCCGCATTTTTCCGCCCGTGTCACGCACGCTGCAAGTCGGCGCGACACCCGAGCCCACAACGAGGCTGTTCCCCGAGACGCTCCAGGTTGCCCAGCCCCGCATCGATGCCGAAAAACACGTAGTGCAGCCGGGCCATTCAGGGCCTAGATTCGACCGCCCCGCCGGAAAAGCCCTTGTCCAAACCGCGTCGGTCTGGCATCTTGTGTAAGACCTGCCCGATTCTCGAACCCACCCGAAGGACGGAGATTGAAATGACCCCCGGCTCGACCCGCCGTGAGCGCGACCTGACCGCCTACTCCCTCGCCGCCGGCGCCGCCTGCTTGGCGGGCACGAGCGCCCAGGGCGCCATCCAGTACCAGGTCTTTAACACCGATGTGCCTTTCGGCGGCGGCTCCGTCGAACTCGACTTCGACGGCGACAGCAACATCGACCTCTTCGCCGACAACCGCGACATCGGCGCGCTCTACAACGGGTCGTGGCAGATCCTCGACCTGCCGCTCGGCCAGTTCATGACCAACGAGCCTTACGCCGTACCCGGCGTCGGCACGTTCTCCTACGCCACGCCGCAGACCGCCGGCACCCTCATCGACGGCACCGGGTTCTACAGCTACTTCACCAACCTGTCCTACGGCGGCCTCGGCCCCGTGGTCCCCGCGCTCAACGCCGGCCCGATCCTGCTCGGGTTCAACATGGACATCGCCGGCAACGAGCACTTCGCCTGGGTCCGCGTCGAGGTCGACCTCAACACCGCGACCTACACCGTGATCGACGGGGCCTACGAGTCCCGGCCCGACACGCCGATCGAAGCCGGCGCCGTGCCCGAGCCGTCGTCGCTGGGCCTGCTCGCCGCGGGCGCACTGGGCCTGGGCGCCTACCGCCGCCGCGTCGCCCGGTAAGCCGCCGCCCTTTAACCTGATCCCACCGCAGCCCGCGCCCGCCGCGGGTTGTTTTTTTTCGCCCCCGATCCGGCCGATGATGCCCGCCATGCCCGAAGGCGAACCGCTCAGCAACCACACCGCCGACCGCCGCGCGAAGCGTGTCCTGCTCATCGGCTGGGACGCCGGCGACTGGGACTTCGCCCGGCCGCTCATGGACGCCGGGCTCATGCCCACGCTCCAGGGCATGACGCGACGCGGCGTCTGGGGCAACGTTGTCACGCTCCAGCCGATCCTCTCGCCGATGCTGTGGAACTCCATCGCCACCGGCAAGCGCCCCGACAAGCACGGCATCCTCGGCTTCGCCGAACCCACGCCCGACGGCCGGTCCGTCCGCCCCGTCGCCAGCACCAGCCGCCAGTGCAAGGCCCTGTGGAACATCCTCTCGCAGAACGGCCTGAACTCGCAGGTCGTCGGGTGGTACGCCTCGCACCCCGCCGAGCCGATCCAGGGCGTCATGGTCTCGAACCACTTAGAGGCCCCGCGCGGAAAACGCGACGAGCCCTGGCCGATCCCGCCACGCTCCGTGCACCCGCCCGAGTTGGCCGAGACGCTCGCGGCGCTGCGCGTCCACCCCGGCGAACTCGAGGGCAGCGCCATCGCGCCGTTCGTCCCCGCGCTGCGCGACGCCGACCCCGCCAAGGACCCGCTGTTCGCCGACCTGGTCACGCTGCTCGCGCAGACCGTGTCGATCCATTCCGTCGCGACGCACCTGCTTGCGAACGAAGAATGGGACTTCGCCGCCGTCTACTACGAGGGCATCGACCGCTTCGCCCACGCGTTCATGCACCTGCACCCGCCGCGCATGGACCACGTCGACGCCGAGCAGTTCGAGAAGTACCGACACGTCATGACCGGCGTGTACCGCTTCCACGACATGATGCTCGACACGCTGCTGCGCCTCGCCGGCGACGATACCGCGGTCGTCCTGCTCTCCGACCACGGCTACTACCACGACCACCGACGGCCGCGAGACCTAAAGAAAGCAGGACCCACCGACTGGCACCGGCCCTACGGCATGGTCGCGCTCCAGGGCCCGCCGTTCAAACAGAACGAGCAGCTCTTCGGCGCGACGCTCCTCGACGCCGCGCCCACCGTGCTCCGCCTGCTCGGGCTGCCCGTCGGCATGGACATGGACGGCCGGCCGTGGGTCGAGGCCTTCCGCGAACCGCTCGAACCGCACCGCATCCCGTCGTGGGAACTCGTCCCGGGTGAGGACGGCCAACACCCTAAAACCGCGGACGCCGACGCGGCGTTCGACCCCGTCGCGCAGCGCGAAGCGCTCGACCAGCTCGCCGCCCTCGGCTACATCGAGCCGATCGGCGACGACGAGGCCGCCGCGGTCGACCGCGTCCGGACCGACCAACGCATCAACCTCGCGTTGTCGCTGATCGACGCGCAGCGCGCCGGCGAGGCCGTACCAATCCTCGAAGAACTCCACGCCGAGCACCCCGACGACCGCGGCGTCCGCCTCCAGCTCGCGGTGTGCCTGGCGAACCTCGGACAAACGCAGCGCGCCCGTGAACTCAGCACCCCGTTTCACGACGACCCGTCGCCGCGCGGCCGGCTGCTGCTCGGCGCGCTCGCCGCCGCCGAGCAGGACTGGGACGCGGCGCTGACGCACTTCGACGCCGCGGCGCAGGCCGACCCGCGCCTACCGGGGCTTCACCTGCGCACGGGCCAGGCGCTGCTCGCGGCCCGGCGCTTCGCCGACGCCGAGGCCGCGTTCCGCCGGGCACTCGACGCCGACCCGACCTCGGCCGGGGCGCACTGCGGGTTGTGCGAGGCATGCCTCGAACTCGGGCGTGCCGACGACGCGGTCACGCACGGGCTCGCCGCCGTCGAACACCTGTTCTTCTTCCCCCAGGCCCACGCGTTGCTCGGCCGGGCCCTCGCCGAGACCGGGGACACCACCCGCGCCATCGACGCGCTGCGCGTCGCCGTCCGCCAACGCCCCAACCACCGCCGCGCCCACGCCCTGCTCGCCACGCTGCTCAAGGAAACCGGTGACGAAGAGCACGCCGCCTTCCACGCCGCCGCCGCCAAGGCACACCGCGCCGGCTCCGCGTCGAGCGAGCCGCCAACCGCAGTCGCACCCCTTCAGCCAGAACCAAAAACCGATCCAGCCGTGGCCACGAACGCCGCACCCGAAACGCCGCCCATCGTCGTCGTCTCCGGCCTGCCGCGCTCGGGCACCAGCCTGATGATGCAGATGCTCAAGGCTGGCGGGACACCCGCGCTCACCGACGACCGGCGCGGCGCCGACGAATCGAACCCGCGCGGCTACCTCGAACTCGACGCCGTCAAAACCTTGCCGAAGGACAACGCGTTCCTAGACGACGCCCCGGGCCACGCCGTGAAGGTCATCCACGCGCTTTTGCCCGCGCTACCAAACCGCCACCGCTACCGCGTTCTGTTCATGGACCGTGATCTCGACGAGGTGCTCGCGTCGCAACGCCGCATGCGCACCCAACTCGCAAGAGGTGGAGAGGGAACTGCCGCGCCCGCCGTGGACGAAGACCGGCTCAAGGCCACGTTCGCTCGCCAGCTCGCCGGCGTAAAGGCGTGGGCCGCGTCGCAAACCAACGTCGAACTGCTCGAGGTGTCGCACCGCGAGTTGATCAACAACGCCAGCCCGGTCGTCGAACGGGTCGCGGCGTTCCTGCAGGGCGTGACACCAATCGATCTGGACACCGCCGCGATGGCCGCCGCCGTCGACCCGTCGCTGTACCGTCAGCGTGCGCCGAAGCCGTGAGCGCGGCGCACTTCTGCGCGCAATCGTGCGTGTTCTCCCCCGGGTAGAGCCGGTGCCCCCGCGGGGAGCGCGGCGGGTGGGGCGACGCCTCGCCGGACGGATGTTGACGTGCCCGGGCCCGCGTTTCGTGGTCTT
>JANQPR010000259.1 GCA_028285385.1 Phycisphaera sp.
ACGCCGACCAGAACGGAGACGGCACCGCCGACATCCGCTGGCGCGTCAACGGCCAGACCACAACCTGGCTGATGCGCAACGGCGCGTTCGCGTCCTTCCTCGGCCCGACCACCCCCGCCCCGACGCCCACGCCGGCCCCGACGCCGACACCCCCGCCGACCCCTGCGCCGGCTCCAACCCCGATCACGCCAACCATACCCGCCGGGTTCAGTGTCGCCGCCACCGGTGACTTCGACGGCGACGGCGACAACGACCAGCTGCTCCGCAACGTCAACGCCGCCCGAACCCGTTTCGTCTGGTCCGGTCAAGTCGGCAGCGCCCGCGACGCCGAGTCCATCGCCGTCAACGGAAACTGGCAGATCACCGGCGTCCGCGACGTCAACAATGACGGCCGCGACGACGTGATCTGGCGCAACACCGCCGGCCGCGTCGCCCAATGGGTCTTTACCGGGCAGGACTTCGACCTCGTATTCCCCTGACCGACGGACTCCCGCGAAACCGCCCCGCCGTCGCTTTGCGGTCGAGCGGTCAATGCACGAACGACTTCCTCTTCCGTCCCGACAGGTACGACTCGATCACCGTCGACGAAAGGTCGTGGCTCGCACAGTAGTAAGCCATGCCTCGCGTCAGCTTGGTGATTTGGTCGACGAAGCCGACCCAGTCCATCCCCCAGTAGTCCTCGATCAACGCGAACGTGGTCAGTCGGATGCCTTGCTGGTGGCAACGCATCGCTTCATTGAGCGTGATGTCGCGGGTCCTCACGTCCGGCGGGTAGAGCAGGTACAGCACCTCTTCACCGGTCTGCGGTGACGCCTCGACGTGGGCGGTCGGTTGGCCGTCGGTGATGATGAAGACCTGCTTGTTCGCCGCGCCGCTGCGCGCCAGGATCTGCCGCGCCCGCCGCAGCCCGAGCTGCAGGTTCGTGAAGTGCGGCGGGATGCCGTCGGGGTTCGCCTCGGCTTGTTCGAGCGGGACCCGAACCCGCACTTCCCAGTCGCGCACCGTCACCGGCTTGGGCATCACCAGCGGCAGGTCCTTCTCCCGCAACCGTTCCGCCAATGATGCAAACCCGATGAAGTCGATCGTGTCCTGCGGGAAGCGCGCCCGCACCAACTCCGCCATGCCGAGGGCCACGCGCTTCGACTGAAGGAACCGGCCGTACCGCATCATCGAACCCGACAGATCGATAAGCAGTACGGTCGCGCAGTCCGCGGTGCCTTCCGTCTGGTGAAGCTCCAAGTCTTCAAGCCCTAGCCGCAGCGGCAGCATCGACGGGCCTTGTGCTTTCTTATCCACTTCCCGTGACGAACGCGCGATGACGTTCCGCAGCGTCTGCCCAAGGTCTAGTTCGTGCAGCGGGTCGCCGAACTCGTACGGCCGGGTCCCCTCCGACCGCTCCGAACTCCGCCCCGACTCCGGCGTCGGGTGCCCGTCGCGGCTGCCCTTGTGCAGCCCCTCGAACATCTCCAGTAACGCCCGGTGTTGAAACCCACGTACCAGCCGTGCGGTCATGCGGAGCTGCCGGTTGCCGTGCTCGTCTTCTTCTTCCTCCAGCAACCCCGCGTCGATCATCTGCTGGATCAACTCGGACTCGTCCTCGTCGAGATCGTTCATCGCGTCGAGCGCGTCTTGGCCGTACTGCAGGATGAACTGCATGACCTGCCGCGGGGCGAACAACTCATCCGGGGACCGGAACGCCTGTTGCCCGTCGAACTCGCTGTAGTCGTGTTTCACGCCAGATCGTAGGCGGCCCGCCCGCTACCATGCCCGCCCGCATGCCCGCCGGCAACTCCCCCACCTCCGCGGTCGTCCTGCTTTCCGGCGGCCTCGACTCGGCCACCACGCTCGCGCTCGCCCGGCACGACGGCTACGACTGCCACTGCCTCAGCTTCGACTACGGGCAGCGCCACACCTTCGAGCTCGACGCCGCGCGGAAGATCGCCACGGCCGCAGGCGTCGCCGACCACCGCGTCGCCCGCATCGACCTCGGCCTCTTCGGCGGCTCGGCCCTCACCGACGAAACCCTCGACGTGCCGAAAGACCGTGACGACACCCAACTCGCGCACGGCGTGCCGATCACTTATGTCCCGGCCCGGAACACGATCTTCCTCAGCTTCGCGCTCGCTTTCGCCGAGACGCTCGACGCGACCGACATCCTCATCGGCGTCAACGCCCTCGACTATTCCGGCTACCCCGACTGCCGGCCTGAATACATCCACGCCTTCGCAAGCATGGCCAACCTCGCCACCAAGCTGGCGACCGAAGACGGCCGGACGATCCGGGTCCATGCACCGCTGATCGAGATGACCAAGGCCCAGATCATCCAGCGCGGCCTTGAACTCGGCGTGAACTACGCGCTGACACACACCTGCTACGACCCTGCCGACGACGGCCGCGCCTGCGGCCACTGCGACGCCTGCCAGCTCCGTCGGCGCGGCTTCGCCGAAGCGGGGCAAACCGACCCGATCGCTTACGTGAACTGATACCCGCTCTGCAATCGCAAACCGAACACTCATGCCCCTGCCCTTTGTCAAGATGCACGGCCTCGGCAACGACTACGTCTACGTCGACGGCTTCACGTATGATGTGCAGAACCCCGAAGCCCTGGCCATGAAGATGGCGGACCGGCACTTCGGCGTTGGGTCGGACGGCTTGATCCTCGTGCTAGCCCCGGAACCCGGAGTCGACGCGCACTGCCGGATGCGGATGTTCAACGCCGACGGCAGCGAAGGCGAGATGTGCGGCAACGGCATCCGCTGCGTCTGCAAGTTCGCGCACGACCACGAGCTGTTCCCCGGTGCGCGGAGCGCCACTCCGATGCTCGTGCAGACCCGCAACGGCGTACTCACGCTCGACTACCAAGTCGGCGACGACGACACGGTGTCCACGGTCACGGTCGACATGGGCGAACCGCGACTGGAGCCGGGCGAAGTCCCGATCGACACGGCGCACGCCGACGCCACGGATCAGCCCCAGACCTTCGTCGTCACGCTCGACGGCCAAAGCATGGAGGCGACCTGCGTCTCGACCGGCAACCCGCACGCCGTGATCTACGTCGACGACCTTGAACCGGTCCGCGCCGAACTCGATCGCGTCGGCCCAAAACTCGAACACCACCCGGCGTTCCCGCAACGGGCAAACATCCACTTCGCCTGCGTGCTCGGCCAGGACGAAGCCGAGGTCGTGCACTGGGAGCGCGGCAGCGGCGCGACGCTCGCGTGCGGCACGGGCGCCTCGGCCGTGTGTGTCGCCGGGGTGTTGACCGGACGGACACAACGCGATCTGACCACCTATTTACCCGGTGGGCCGCTGCAACTTCGGTGGGATGGAAAGACCAACCACGTCTTCATGACCGGACCGGCGACCGAGGTGTATCAAGGCGTCTGGCCGGACTGAGATTCACCAAGACCGGTCGCTCAAACACCCACGTCGATCGGTCGCGTGGGTGGCCCGTCGTCCAGCAACTGTTTCAAGCACGCGTCGAAACGGCGCGGAGCGAAGCGGGTCCCGTCGTCGATGGCCGCAGTGATCTGTGCGGGGCTCCACCAGCGGTGGCCATGGAGATACATCAGCTCGTCGGCCGTGCGGGTGTCGGCGGTCGGCTCACGTCGGTGCGTCCGGCAAACGAAGAAGCGCTCGTGCTGGCGGATCAACCGGCCGAGCCAGGGGAACGTGGCCGTGCGTGTCCAGACGCACGGGCCGAGTTTGAGGTCATTGAAACCCAGCTCTTCTTCGGCTTCGCGTTTGGCGGCGTGCCGGTAGGTCTCGCCGGCCTCGCAGCCGCCGCCGGGCGTGATCCACCATCGCTCGGCGTCCGGCCGCCCCGGGTCACAGCAGGCCAGCAGCAGAACCCGGTCGTCGGGATCGATCAGGATCACTCGGCCGGCGTTGCGATCGATCACATCAGGTTCGTCGGTGCCTGGGCCCGCCACAACCGTGTCTCCAAAGAACGAAGCCCACGCTGATTGAGCGTGGGCTTCCGGGTTCGATTGCATCACCGATAGGCGTCAGCCTTCGATCTTGCGGAGGCCGATGCCCATCTCGGCGAGCTTTTCCTTGATCTCGACGAGGGACGTCATGCCGAAGTTCTTTACGCCCATCAACTCGGCCTCGGTCTTCATGACCAGGTCGCCGACGGTCTGGATACCCAGGAGTGCGAGCGCCTTGCGGGCCCGGACCGATAGGTTCAGTTCGCCGACGCTGCGGTTGAGCAGTTCGTCGTCGCCGCCGGTCTCGGCACGGAGCTGTTCGTAGACCTGCTGCTTGACTTCTTCCTGGCGTTCTTCGACGGCCTGCCCGAGACGCAACCCCTTCTGCGCGAGCATCGCTTTGATCTCGTCCAGCGAGGCGTCGCCGAAGTTCTTGAAGCTGCGGAGCTCGGCCTCGGTCACCTTGAGCAGGTCGCCGAGCGTGCGGATCTCCATCTTCCGCAGCGCGTTTCGGGTACGGACAGACATCTCGAAGTCGGTCACCGGCGTGTCGAGCAGCGCACTATGCTTCTCGTCGCGGCGTTCCTGATCGTCGTCGATCAGCATGCCCTTAGACGCCAGGATGTCTTTGATGAACAGCCGGGCCCGCGGGTGGTTCGGGTCGGTCGCGAGCACCTGCCGGATGCAGCGTTCGGCCTGGGCGAACTTGTTGCGGTCCTCGTAGAGCACCGCGAGGTTGATCAACGCGTTGAGCGGGGCACGCTCGGCGCGGCAACACTCTTCGTAGAGGTGGATCGCTTCGTCTTCCTCGCCGACCAGGTCGAGGTTGTACGCCAGGCGGAAGCAGACCTCGAGGTCTTCGGGGTCCGCGGCATAAGCGGCTTCGTATTTCTCGATCGCGGCGAGGCGGTCGCCGGCCTTCTCGGCCTCGAAGCCCGCGTCGAAGAACTGGCGGGCGGTGTCGGTGTCACGGATGTCGGCAACGAGGGTGTCGCTCATGGTGGTTCGGCGGTGTCGGGAACGGTGGCGGATGGCGGATGGCGGGAACGCCGGCCCGCGTGCGAACCATGCACTGTAGATCACGCCGAGCGGCAACGCAAAACCCGATGCCTCCGCCGTCTTCCGCGACAACACGCACGAGCACGAAGCCGCAACCGACGCCCACTGTCGCCGCAACAGTCAGTGATATGAAGCACGGACCAAGCAGAACAGCCACCGGCCGGGCTCGAACCGGCGACCTGCGGTTTACAAAACCGCTGCTCTGCCAACTGAGCTACGGTGGCGACGCCGGACTCTGAGCCGACCGCCACAGTCTACTCGGAGTCGTCGGTCTTGCCGTCCGCGGCGTCGGCACCCTCCTCCGCGGCGTCGTGCCCGGGCGGGGTGATGCCCTTGGCTTCCAAGACCTGTTTCTTGATCTCGGCGAACAGGTCCGGGTTCTCGCGGATGAACTGCTTGGCGTTCTCCCGGCCCTGCCCGAGCCGGACCTCGCCGAAGCTGAACCACGCCCCGGACTTCTGCACGACGTTCTCGGCCACGCCCAGGTCGATCAGGTCGCCCGAGGCGCTGATTCCCTCGTTGAACATGATGTCGAACTCGGCCAGCTTGAACGGCGGAGCGATCTTGTTCTTCACCACCTTCGCGCGGGTGCGGTTGCCCACGGCCGTATCGCCGTCCTTGATCGAGGCGGTCCGTCGGATGTCGATGCGGACCGAGCTGTAGAACTTCAGTGCCCGGCCGCCGGGCGTAGTTTCCGGGTTGCCGAACATCACGCCGATCTTCTCGCGGATCTGGTTGATGAAGATGACGACGCACTTGCTGCGGCTGATCGCGCCGGTGAGCTTGCGGAGGGCCTGCGACATCAGGCGGGCCTGGAGACCGACGTGGGTGTCGCCCATTTCCCCCTCGATCTCGGCCCGTGGGATGAGCGCCGCGACCGAGTCGACCACGATCACATCCACCGCGTTCGACCGCACCAGCAGCTCGCAGATCTCCAGCGCCTGCTCGCCGGTGTCGGGCTGGGAGACGAGCAACTCGTCCAGGTTGACGCCCAGCCGACGGGCCCAGGACGGGTCCAGCGCGTGCTCGGCGTCGATGAACGCGGCGACGCCGCCGGCCTTCTGGGCCTCGGCGACGACGTGCAGCGTGAGCGTGGTTTTGCCCGAGGACTCGGGGCCGTAGATCTCGACGACCCGGCCGCGGGGCAGGCCCTTGCCGCCCAGGGCGAGGTCCAGCGACAGCGCCCCGGTCGAGATGCCGTCGACGTCGAGCGTCGCGTCCTCGTCCATCCGCATGATGGACCCCTTGCCGAACGCCCGTTCGATCTGGCCCATGGCCTGGTCGAGGGCCTTCTGACGGGCGGCGGAGGGGTCGGAAGCGGCGGCCTTGGCCATGGCGGATCCTTTCGGGGAACCGTTGAGTCGGGCGGGTTTCGCGAGCGTGGCGGTCATCGTAGTGCTCCGGAGGCGGGCGTCAACGTTGGGGTTTTGATCGGATCAACGCACGATACTTCTTGTTCGGTTCTTGTCAAGGGAAGGCTTCAAGTTTGATTGAAAAATGTTCGGGTTGGCGTCAACCGCCGAAGCCGCCCATAAATCCCTGTATTTCAAGCAACAACCACGACCATTTCGTCGCGCCGGAGTGGACGTCGATCGAATGTGTTCCTGAGGCCTGGTCACACCAACGCGCTATCGATCAGGCCGAGCGCCATGGCAGCCATCACGACCAGACCCGCGACGACCATGGCCAGGATCACCCACGCGGCGGCCTTGCCTCGCCAGCCCATGCGCGGAGACCAGGCCGTGTAGCCGGGCTCGAGGGGGTCGGGTTCGCGGTCGGGGAGCAAGGAAGGCATGCCTGGGATGTTTGGAGGATTGGTTTCAGCGGGTGATCGCGTTGGCCGCTTCCATATGAGATGGCCAAGTCCTTCAACCCAACCCTAGGCTGAGCCACCTTAGGCCGAGTCGTGTCCGAACCGCCACGTCGGCCGGGTTTTGAGCAGCATCCACCCCACGGGCACGGCCAACGCCGCGGTGTACAGAACCGTCAACAGCGCACGACCGAGGTGCCCCAGCGCGGTGAACCCCGGCGGCGCGTCGGCGGCGAGAAACGTCAGGCCCCGCACGGCGAGCACGGCCGTCTCCACCAACGCCGCGAAGAAGCCCCCCGCCACGGTCATCACGACCAGCGATAGCACGGAGTGCCGGAAGACGAGGCTCCGCAGCTGCAGCACGGCGAACGCCGCGACGACGTAGCCCACCGCCGCCGGCCCGATCAGCACGCCCGCCTCGGGGTACGGACGGGACAACGCGTCGGCCAGCACGCCGAACAGCAAGGCGCTGAACAACGCCGGGGTCGAGGGCCCGCACTGCCCGAGGAACACGGCGAGGATCAACAGCGGCTCGGGCGCCACCCCTCCGACCGACCACACCGGCCGAAGCGTGGCCTGCAGCAGCAACGCGGCGTAAGCGGCGATGACCCACGGGGTGCGGTTCATCGCGAACTCCCGGACGTATCGCTCCCGCTGCCGGAGTTGTCGTCGGGGATGAGCACGGTCACCCGGGACAGGCGCCCCAAATCCAACACGGGTTCCACGACCACGCGCCGCAGAGCCAACGGGTTCCGCTCCAATGGGGTGACTTCGGAGACGACACCAAACTGGAAGCCCTGCGCCTCGGGCAAGCTCAGCTCGTCGGCGTGCCGGGCGAGGTCGCCGACACGCACATCGGCCCCGGCGGCGACGTCTTCGGTGACGAACGCGCTGCGTCCGACGTCGGGCTTGACCTGCACCGGCAGCGACCGCGCCGGCAGCAGACTTCCCGGCGTCGACTCGGACGGCGGCGCGACGAGCCGCAGCGACAACGGCACGCGCAGGGACGTGATCAACGCGACGCTTGCCGTGCTTGGACCGATCGGTTCGACGACCTGCCCGACCACGTGGACGTCGTACACCACCGCCTGCCCGGCCTGTACGCCGTCGCGCGACCCGGCGGCGATCGTGAGCACGCCGTCGCCCCCGCCGGGGTTGACGCGCGCCGAGACGGGACGCAACTCACGCAGCCCGCGCTCGGCGAGCAGGTCCTGAGCCGGCACCAGTTCGGCGAGGCGTTGTTTGAGCCGGGCGTTCTGTTGGCGAAGCCGGTCGAGTTCGACCCGGGCCAGCCCGAAGTCATCGCGGAGGCGTTCATCGTCCAGCGGCTGGTTCGCGAGTTCCTCACGCACGGGGTCGCCGACGAGCAAGGCCCGCACCGGCCGGCCCGGGAGCACCAGGGTCTGCACAACCGGGTCGACCACCCGCCCCGGCAGAAACGCATATGGCCGGGGCAGCGCCGCACCGATCACCAACAACGCGACGAGCCCGAGGATGACTTTGGTGGCCGGAGGCATTGCGCACTCGGTGGACCGGGCGAT
>JANQPR010000264.1 GCA_028285385.1 Phycisphaera sp.
GGACGCCCCGACGCTCGGCCGGGTCCCACACGACCTCTGGCGCGAGGCCGCGTTGGGTGAGCCGGTCGGCGAAGGCCTCGACCCAGTCACGGTTCGGGCCGGTGCCGCTGAACGGGTTGGCGAAGATCAGGACCGGGCGGGTCATCGTCGTGGGGGTGGCGGGCAGGATCATGGGGCCGAAAGCGTACGGCCGCCCTGACGAAACGCTAGCGCAACTCCCCCGTTTTTTACACCGCCAGCGCCCGTCACGCCCGTTGTGCGGCTCAAAACAGTCACATGCCTCACAAACACAGCGCGATCCCGACCCAACCCGCGGCAAGACACCACCGGGCCGCTCGACCCCGCCCGCTCCTCACCAGTGCGGCGGCTTCTCCTGCCGGAGCTGCTCGTCGGTCGGTCGGCCGTCGGCGTCGTTTTCCCCGGCCGTCCCCGGGTTTTCCAGACGCGATTCCGCCGCCTCGACCCGCGACGCCAGCCGGTCCAGCCGCTTGGCCAACCGGTCCAGCGTGTCGCCCAGCTCGCGCACGACCGTGTCCAACTCCCCGAGCTGCTGCTCGGTAAAGGTGAGTTTCTCCTCGATCTTGGTGAAGCGGTCCATGGTTCGTGACAATGATCGCGGCAGTGTCAGCGGTCGGGTGCTTCACACGGACACCGACACTGACACAGTCACTCAGAAAAACATCTTCGCCCGGTACCAGTAGCGGTAGCGTTCTTCGAGGCCGAGGCGGGTCGTGAGTTGTTCGTGCAGGTCGCCCTTCTCCATGTCGGCCTCGACGATGAGGCGGTGCAGGTTGGCCTGTTTGGCGTGGGGGATCAGGTGCCGGACGAGCGCGACGCGGTGGCCGTGCGTGTCGTGCTGCGGCGAGACGACAAGGTTGGTGACGATGCCTTGCTGCCGCGCCTCGTCGACCACGAAGACGCCCGCCGCGACCGCCCGCCCGTCGTAGAGGTAGGTCAGGTAGAACGCCTCGTACAGGAAGTTCTTCAAGAGCGCGGGCCGGTGACCGGGCATCTCGCCGTCGGCGTACCCGAGCCAGTGGTTGGTGCGGATGACCCAGTCGTCGGTGAGCTGTTCTTCCAGTTTCAGGTCGCCGGCCCCGGGGTCTCGGTTCGCCTCGGGCCCGGTGAGGTCGAACGTGAGCACGGACGTGCGCCCGACGCGCGCGTAGCCGCCGTCGGCGAGGAACTGGTCCAGGCTGTCCGGCTGGGTGTAGAGCGTCAGCCGGAAGATCGGGCGCTGCTGGTGTTTGACGTAGAGGTCCTCGACGATCTTGACCTTGAAGTCGTGCGGGTGCTTGCCGACCTCGAGCGGGAACACGGCGTTGCCCCAGCGGGTGTACGCGCCGCTGAACCGCATCAGCCAGCCGTCGTCTTCTTTTTCCGATAACCCGGGCCAGTGCCGGACGAGCGCCTCGTCGATGTCGCGCCGCGCCGCGATGCGGACCTGCCGGGCCGGGTCGTCGGGGTCTCGGTGGCGGCGTTTGGACATGGGGAGATCAAGAAGATCGAGAAACCCAGGAAAACAGGAAGAGCGGGACCACCCGGAAAATCAAGAAGATCGCAACCGGAGTGGTGAGCAGGACATACCTCTCGCCATCGTCGCAATCGCGTGCATGATTTTCCCGGTTTTCTGCATTTTCTCGATCTTCCTGATCTACAAGAACATCCCCGCCACCGCGGCGGTGCACCCGGACGCCAGCGCCCCGCCGAGCATCGCCCGCAGCGCGAGTTGCGACAGCTGGGTCTTGCGCTGCGGCGCCAGCGCCGCGATCCCGCCGATCTGGATGCCCATGCTGGCGAAGTTGGCGAAGCCGCAGAGCGCGTACGCGGCGATCTGGGCCGAGCGCGGGGAAAGGAACGGCTCTTCGGAAGGCGAGGCGACTACTTCGGGCACCGCATCGGGGCCGATCTCGCCTTGGAAGGACAGCGACTCGATCACGGGCTCCGACGGGGTCGCCGCCGTTACCAACTCGCCGAACGCGACGAACTCGTTCGTCGTGAGCTTGAGCCCGATGAGCCCCCCGACCAGCCGGCAGTCGGCCCAGCCCTCCACCCCGATGCACCACGCGACCGGCGCGAGCACCCAGCCGAGCAGGTACGCCAGCGACAACGCGCCGTTGCCGTCGGCGGGCATGCCCATCCACGCGGCGCCGATCGCTCCCAACGGCCAGTCGATCAGCTTCACCAGCGCGGTGAACGCCAGCAGCATCGCGATGACGTTGAGGTAGAGCTTGAGCCCGTCGGTCGTGCCGTTGGTCGCCGCCTCGATGACGTTGTCGGCGGTGCGCTCGATGCGCAGCTCGACCCGGCCGGCGGTCGTGGGCGTGCCGACCTCGGGCAGCATCACCTTGGCGATCACGAACGCCGCCGGCGCCGACAGCAGCGACGCGGTCAGCAGGTGCGGCCCGATCGAAGCGCCCAACACGCCGAGGTTCTCCGTGAAGAACGACATGTACACCACGAGCACGGACCCGGCGATCGTCGCGAAACCGCCGGTCATCAGCGCATTCAGCTCGCTGCGCGTCATCTCGTCGAGGTACGGCCGGACGACCAGCGGCGCCTCGGTCTGCCCGACGAACAGGTTCGCCGCCATCGCCATCGCCTCGGCGCCGCTCACGCCCATGGTGACCATCATCACCCGGGCCATGCACCACACGAGCACCTGCATCACGCCGACGTGGTACAGCACCGCCAGTAGGGCGCTGAAGAAGATCATCACCGGCAACCCGGTCGCCGCGAACGCGAAGATGAAGCCGCCGGCCGTCGACGGGTCCGCCAACGGACCGAACAACATGCCGGCCCCGAAGGTGTTGACCTTCACGAACTCCTGCACGCCCCGCGCCGCCGCTTCGAGCGTCCGCTGCCCCACGCCCGTGCCCAGCACCAGCACCGCCAGCCCGAGTTGCAGTCCGATCCCCCAGCCGATCACCCGCCACGGCACGCGGCGCTTGTGCGACGACATCGCCCACGCCAACCCCAGCAGCACGACCAACCCGAGCAACCCGCGGAGCAGAGAGGTGACTTCCACGGGGACGCATGCTAACGCCCCCGGGAGCGGCGGTCGCTGCGGGGGGCGGCGGCGGAATACCGACCCAGGGTCGGCGGTTCTACGATGCGGGCATGCTCGCCGCGCCGCTCCCCGAGAACGAGACCCAGCGCCTCGCCGAGTTGCGGTCGTTGGGGCTGCTGGACACGCCGCCGGAAGAGCGGTTCAACCACCTCGTCCGGCTGGCGACCAAGGCGCTCGGCGTGCCGATGGCGTACATCGCGCTCATTGACGCCGACCGGCAGTACTTCAAGGCCCAGACCGGGCTGGACTGCAACTGCACGCAGACCGACCGGGACGTGTCGTTCTGTTCGCACACCATCGCGCACGGCGAACCCCTGATCATCGAAGACGCGGCGGCGGACGAACGGTTCTCCGACAGCCCGTTGGTGACTGGGGAGCCGTACGTCCGGTTCTACGCGGGGTTCCCGCTGGCCGGGCCGGGCGGGCACCACGTGGCGACGCTGTGCGTGGTCGACTCACAGCCGCGCTCGCGGGACACGATCAACCTCGACGCGATGCACGAGTTGGCCCGGTTGGCCGAGCGTGAGTTAAGCGTGATGTCGGTGCTCGAAGCGCAGGAGGCGTTGCTCGCGGCGCGGGCCGAGCTGGACGCGACGCAGAGACGCTTGGCCGACGAACTGGACGCCGCGGCTCGGTACGTGCGGTCGCTGATCCCCGAGCCGTTGACCGACGGCCCGGTACTCACCGACTGGCATTACCTGGGCAGCAGCAGCGTCGGCGGGGACCTCTTCGGCTACCACGCGCTGCCCTGCGGACGAATCGCGGTGTACCTGTTCGATGTCTCGGGGCACGGCGTCGGCGCGTCGCTGCACGGCAGCTCGGTCTACCAGACGTTGCGCCGCGGCACGCTGCTCGACGTCGATTACACCTGCCCGGAGTCCGTGCTCGAAGGCTTGAACCGCGCGTTCCCGATGGAGGAGAACGACGGCAAGTTCGTCACCTGTTGGTACGGGGTGTACCACCCCGCGTCCCGAACGCTGCGGTACTGCGCGGCCGGGCACCACCCCGCGACGCTGTTCCTGCCCGGCACCGACGACGTGACCCACCTGGGCGAGCCGGGGCTGATGCTCGGCGTCGACGAGGGTTTCGGCTACCGGGCCCGCGAGGTCGCGGTCATGCCCGGCGCCCGGCTGTACCTGTACAGCGACGGCGCGTTCGAGGTCCGCGCCGCGCCGGGCCCCGGCGAAGCGTCGGACGACATGCTGCAACTCGACGGGCTCGCCGGCATCCTCGCCCGGCACGCCCGCGGCGACGCCGACCGGCTCGACGGGATCCTGTCGGACATCCGCCGGTACCAGGGCCACGACCGCTTCGAGGACGACTACTCGATGCTCGAGGTCACGTTCGTCTGACGCGGCCGGGGTATCTTCTGCTGGATGCACGAGCTGACCGCCGAGCTGTTGGAGCTGTTGCCCTGCCCGGCGGCGGTGCTCGACGGCGGCAACCGGTTCGTGCTCGTTAACGCCAACTGGTGCGACGCGGTCGGCCGCGACCCGGACGACCTGATCGGCCAACCCACGCACAGCGACGTGTCCCCCGCCGCGCTCGACGACGGCCGGCCCCGCGAGATCGTGTTCGACGACGCCGGCCGGACGCGCGCGGTCACCGCCGCCGGGCGGTTGCTCGCCGACGGGGCGTTCGCCGGGCACCGCCTGATCGTGTTCCTCGACACGACCGATCAGCACGCGCTGCTCGAGACGGTGGTCCAGCTGTCGGACAACGCGGCGGCGTCGGCGCTGCAGACCAAACAGCTCAACGACGAGCTCGAGCGGCGCGTCCGGCAGCGCACCGCCGAACTCCACGAGGCGAACCTCGACGCGTTGACGATGCTGGCCGTGGCGTCGGAGGCCCGCGACAGCGACACCGGGGCGCACGTCCGCCGGATCGAGCGGATGGCGCGGGCGACGGCGCTGCAACTCGGGCTGGAAGAAGACTTCGCCGACCACCTGGGGCGAAGCGCGATCCTGCACGACGTCGGCAAGATCACCGTGCCCGACGACATCCTGAAGAAGCCCGGCCGGCTCACGGACGACGAACGCGCCGCGATCCAGAAGCACACGGTCGAGGGCGAACGCATCCTCGGCGGCAACCCTTTCTTCGATCTCGCGCGCGTCATCGCCCGGTCGCACCACGAGAACTTCGACGGCAGCGGCTACCCCGACGGGTTATCGGGCGACGGCATCCCGCTCCCCGCGCGGATCGTGCATGTCGTTGACGTGTTCGACGCGTTGCGGTCGCCGCGGGTGTACAAGCAGCCCTGGCCGCCGCAGCGCGTGGTAGACACGCTCCGGGCCGAGCGGGGTACCAGCTTCGACGGCGAGGTGGTCGACGCGTTCCTGGCCACGCTCTGAGCGGATAACGAAAAACCCCCGCCGGTGAGGGCGGGGGCTCTTTCTCCACGGTTCGGGTTTAGTTGTTGTTGGCTTTGCCTTAGAGCAGCGACAGGGCGTTCTGCGGCTGGCTGTTGGCGATGCCGAGCACGTTGGTCGCGGCCTGGACGAGGATCTGCGAGCGGGTGAGCTCGGCGGTCTCGGAGGCGAAGTCCGTGTCACGGATGGCGGACTCGGCGGCCGAGGTATTCTCGAGGGCCACGCCCAGCGAGCGGATGGTCGCGCCGACGGTGTTCTTCTGGAACGCGCCGAGGCGGCCACGGAGGGCGGCGATCTGGGAGATCGAGTCGTTGACGATCTTCTGGGCCTGGGTCAGGTCGCCGTCGACGACGTTGTTGCTCTTGCCCGAGGCCAGCGAGCTGAGGAAGCCGTTGCCCTCGGTGCCCAGGTTGCGGGCGGCGACGTTGGCGATGCCGATCGACACCTGGTTGGAGATGTCGACGTTGGGGCCGAGGTTGAAGTTGGCCCCGCCACCGTTAATGGTCACGGCGTTGATGCTGCCCAGCGTGGTCGCGCCGGCGTCGGTAAGGTCCAGCTCGACATCGAGGAAGTCGGTCGAGACGCGAGCGGTCTTGCCGTCCGAGGTCGCGGCGACACCGTTGATGACGGCGCCGACGTTCTGGCCGGCGTCACGGATGGGTGTGCTGGCGGTGGCGAAGGTAGTCGCACCGGTGGTGGTGGCCTGGTTCTCGTTGGTGGTCGAGAGGAACAGGACGCTGCCGGCCTGGCCCGCGGCGTTGCTGATCTCGACGGAGACGAACTCGTCGCTGCCGAACTCGGTGCTCTTGAGCACGATGCCGGTGCCCGAGGTCGCGGCCGAGACGCCGGTCACGTCGGTGAAGGTGTTGATGGCGTCGCGGGCGTCGGCCAGGGTCGTGCCCGAGCCGAAGGTGAACTGCCGCGAGCCCGCGGTGCCGGCCACGTCGAACGTGAACTGCGCCGAGGCGGCGGAGAGGTCGAACGCCGCGGCGCCGGCCGAGAGGAACAGGCCGCCGCGCTGGGCGGACTGCGTGACCAGCACGTCGACGTCGCGGGTGTCGCCGAAGGCGATCTTCGCGGCGTTCACGCGGACGTCGTCCACGGTGGTGGCCTGGTTGCTCAACTGGAAGTCGAACGTGCCGTTGAGCAGCTTGGTGCCCTGGAAGCTGGTCGTCTGGGCGATCCGGTCGATCGTCTGCACGATCGAGTCGATCTGCAACTGGTTCGCCTTCTTCTCGTCGTCCGAGACGCCGGCGTCGTTGGCCGACTGGCCGACGAGGCTCTGCACCTCGAGCAGCAGGGCGTTGACTTCCTGCAGGCCGCCCTCGGCGACATTGGCGACCTGGTCGGCACGCTCGGCGTTGCCGATGGCCGCGCTGATGGACGCCTGCTGGCTGCGCAGCGACTCGCTGGCGATCAGGCCCGCCGGGTCATCGGCGCCGCGGTTGATCCGCAGGCCGGTGCTCAGGCGCTCGAGAGACTTGGTCAGGCCCTGGTTCTGTTGCCCCAGGATCCGCTGAGCGATCTGCGAACTGACGTTGGTATTGATCCGACTCATGAGTTAAGACCTCCGTAACCGGTGTCTGACGTTTCCTTCCGGGTTGGCCGCCACTCCCTGGCGCTCACTCACCGGATCAAAAGGTCGGCCCCGACCATCGGGGTCGTCTGCCTCAGCCGCGGTTCCCGCTCCCCCTGTCGGGCGAAGCCTCGCGACGCCCCGGGACACCCAGGGCGGGCAACACAGCGGACATCGACCCGCCGCGGGGCCGGGTTAACCACCACCGTCCGTTTTTTCCGGTTCCCCCCAGACGGATAACCCCGACGCGGACCCACACGCGGCTCAACCCCGCGCCTCCGCAACCGGCTCACGCGTCGAAGTACATGCAGAACTCGTAGGGGTGAGGCCGGGTCCGCAGCGCCTCGACTTCGTTCTGCCGCTTGTACTCGATCCAGTAGTGGATCACGTCCGGGGTGAAGACGTCGCCGGCGAGCAGGTAGTCGTGGTCCGCCTCCAGCACCCGCAGCGCCTGCTCCAGGTCGTGCGGCGCCGCGGCCAGGGTGTCCCGCCGCTCGGTCGGCAGGTCGTAGATGTCGACGTCGATCGGGTCTTCGGGGTCGATCTTTTTCTCGATGCCGTCCAGCGCCGCCATGAGCATCGCGCTGAACGCCAGGTACGGGTTCGCGGACGGGTCGGGGCAGCGGAACTCGAGCCGCTTGGTCGCCGGGTTGTCCTGATACATCGGGATGCGGATCGCCGCCGAGCGGTTCCGAGAACTGTAGACCAGCGTCGTCGGCGCCTCGTACCCGGGGACGAGGCGTTTGTAGCTGTTGGTCGTCGGGTTGGTGAAGGCCAGCAACGACGGCGCGTGCCGGAGGATACCGCCGATCGCCCACAGCGCAGCCTGGGAGAGCCCGGCGTACTTGCGCCCGGCGAACAACGGCTCGTCGCCCCGCCACAGCGAGAAGTGCACGTGCATCCCGCTGCCGTTGTCACGGAACAGCGGCTTGGGCATGAACGTCGCGACCTTGCCGTGCTGCGCCGCGCACCGCTTGACGATGTACTTGTAGAACATGCACTTGTCCGCCATCGCCAGCAGCGAGTCGTACCGCAGGTCGATCTCGGCCTGCCCGCCGGTGGCGACCTCGTGGTGGTGGCACTCGACGCGCAGATGCATCTGTTCCATCACCGCCGCCATCTCGCTGCGCAGGTCGTGCATCGTGTCGGTCGGCGGGCAGGGGAAGTACCCTTCCTTGAGCCGGATCTGGTTCCCGCGGTTCACCGGCGAGTCGTTGCCGCGGTTCCACAACCCCTCTTCCGAGTCGACCTCGTAGAACGCCGTGTTCACCCGCTGGTCGTATCGCACCCGGTCGAACACGAAGAACTCCAGCTCCGGGCCGAAGTACGCCGTGTCCGCCACGCCGGAGTCCTTCAAAAACTGCTCGGCCTTCTTGGCGATCGAGCGCGGGTCCCGGCTGTAGGTCTTCTTGGTGACCGGGTCCTTGATGTCGCAGATGATCGCGAGCGTCGGGTGCTGCATGAACGGGTCCATGCGGGCCGTCGCGCAGTCGGGGATCAGCAGCATGTCCGACTCGTTGATCGCCTGCCAGCCACGGATGGACGAGCCGTCGAACCCGATGCCCTGCTCGAGCGTGTCGGCGTTGACGTCCGACGCCGGGTACGTCGTGTGCTGCCACAGCCCGGGGAAGTCCATGAACCGGCAGTCCAGGAACTGCGCCTGCCCGGACTCGAACAACTGCAACACTTGCGACGGCGTCATCGTGAGGCTCCGTGAGGGTCGACGCGCATCGTAAAGCACAACGCCACCCCGCCCACACTCACGGCGACGTCACGACCGGCTCAACACCGGCCAGAACACGAAGACCAGCAACCCCACCGACGCGACCAACCCGCCCAACCCCGTCAACACCGGCAACGCCGCCGCCAACCCCGCCCCCGCCACCACCAGCCCGGCCAACACCACGAACGCCAACGTCAGCCGGGGGTT
>JANQPR010000005.1 GCA_028285385.1 Phycisphaera sp.
GATCGCTGCGTCGCAGGCTCTTTCTTTGACAAGTGAAGCAGGGGCGTGCGGCCCCAAAGCGCGAACCAACCCGCGCACCGCCGGTCAGAACGTCAACCGGCCGCCGACGCGGACGTACCCCGCGTCGTCGAGTTCACGGACGGTGTCGGTGTCGCGGAGGTCAAAGCCGCGCTCGAACTCCTGGTCGAACGCGAAGCCGCCGGCCACGACCAGCGACGCCGTCTCCGTGACGCCGAGTTCGACGCCGGCCTCGACGGTTTGAGCGGAGAAGAACAACCGACGGTCGCCGTCGTCGTCCGCGACGTGGAAGCCCTCGCCGTCGCCGCCGTACGCGGCGAAGAGCGTGACCGCGTCGTCCAGCCGGTAGCTCGCACGGGCGCTGAACGCGATCCCCGCGGCGCCGAGTTGCACCGTCCACCGGTCGTCGGGCGTCCAGACAATCTGGTTCACGGGGAACCCGACAAGGAAGGTGAGTTGATCGGAGTAGCGGTTCTGATACGTGACCGCCGGCAGGGGCAGGTCGGGGAAGACCGCGCGGTTGCCGTCGAAGTCGACGCCGAGCGTGAGCGACTCCCTCTCGCTCAAACGGGTGATGGCAAAGACGGAGCCGAGCGCGTACCAGCCGTTGCCGTCTCCGAAGGGGTTGGATGAGGCGTGCCCGATCCCGACCGAGCCGCCCCACTCCCACGATTGATCGAACGCGTCAAACGCCCCGAGCTTTGCGCCGGCAGCGACGGCCGAACTGTGCAGCCGGTCGGGCAGCAGCGGGTCGTCGGTGTTGATGTCCAGGTGCGTGACGTCGTAGCCGACCGTGAAGGCGTGCGCCGCTTCGCGGTCGGGGCGCACCCGGCCGGCCACGCGTAGGAACGACAGGTCGACATCGTCGCTCGCGGCGTTGTCCGACTCGGTCGGGATGAAGAGCAGGTTGCCGCCGGCGTCGAGCGGGCTGGCGGTCGGCCAGGGCTTGGTCATCAGAGCCAAGTCGGTCTGCGCGAGGGCGGGAACGGGCAACAGCAGCGAAGCCAGCAGGACGTATCGGGCGAGGGTCATCGTCGGGCTCCCGAGAGCAGTTCGGATCGAACTCAGGACGGGCGGGTCACACCCACTTCTTGATCGTCACGCGCTTGCCGCCGTCTTCCGCGGAGCGTTCGCAGGCGTCGAGGTAGGCCTGGACCTGGGCGCCGCGGACGATGTCGGCCTGGTCGTTGTGGCCGGTCTTGATCGACTTGACGAATCGGGCGTAGTTGTTTGGCGTCGGCTTGCAGTCGATCTCGTCCCACTCGCACTGGTGGCGCTTCTTGCCGAGGCAGGTGCGGAGTTGGGTGTAGCTGCGTTCGAGGTCGATCTCGAGCGCGCCCTCGGTGCCGTACACGCCCAGCGCGACCTGATTGGCGTGCCCGGTCGCCCAGCGCGTGGTCTCGACGGTGCCGAGCGCGCCGTCGGCGAAGTCGAGCTCGATCAACACGGAGTCGTTGGCGTCGAGCTTCTTGCCGTTGTAGCTCGTCATGGTCTGCCCGGTGTCGGGATTGACCTTGGGGAAGTTGCGGGTGGTGCAGCGCAGGGCCTTGACGTCGCCGGCGACGCCGGTGGTGAAGTCGAGGATGTGGCAGCCGATGTCGCCGAGCGTGCCGCCCGCGGCCTTGCCCCCGCCGGGCGGGACCTGCTGCCGCCACAGCCAGCCCTCGCTGATCGACTTGCCCCAGACGTTGCAGGACAGCCAGGCCTGGAGGTACTTGCCGGTGGCGTGGCGGATCGCGCCGAGTTTGCCCGACGCGGCGATCTGCATCGCCTTCTGGAACGCGGCGGAGTCGCGGTAACTGAAGTTGACCATGCCGACCGTGCCGTGCTGATCGGCGGCTTTCTGGAAGGCGCGGGCGACCTTCTTCGCGTCGGCGAGGTTCGTGGTCAACGGTTTCTCGCAGAGCAAGTGATTCCCGGCTTTCAATACCTTCAGCGACAACTCGGCGTGGAACGCGTCGGGCGTGACGACGGAGACGGAATCGCAGGCGTCGAGCAGGTCGTCGACGCCGGGCATTACGTGCTTCACGCCGTTCTTTTCGGCGAACGCCTCGGCCCGCCCCGGGGCGACGTCGAAACACCCATGGAGCGTGATGCCCCGGATCGCCTGGAAGCTGCGGGCGTGGGCGTGGGCCATGCCCCCGGTGCCGATGATGCCGTGTTTGATCGTAGCCATGGCCGCAGGATAGGGCGCTTCGGATCACGCCGCGCCGGTGAGTCAGGTGGACAGGAACTCCGTGAGCCCGAGGCGTTCGTATTGCTCCGGCGGCGCCTCGCAGCGGCGCATCTCACGGATCATGAGGTCGATCATGCGGCGCCCGGCCTCGGCGTCGTCTACCGGGCGCGACTGCGTCGGGTCGGCGGCGACGTCGTAGAGCGCGGTGTGCCGCAACGCCACGTTGGTCTCAGGGGCCGGGTTGGCCTGACGTTCCGGCGGCGCGCCGATCCGCATCAGCCGACAGCCTTTTGTGAACGAGAACGGGCCGGCCAACTCGACCTGGTCCCCGCTTAGTTCGCTCACCTGATACCTGTGGTTCATCCGGGCCGGCATCATGGTGTAGTTGTAGACCGGGGCGTTGACCTCACCGGGGATGCCCCGCATGTACACGTACCGGCCGTCGGTGACGTTCACCGGCAGGCCGTGGTACCCGAAGATCCCGGCTTCGCGCACCGGCGTGTCGGCGGCGAGCACCGGAGCCAGGTCGTGTCCGAGCATGTCCTTCGTGGGCTCCAGGCCGAAGAACTTCAACAGGGTCGGGCCCAGATCGATGCTCGGCTGCACCAATGCGCCGCGGCGTTCGCCTTGTGCGCGGGCGCGTGGGTCCCACACAAAGAACGGTGTCCGCGCCACCGTGTCCCGCAGCGGCATCCAGTTCTTCGCCCAGCAGTCGTGCTCGCCCAGAAAGAACCCGTGGTCGGTCCACACGATCAGCATCGTGTCGTCCCACAGCCCGTGCTCGTCCATTTTGTCCAACACCCGGCCGAGGCTGAAGTCGCACATCGCCATCAGCGACGCGTACTGGTGCCGCATGTGTTCGACCCACTCGGGGGGCTCGGTGACCGGGCCGTAGTTTGGCCAGTCCCACTCCGTCGGGCCTTTCCATTTGGCGTAGTGTTCTTCGTAGGCCTTGCGGAACTCGTCGTGAACGAAGAACGGCTCGTGCGGGTCGAAGCACTCGATCTGCAGGAACCAGTTGTCGGCGGCGTGGTTGCGGTCGATGAAGTCGAGGCCGTAGTCGAAGGTCTTGGTCTGGTAGTGCTCGGCCGGGGTGGGCATGAACTTGCGGTTCACCCGGTCCTGCTTGCTCCAGCGTGGCCGCTCGGCGTTGCGGCCGTGGTGCTGCTGGGTGGGCGGCTCGTCGGCGACCTGCCCCATCCAGTAGTCGCCTTCCTGGCCGCGGGGGAACCGCCACGAACCGTAGCGGTTGTGGTAGTTGCCCGCGCCGTCTTCCCAGTAGTGGTAGTGGTCGCTGATCAGCGCGGTCTCGACGCCAGCCTCCTGGAGCATCTGCGGCACCGAGTCGTCGAACGGCTCGAGGGGCATCCACGCCCGGTGCAGGAAGTTCGGTCGGCCGGTGTGGAAGTCCCGTCGCGCCGGCATACAGGGCATCGAGCAGACATAGCTGGTGTCGAACGTGACCGCCCGATCCGCGAGGCGGCTGAAGTGCGGCGCGTGCGTCCAGCCACAGCCGTAGCAAGGCAGGAAGTGCCGGTTCAGCGAGTCAAACATCACCATCACGGCCTTCATGGATCGTCTCCGGCTACTGACAACACCACGCCCGACGGGGCCGGCGGCGCTCACGGCGCTGACGCCGCCAACGGGCCCTTCCCGGCAAGACTAGCGGAAGGCCCGACGGAGTTCTGCAGAGGTGTCTGGTGTCGATTACCCGGCGTTGAGCACGGACAGCGCAGCCTGCAACGCCAGCGCCGCCCGCGCCTCGGCGTCGCGCGCCGCGGCGAGGTGCTCGGCGGCGTGCTCGATCACGCTCGGGTCGTCGACCACGCCCGAGTCGAAGTCGTCCTTCCAGGGGAACGCCTTGGCGACGACCTTGAGGTGATCGGCGACGACGCGGTACGCCTCGTGTGCGTCACCCAAGGCGTCGGCCGCCCCCGGCAGCCGGGACGCCAGCCGGTCGGTGTACCCCGCGGCGTGCTCCCTCGCCTCGGCCCAGCACTGGGCGTTGTAGCTGGTGCTCCACCGCACGGCGTGGCCCGCCCGCAGCTCCTCGATCCAGAAGTCGTACGCGCCGTGTTGTGTTGTCCACCGTGCCGAGTAGTTCGGCCGACGCGTCATCATCACGGCCCGCCACAACGCCAGCCGCGCCGCCTGGTCCGCGTCGACCTCGCGCGCCGTGGGGAAGGCCAAACAGAACGGACCGCCGGGCGCATCCACCTCGTCCCACCGCACCCGGGCCGGCGTCGGGCCGCCCTTGACGCAGAGGTACTCGTCGCCCTCGGTGCCGTGCACCACGCCGAACTCGGCCACGCCTAGCCCCCAAACGACGCACGGCCGGCCGGCTTCGGTCTCGCGCTTCGCCAGCTCGAACGCCTCCCGCGCGTGGGCCCGCGTCCGGTCGTTGCGGGTGTGTTTGACGTAGCACTCCTGGGCGTAGTACGTCGTCGTCGATCGGCCGAGGTCGCTCACGCCCTGGCTGAGCAGGTTCCACTCGAGGCACGTCGGCCCCGACGGGCATAGCCCCTCGTTGATCGAGATCGCGAAGGCGTACCCACTCGCCCCGGCCACCTCCGCCGGGTCACACTCCACCCCGAGCGCCTGGAGACAGGTCGTTACCGAGCCGACGTACGACAACCAGGCGGGCTGCCAAGTCAGACCGACCGAAGCCGACGACGGGTCCAGAGTGGTAGGCATGTCACACCTCCCGGAGCGGAACCAACAAGCGTCACGCTACCGCGCAGCCGGCAACGCCGCCGTTGGCATTTGCCCGTATGTCTTCACCTCGGTCACCGCGTACCGCCCCGGGCCAGAGCCCGCAACTCACACCGCCGACGGGCCCACCTTCTCAGTGCCCCTCGGGAAGCGGCATCGCGGCGACCGCTTCGACCTCGGCACGCCCCGGCCAACCCGACCTCGCCACCGCCAGGAGGTCAGCGGCGCGTTCGGCGTCGCCGTCCCGTTCGGCCAGCCGCCCCAGCCACGCGTAATGAAGCGGCCAAAAGAACCGCCCGGCGTCACGCGACATCGACCGGTGCAGCCACTGACGGCCCTGCTCCCACCGCCCGCCGGCCAACGCCACCGACGCCCGCGTCCCCAGGTACACCGCGTTGTCGGGATCGACCGCGAGCGCTTCGTCGGCCAAGCCGACGGCCTCCTGATAACCGGCCGAGCCCTCGCTCAACACAATCGCCGACGCGGTGTTGTTGGCGAGCAACGCACGGTTTGCCGCTTGAACTTGACCCGTCGCGATCTCGCTCTCTCCATCTTCGCCGCCCCCGCGTGCCATGGAAGCGCGGGTCTCGGACAAGCCCGTTCGCCCGGCCTCGGCTGCGTCTCGGAATCGCCCAACCCCGATCAACGCCGACACGCGACCCGCCCACCACACCGTGGGGTCTCCCCCCTTGTCCGAAACGGCGTCGAGCCGCCGCAGCACCTCGTCCCACTCGCCGCGTTGGTCGAGTTCCCACACGGCGACCGGCCAGCCCCACGACTCGGCGACACGCTCGTCGCCCACGCGTGACGCCCGCCACAACCGCCACAGCAAGACACCGTCGTTATACCCCGACTGCGGAAGGATAAAGGGGCGGCAGGGGATGAAGTTCGTGACCGCGAGATAGACGTTCACCCACGCCGCCGCATTCAGCAGCGTCCACGACGACCCGAGCCACCAGATCAGGCCCGCCGCCAAGCCGTTGACCGCCGGCCCCGCCAGGACCACGACCGCCATCCGGATCACCCGCCCGCGCCGGCCCAGTGCTTCGCAAACGACGTAGCCCGAACTCAGAAAGCCGTTGAGATTGATCCGCAGCCGGCCGATACCGAACCCCCACCACCGCCGACCGTTCCCCACTTCGATCCGCCACACCCGGAACCCCATCACCACCGCGGCCAACGCGTGGCCGATTTCGTGCAGCAGCATCCCGCCGCTCAGCCCGAGCATCATGCCCACGAAAACAAGCCCGAAACCCTCGCGTAGATCGCCCCCCAACACGGCGACCAGCAAGAGCACCATGGCCACACCCCAGCCGATGCGGTCCGACCACGCCTGAACCCCGTAGTCGAGTTCGGCTCGACAGGGAGCGCACAGCCGCCGCTCTCGCGTCGAGAACGACCGGCGTCGCCGCACCAGGTCATCCGCCGTCGGCACCTCCAACCCGCAGCGTTCGCAACGAACGGGGCTGTTTCCTCCGGTGTCCGGCCCGGCGGTCGGTTGACCCGTGTCGTTGTCGGCGTTCACTTGTCGTCCAACAGCTCAACGCTCGCGAACGACTTGCCCTCGAGCATCTCGAGGGACGCGCCGCCGCCGGTGCTGACGTGGGTCACCTGGTCGGCGAAGCCGAGTTGCTCGATCGCCGCCGCCGAGTCGCCGCCGCCGATGATGCTGGTCGCGTCGCTGTCGGCGATCGCCTGAGCGACGGCCTTGGTGCCCGCGTCGAATGGCGGCATCTCGAACACGCCCATCGGCCCGTTCCACACCACGGTCTTCGCGGCCTTGACCAGCTGGGCGTAGTAGGCCGCGGTCTCGGGGCCGATGTCCAAGCCCTCGTACCCGTCGGGGACCTCGCCGGCCTTGACGATCATCTTGTTGCAGTCGCCGGAGAAGTCGTCGCCGGCGTGGGTGTCGGTGGGCAACACCAGCTTGTCGCCGCCCTTCTCGATCAGCTCCTTCGCGAGGTCGACTTTGTCCTTCTCGACCAGCGACCCGCCGACCTTCCCGCCCTGCGCGAGCGAGAACGTGTACGCCATCGCCCCGCCGATGAGCACCCGGTCGCAGACGCCGAGCAGGTTGTCGATGACGTTGATCTTGTCGGAGACCTTGGCCCCGCCGAGGATCGCGACGAAGGGGCGCTGCGGGTTCTGGATCGTGTCGGTGAGGTACTGGATCTCTTTCTCGACGAGGAAGCCGACGACCGCGGGCTTGCCGGCGGCCTTCATCGCCTTGGGCACGGCGTACATCGAGGCCTGCGTGCGGTGGCACGTGCCGAAGGCGTTGTTGCAGTACACGTCGCCGAACGACGCGAGCTTGGCGTTGTACGCGTCGTCGCCGCCCTTCTTCTCCCCGGCGTTGAAGCGGACGTTCTCGAGCACCAGCACCTGCCCGGGGCGCAGCGCACCGACCTTCGCCTCGGCGTCGGGCCCGGCCGTGTCGGCGGCGAGTTGAACGTCGACGCCGCCGAGCAACTCCCGCAGCTTGTCCGCCGCGGGCTTGAGTGAAAACGCCGGGTCCGGCGCGCCCTTGGGCCGGCCGAGGTGCGACATCAGCACCACCGCCCCGCCGTTGTCGAGCACGTGTCGGATCGTCGGCAACGCCATGCGGACCCGCCGGTCGTCGGTGACGTTCTTGTTGTCGTCCAACGGCACGTTGAAGTCGACCCGCATCAACACGGTCTTGCTGGCAACGTCAACGTCGGCGATCGTCTGCTTGGGCATGGCCGGTTCACTCCTATCCGGGGGACCGACAAGCTAGGGCATCCGCGCGGGCGGGGCCAGTCGCGTTTGAGGCCCTTGCGAAACGCGGCATCACCACCAGCCGCGGCTGACCCGGAGTGTCTGCAGCGAGCCGACGAGCGCGTCGTGTTGTGCGGCGATCTGGCCCGCCGGGCCCCAGGCCTCGACGAGGTAGACGTAGCGATCGCTGGCCGAGAGCCCGACGAAGTAGCCGAGCGGGTCACGGCCGGCCGGTCGTTTCCCGGTGAGCACGACGCCCGCAGCGCCGCCCTCGATCGCGACGTCGTTCGGCCCGTCGACCGGCACGCCGAGGTCGTCGGTCAGCCGGTCGCGGACCTGGTCGACCCAGAAAGCGGCGTCGGCGGCGTCGTAGTTGGGGTGCCGCGACACCTTGAGGACCACCCGCCCCCGGTCGATGGCGTAGACGCGGTAGTCCCGTTGGAAGAAACGGACGAACCCGTCGGGGAGTTCAACCCGGGCGGCCTTGCCGAGCTTGGGCTGCGCCTTGGGCAGGCGAGCGGCGCCGAAGGCTTCGGCACCGACCTCGTTGACCCACGGGAACGGACGAACGCGTCCGGCCAAGCCGCTGGACGTGCCCTTAGGCGCGTTGAACGCGACGGTGATCGTGCTCATCGCCACGCGGTCCCGGAGCAGGCGCAGCCGACCCTTGATCGTCTCGATCTCGGTCGTGAGCCGGGCGAGTTCCTTCTCGATCTTCAGCGCGTCCTCGACGGCCTCGGCCTTGTCGAGCAGGGCTTTCATCCGGCCGCGTAGGGCCTCAAGGTTGTCCAAACGGATCTGGAGATCGAGCAGTTGCTCGGTGACATCGTCGGCTTCGATCTGCCGGTCGGTCACAAGGCCAAGTTCCGCAATCGCTTCCATCACTGCATCGAACTGCGCCGCGGGCACGCGGACGGTGATGCGTTGCTGCTGCACGGACGACGCGTAGCCGCCGGCGGCCTCGGCCAGCTGCCGGACCGACGTGACCGCCGCCTCCGGGTCCGGGCTCAACACGGTCAACGCGCCGGTGTAGATCACCTCGCGCTTGATCTGAACGACCGGTTGCGGCGCCGGCGCGGGGGCGGCCAAGGATTGGACCATCCGCCCGGCCTCACCTCCACCGCCGCCGGCGGAGGACCTCACGAACTCGGTCTCCGGCACCGAAGCGTCAGCCAACGCGTACCCGGACAACTCCGGAATCGGAGCTTGGCACCCCAGAACCATGGTCAACATCGCCACGAACACAGTCGCCACGCCCAACCGAGTCGCCTGTTGCATCGCCCTGACCCTCTTCAGTGATCGGAACCGAAGACCCATACGCCGGTCGCGGCCGCCGGTTCAACCAAACCCGGGCGCGGGTGCCGGACGCGCGGTGGATGAGGCGTCACCACGCCGCGACCGGGAGGTTTCGTTTCTTCAACTCGGCGTTGAGCTGCCCCAGGTGGTGTTGGCTGTGGCGGAGGGTGTAGACGGCGTGCTCGAGCGCGTTGGCAAAGAAGGGGCTGGAGTCGGGCTCGACGAGGCCTTCGTCACCGAGGGACTCGAGGCGGTTGCAGACGCGGCGTTCGACCTGGTCGAGGTAGGCCATGAGCGCGGCGCGGTCGGGGAGTTTCTCGGGCGGCGCGGTCTCCCACGAATCCACGTAGCGGTGCCAGTCGAAGGCCTCGGGGTCGGGGGCGAAGTGGTAGTCCATCGCCTGGACGATGTGGAACGCGAGCCGGGCCGGCACGAAGAACGGGTGCTCGCTGTGAACCCAGAACTTGTCGGGGCAGCGTTCGACGGCCTGCTGGAGCATGGCCCAGAGGCGTTCGTACTGGGCTTCGAGGACACGGACGAGGGACGGGCGCGTCGGCGACGGGGCCGGCTGGGCGGTGGGGGCCGCGGGCATGTCACACCTCGCAGACAGGACGTGAAACCGAAGCAAACCGGCGCGAACCAGAGCGCGCCGCAAAAGACGATGTGTGAATCCATTTTAATCGGCCCGTCGCGACCGGGCAACGGAAAACCGGGCTCGGGGCCGGCCTCGGGCGGGTTTCCCGCGGTCTTTGGGGCGCCAACCGGCTCTATGCTGTCGGCATGGACGCCTTGCGGGACACGATGGAGCGGCTGGGGGCGGAGTTTCTCGCGTACGGCCCGGCCGAGGCGGGGGTGGAGGTCGCCGAGGACTTCGGCGCGTTCGAGGCGGAGTACGGGGCGATCCGGCGGACGGTCGGCGTCCTGCACCTGCCGCAGCGGGGTGTGATCGAGTTACGCGGCGGCGACGTGGCGGAGTTCCTGCACCGGCTGGTGACGCAGGACGTGACCGGTATGGCCGGCGGCGCGACGCGACGTGCGCTGCAACTCGACGCGAAGGGCAACCTCCTCGCCGACCTCATTGTGCACCGGGGCGACGCGAGCACGTGGGTCGAGGCGGACGTGTTCGACGTGCCGGCGCTGCTGGAGTTGTTCGACGGCCGGCTGTTCGGGGAAGACGTGGAGTTGAACGACGCGTCGGCGGAACGCGCGTGCTTCGCGCTGCTGGGGCCGGCGGCGGCGAAGCTGATCGACGCGGTGCGGGACAGCGGCGCCGCGAGCAAAGGCGGCGACGAGAGCGCGACAGGCGCGTTGGTTGAAGGGACGCACCACGTGCTGACGCTCGCGGGTCGGCGTTGCACGGTGTACCGCTGGGATGATGCAGGCGGGCCGGGGTTGCGGGTGTGGGTCCCGAGCGAGCACGCGGCGGATGTGTACCGGGCGCTGCTGGACACGGCGGGTTTTGAATCGGTCGATTTCGACGCCGAGCACACCAACGACGACGAGGCCGCGGCGTTTGCCGAGCGGCGCCGCGCGGGGCTGCGCGGCCGGCCGGTCGGGTGGTCGGCGTACAACACGGCCCGGGTCGAAGCCGGCGTGCCGGTCTTCCACATCGACTTCGGCCCGACGAACTTGCCGGCCGAGGCGGGCGTGGTGGACGAGGCGGTGAGTTTCACGAAGGGCTGCTTTCCCGGGCAGGAGGCGGTGGCGCGGATGCGGAACCTCGGGCACCCCAAGAAGCTGCTGGTCGGGTTGCGGCTGCCGGGCGAGGCGATCCCGGTCGCGGGGACGCAGGCGTTCGACCCCGGCGACGGCGCGACGGTCGTCGGCGCGGTGACCAGCTCGGCGGTGTCGCCGCTGCGGGGGAGCAAGGGCGTGGCGATCGCGATGGTGCGCTGGGGCAAGCACGAACCGGGCGGGCGGGTTGTGGTGGTCGCCGGGGAGGAGAAGGTCGAAGCCGAAGTCGCGGCGTTGGATCAACTCGCACGGGTCGATGCGCCGGCGGGCTGAGCGGCGAGGGGACGGCGCGGACCGCCCGAAATCCCTAGTTTTGCACGGCGTTACGACCCGACCGGCGGTATGGGTTTGCCCGGTGTGACGCGGGTTCCGCTTGACGCGGGCGGCCCGAGGGGGTTTGCTTACGCTTTGCGGTCCGGCGTCCGTCGGGACGGCTATCGACCGCGGGTATCACTTGGCACGGGTGGGGTTGCACCGAGAGACCGAATCATGAACGTGAAGAGACGAACGTTGTCGTGGGTCGCTGCCGCGGGTTGCGTGGCGGCGTTGGGTGTGCCGGCGACGCTGGCCCACGAGACCGACCAGTTCCTGATGCCCGAGCGGCAGAGCGACGTCGAGTTCGCCGACCTGGGCCGGTACTTCAGCGACTACTTCGGGCAGGCGATCGAGGACGCCGTCGCGGCGACCAACGTGAAGATCGACCGGGCCGAGCGCGGCGTCAAGACCGAAGCACAGGCGGTGCGGGTCGGTCGCAAGGGCCGGATGGCCGTGCGGCGTGACGCCAGCGGCGCGAGCCTGGAAGAGCTGCGTTCGTCGATGGGCATCGCGGCGGCCGTGCGGCGGCAGCTGCCGGACGCGTTGACGCTGATCGACAGCCTGGAGTGGAACCCGCCGGACATGACGCGGTACGGCTACTCGGCCGACGCGGTCGTGATCTACAAGCCCCACAGCGACAACGCGATGCACACGGACCTGCACTTCATCCTGGACCCACGCATCGTGGGCCGGCTGTGGCGCACCGGGACGTTCCAGGCGTACGGGTCGTACATGGGAGCCGACAAGCTCGGGCACTTCGTGGACATGGGCTACCGGTACTACAAGGTCTACGACGGCAAACGCTCGCGCGGCGCCGGCCCGCAGGAGGCCTCGGAAGCCGCGATCAAGTTCGGCGTCGACGACGGTCTCATCGGCGAGAACGCGCTGCTCGGCCGGCTGACGGCGGGGGCGTACTCGAACGCCGACCTCGCGAGCAACTATGTCGGCATGCTGTTCTACCGCAACCTGACCGAGCCGGTCCTGCTGCAAGGCGAGCGTCGCCCGCCGATGCTCGAACTGGACGAGCGCGGCCGGTGGAAGGTCGCCGAGCACGTCGCGACGGACCCGGACTTCTTCCGCTGGTTCCTGTCCGACCACTACAACGAGGCGCTCAACCCGTCGCACTTCGAGCGCGGCATGCAGCCGAAGGTAAAGAAGGCGATCGCGCAGCGGTGGGACCGCGTCGCGGCGTGGTACCCGGCCCAGCACCAGCAGTGGTTCGCGGACCGGGCGGTCGAGCTGATGAGCTACCACGGTCAGCCGTACGGGCACTGCCGGGTGTGGGACGAGCTGTACCACCTCGGCAACGTCGACCCGGTGCGTGACGGCGATCTGGTCGACGACACGCCGCAGGCCGACGCCGACGCCGCGCTCGCGTTGGACCGCTGAGGCCACCCGCGGTCCGGTTATCACCTCAACCCAGGCACCCGCGCCCGGTCGGCGCGGGTTTTCTTTTCGGTTTTGCGCCGTCAAGGCTGCGTCCGACCAAAGTTACACCCGGGCTTCGCCGATGGTGGGGCAGACGGAGCGGTCGGACCACGCTGGGCGCAGCGTGTTGCCGTCCGTAACCGCCCGACCGCCGGCGAAGGGAGCGACGCATGCAGACCTCAGGCTACGAACTCGAGCAGGACGGCCCCGTGATCACCGCCCAGATCACCGGCCCGGAGCTCTCCCACGAACAGATGCTCGAACTCGTCGAGGAGTGCAAAGACAAGCTCCGCTACGACTCCGCCCGGACGTTCGTCTTCGACATGGAGCAGGTCACGTTCCTCGCCTCGGCGTGCATCGGCGCCTTGGTCGACCTGATGCGCGAGGTCGAGCCGATGCGGGGCAAGATCGCGCTAGCCGGCTGCCAGGACAACGTCGCGTTCCTGTTCAAGGTCACCAAGCTCGACGACATCTTCGGGCTGTTCGACGACCTGGAGACGGCGCTGGACGAGTTGGCCGAAGACCTGCGGTAAGCGACTGAAACAACACAAAAACACGGAAACCCGCGCTGATTCAGCGTGGGTTTCTTGCATTGATCACTTGAACGCGGTGAGTCACGGCACGAGGAACGCGTCGGTCTCGACGTTGGTGGGCAACTCGGTGCCGGTGTAGCGGTAGCCGTCGGCCTTGCCGGACACGCTCCAGAAGTTGTCGCCGTTCGCCTCATCGGCGGGCGTCATGTCGTCGGCCGGCACACGGTCGGCGGCGTTGGGCGTCGTCGTCCACCCCGCGCTGCCGTCGATGGTCAATACGTTCTGCCCCTCGCCGCGGTGCAGGCGGCTCGGCGCGTCGACGGGGACGTCGGGGTCGAACACGATGCGCCCGTGCCGGGGCACGAACAGCGGGTTCTTGTCGGCGAGGACGGCGAGGGTCGGGCGGGCGTTGTCGACGTTCAGCGCCTCGGGCGTGAACTGGTTCTGGTACGAGTACGACACGTCCATCGGGCGGGACCAGTCGAGGTGCTGCACGGTCATCTGCCCGTTGCCCGGGGCGTAGGCGTTGGTCCGGCAGGCGAGCTGGTCGGGGGTGGCGTACCCGGCGCGGACGATCGTGTAGAGGTGCGCCGAGTTGGACAGCACCGTGCCGTCGGGGAGCACGGCGTTGGGCAGCCCGACGTTCCACCACGGCGTGCCGGGCAGACTGCGGCCGCGGGGCAGGACGCCGGCGTGGTCGGTGGCGTAGGCGTTGAACGCCTTGCCGACCAGGCCGAGGTTGCCGGCACAGGCGACGCGCTGGTTCATCGCGCGGTTGTTCTCGAGCATCGGCAGCAGCAGCGACACGCCCAGCAGGAACACGGCGGCGGCGGCGGCGACTTGCCGCAGCGAG
>JANQPR010000035.1 GCA_028285385.1 Phycisphaera sp.
AGCAGCAGCGCCGCGACGTCGACCTGGACTTTCGCGAAGCACGTCGCCCAGCCGAGCACCCCGAGCCCGTGCGTGTCGCCGCCGCCGCGCACGTCGCCGCCGGCGTCCACGAGCATCCGCACGGGCTCGGGGTGCTCGGCTGGGCGACGTGCTTCGCGAAAGTCCAGGTCGACGTCGCGGCGCTGCTGCTCGAGCGTGGCGCCCGGCACCACGTCTTCTCGGCGGTGGCAATGGGTGACGCGGCCGCAGTCCGCCAGGTCGTCGAGCAGGACCCGTCGTCGCTGACCCGGCCGATGTCGCGGTACGAGAACCACCGCACGCCGCTGCACCTGGCGGTGAGCAAGGGCCGGCATGACATGATCGAGCTGCTGCTCGGGCTCGGCGCCGACCCGCTGCTGGGCGACAAGGACGGGCGCACGGCGGTGCAACTCGCGGCCAGCAACGGCGACGAGTCGGCGCTCGCGGTGTTCGAAGCCCACGGCGTCGCGACGGATGTCGACGCCATGCCCGGCACGTTGTTCAAGGACGTGATCCCGATCCTACGCGTCGCCGACCTGGAGCGCAGCGTCAGACACTACACGGATGTGTTCGGGTTCGGCTTGGCGTGGCGGGACGACGGGTTCGCGTCGGTGCAGCGCAACGACGTAACCGTCTTCCTCTGCCAGAACGGCCAGGGCCAACCCGGGACGTGGCTCTGGATCGCCGTCGAAGACGTCGACGCGTTGCACGAGGAGTACCGGCAGCGCGGCGCAAACATCCGCCAGGCCCCGGCGAACTTCCCGTGGGGCAGCCGGGAGATGAACGTCGAGGACCCGGACGGGCACCGGCTGCGGCTGGCGTCGGGCGCGACGGGCGACCCGGACGGCGTGCCGTTGTGCGAGTCGTGAAGGCGAAACGAAAACCAAGAACGGCCACGAAAAAACCCGGCCCGCGTGATTGCGGGCCGGGTCGGGTCGCCTCTGTCATCAGCCTCCGCGGGGGTGTCGGGGTTCCGGGTCGACACGGGCCCGCACGGGCCAAGGAGTGACATCGAGTGACGGGTTGCTCCACAACGGGAGCGGGCGGAGTGCTTAGTACTCCATGGCGACGCCGAGCGTGCCGACGAGGTTGAACTCGTCGTTGTCGCCGTCGTCGAGGCCCGCGTCGTCGTTGAGGATGTAGAAGGTCAGGCCGGCGCCGGCGGACCAGCTGCCGAACTCGTCGGGGATGAAGCTCAGCGGCATGCCGAGGTTCGCGCCGATGCTGATGAAGCCGAAGAACTCGTTGTCGCCGCCGGCGTCAACGTAGAACTCGTCGAGCGACAGGCCGATGGCGATCGGCACGGTCAGGTCGATCGGGTAGTCCTCGGACTCGACCAGCGAGAAGGCGAGCTCGCCGCCCAGCTCGAGGTAGATGTTGTCGTCGTCGCCGGGGTTGGTCGTGTCGAACTCGAACGCGAACAGCGCGTACGGGCTCAGCGCCCAGTCACCCAGCAGCTCGGAGTCGTCGAAGCCGATGGCCACGTCGATCTCTTTGTAGTCGCCGAAGGTGTTGCTGGGGTAGAGGTAGTGGATGTACGAGATGTCGAGCGAGATCGGGTCGAACATGCCGAGCGAGACGCCGGCGTAGAAGTCGGCCTCGAACCACTCGTCGTTGCTGTCGCCGGCCGGGGCTCCGGTCTCGTTCTCGTGGATCGAGTTCCACAGGCCGATGTAGAAGTCCACGTCTTCGGCGATGGCGAAGCTCGCCTCGACGTACGGCTGAAGGATCAGCCCGGTGTCTTCCAGCTCGAAGCCGCGGAACACGTACGCGGTCGGGATATCCATCCCCAGCGAGAACGACACCGCGCCGTTGTTCAGCGACGGGGCCTCTTCCTGCGCGGCGGCGGGGACCACGGCGAAAGCCGCGGCAACGCCACCCGCCAGGCCGAGCTTGGTCAGGTGTTGTCCGATGGACATTGCGAAACACTCCTTGCGATGAGGAACCCTGAATCTTCTCACTCGCCGTCCACGCGACGACGAGCAATACCTTGCAGCAATCCGTGCGCCAGTCCGTTGGCTCGATGAATCGGCCCGTCCGTCGGCCGAGGGCGTTGCGCACCCGCAGGCCGCGGAGCCCAACACAGCTTCTCTTTCGACGCAGACTTTAGCAACGGCTCACAAATTCCGTGAAATCCACCGCCCGGCATCGCCGCTGCCCAAAGAACGCGCACCTTATGGGACAGTCATAAGGCACTGACCAGCAAACGGGCAAATCGACGCCGTCCTACCGTCGTAAAAGAACCCGAGCGAACCGCCGCCCTACCGTTGCCCATGATCACCCCCGCCGTGCCGAAGCCCGACGCCGCCCCGCCTGCCCGCAACGTGCTCGGGCAACCATTACAGCCGTGCTCTACCGACCCGCTCACCGGGTATACCCGTACCGGGTGCTGCGAGACCGGTCCGCAGGACCTGGGCTCGCACACGGTCTGCGCCGTGATGACCGCGGAGTTCCTCGCCTTCACCCGGTCGCGTGGCAACGACCTCTCGACCCCCGCCCCGCAGTACCGCTTCCCGGGTCTCAAGCCGGGCGACCGGTGGTGCCTCTGCGTCGGCCGGTGGAAGGAAGCGCTCGACGCCGGCTGCGCCCCGCCGGTAGCACTCAACGCGACGAACGAAGCCGCGCTACGCGTCGTGACGATCGAACAGCTACAGCAACACGCGGTCGAATCAACTGACGATTGAACGCACGGCCCCCCGGCGCGTTGCGTCCACGGCTGGCTACGCCAGATCGTTTCCGACGCCCGGAGCGAAGTACGTTCGGCAGTCGTCCTTGATCCAGAAGATCAGCAGCGGGATCGTCGCGGGCAGCGTGCAGATGCTCGTCATGCCGATGGCGATCAGCACGATGCCGTACACCCACTTGCCCTTGCTGCGCGGCACGAGGAACCAACCCAGGAACGCCGCGAGCAGCACGACGCCCACCACGCCGTAGATCCAACCCATCAACACCGCCTCGTCCAACGACGCCGGCCGGTTCGACACCGGCGACGCGTCGGGGTCCACCATGAACCCCGGGTCCGACACCATCATCAACCCGACGCCTGCGACCAGGACGTACATCAACGACAATACCACGACGTACACCTTGAACCACCGCACCACGCCCGGCGGCTCCCGGTACTCCTCTCGCTCCCAGAACGACTCGGCCATCGCAAACCCCCTGTGAATCCGTCCGATCGCCCGGGGTTACGGGCGCGGGTGGAACCGCGCCAGCACTTCCTTCAACCGGGACCGGTCGACGTGGGTGTAGACCTGCGTCGTCGCGATATTGCTGTGGCCGAGCAGCTCCTGCACGACGCGCAGGTCCGCCCCGCCGGCCAACAGATGCGTCGCGAAGCTGTGCCGCAGCGTGTGCGGGTGCACATCGTCCAGCCCCGCCTTCTCCGCGTGCCGCTTCACGATCTGCCAGACCACGACGCGCGTGATCGGCTGCCCGGTCCGCGACAGGAACACCTTGTCCGTTGGCTGCTTCACCAAATCCGGCCGCAGCTCGTCCAGGTAACGCTCCAGCGCCCGCAGCGCGGGCCCGCCGATGGGCACGATCCGTTCCTTGTTGCCCTTGCCCATGACGCGCACGACGTGCAGGTCCCGGTGCACGCCGTCCACGGCCAAGTTCGCCGCCTCCGACGCCCGCAGGCCCCCGGCGTAGAGCAGCTCCAACAACGCGACGTCCCGCAGATACAAGCCCGAGTCCGCGTCCGGCGCGGCCAGCAGCTGGTTCATCTCTTCCCGGCCGAGCACGTTGGGCAGCTTCTTCCACCGCGCGGGCTGGCTGAGCTCTTCCGCCGGGTCGACGGTGATGTGGTCGTTGCTCTTGAGGAACCGGCAGAACACCCGCAGCGTCGCGACGTGCCGGGCGATGGACGACACGGCCAGGCCTTTGTCCTGCAGCGCCTTGAGGTGTTGCGTGATGCGCTCGAAACTGAGGTCTTCCCAACTCCGGCACTGCTGCTTGACCATCCACACCCACAGGTCGCGCAGGTCCGCGGCGTACGCGGCGATCGTGGCCGGCGTGAAGCCGCACTCGACCTTGCAGTGCGTCAGGAAGTCACGAACCGGTGCGTCGAAACGCGAGACGGGCCGCTTGGCCGACCCATCCTCGTTGGCCGTGGTCAACCGCAGCGTCGGCGTGCCCGGCACCCCCATCAGGGACGGCTTGGCCGGCGACGGTGAGTCGGACGACGGGGTCGACTCGCTCGGGTCCGGTTTGGCCCAGGGCAACGGCTGGCGACGCGGCATCGGATTGGCGGAGGGGCTCTGGCTCAAAACCCTGTTGCTCCCAGCAGAGGCGGTGATAAGTCGGGCACGTCAGGTGCTGGCCCCCGAGACACACCTCGAAGGCCTCGTGCAGCCGGGCCAGACTCCATCGGCGGGCGCAACGCGGATCGTCCACGTCGTGAAAGGGGCACGCCTTATCGGAACCGGCAACTTCCCAACGCATGCGGCGCCTCCCTGCGACCCACGCACCATCGACCAACCCCCCGGTCCGCAGCCAAAGAAACCGCGCCCCACCCGACGCCGAGCCCGCCGCCCCTACCATCCACGTCTCATGCCCGACGCGCCCGCCCCGACTCACGCCCCCGACACGCCCACCTCCGTCACCGACCCGGTCAACGCCGCGATCCTCGCCGTCTCCGAAGACCGCGTGCAAGGGTTCCACCGCCGACCGCTGCGACAGATCGCCGAGCAGGCCGAGGTCGAGTTATCGGTCGTCGCCGAACGACTCGCCGCGATGCTCGAGGCCGGCACCATCCGACGGGTCCGCCAGACCCTGCTCGCCACGTCGCTCGCGCCGGGCGCGCTCGTCGCGTGGAGCGTCCCGCCCAAGAAACTCAACGACGCGTTCGACTTCATGTTCCGGGAAGACCCCTTCTCCGGGCACGTCGTCCTCCGCACCACCGACAAGGAGACGCCCGGCTCCGCCTACAAGCTCTGGACCACCGTCAAGGTCCCCAAGCCGTTCTCACTCGCGAGGCACTGCGCTTACCTCGCCGAGCAGACCGGCGCGGACCGCTTCCAACTCCTGCCCGCCAAGAAGCTCTTTGCGCTCGGCGTCGGGCACGTCCGCCGCAAACAGCTACAGCCCGGCGACAAGACCGACGAACCCGGGCGGGTGCTCGACACCACCGTCGTCGACCTCGACGACCGGCAGTGGCGCGTCCTCGTCGCGCTCAAGCGCGAGTTCACCCCGGACGAACTCCGCGCCGCGCTGGATACCGACAGCGTCTGGGTCGGCCGGGCCGAGGAAGCGGGCGAACCGCTCGACGACTTCTGCGCCGTCGCGGAACAACTCCAGAACTTGGGCGTCGTTGGTCGGTTCTCGACCTTCCTCGAACACGTCAAGCGCCACGCCGACGGCCAACGCGTCACCCGGTTCAACGCGCTGTTCCACTGGAAGGTGCCCGACGGCATGGAGGTCCGTGCCGGGCGCGAGGTCGGCCGGTTCCACTGCATGACCCACGCGTACTGGCGGCAGGGCGGCCCGGCGTTCGGCGACGTCAACCTCATGGGCGTCTCGCACGGCACCGAAAAGGACGCCGTCCTCGCCCACAAGGCCGCCATCGACGACCACCTCGAAGCCGAGGGCGTCCCGGTGAGTTACACCAACGTCTTCTGGGGCGGCCGCAGCGAGATCAAGCCCAGCGAGGTCAGCCCGATTGCGTACCGCGCGTGGTGCGAAGAGCGCGGGATCGACCCGGCAGAGATGGAAGCGTGAAAGCCAACGGTGACAAACGTCCGCCGCGGTGGCCGGTCGTCGTGCTGGCCGTCCTCACCGCTTGGATTGCTTTAACCTCCGCTCGGATCGAGTGGGCCAACCACGCCGCCGGGAGTGTCCTGCCCATGGCGAGCGTACAGAGCGGTGAGTCCAAGAAGTGGCGGGCCACCTCGGATCAAGTAATCGAGCGGCAGTTCCGGACAGACATCGCTCTCGCTCGGGGCGAGCTTGACATGGACACCGAGTCGCTTGCCGCGATGCAGCTTGCCCCGTCCGAACGGGCCGACCTCGGCCGCGAGTTGGCCGAAGGCCGCGCCTGGAACCGCTTGCGTGACTTGGTCGGAACGGTGGGCTGTCTCCAGTACGCGCTCGTGCCGCTGAACGCAGCGCTTGGCGTGTGTGTACTCGTCGCGGCAAAGTCAAGAGGCACCCGTATCGCGGCGGGCATCACGCTCGTCGTCACCGTCGCGGCCGGCGGGCTCACGCTGTACCGCGGGTACTTCACGAGCCTCGGGATATAGCCTGTCTGTCGCATGCCCGACCCGAAGCGCTACAAGCTCACCCTCGCCTACGACGGCTCGCGCTACTGCGGCTGGCAGAAACAGCACCTGCCCGACGGCACCGTGATGCCCACCGTGCAGGAAGAGGTGGAACGCGCCGTCCGTGAGGTGGTCCGCCCCGCGACCGGCAAGGTCAACGTCCTCGGCGCGTCGCGCACCGACTCGGGCGTCCACGCGCTCGGGCAGTGCGCCCAGTTCGACGCCGACACGCCCGTCCCCGTCGACCGCCTCGCCCGCGCGACCTCCGGCCGGCTGCCCGACGACATCGACGTCGTCCGTGCCGAGCTCGCGCCGCCCGGCTTCAACGTCATCCAGGACGTCGTCTCCAAGCAGTACCGCTACCGCGTGTTCACCGAACGCCGCAAGCCGCTGGGCATCCGGCACCTCGTGTACCACGGCTACGAGCCGATGGACCTGCCCTTCATGCAGGACGCCGCGCGCGACTTCGTCGGCGAACACGACTTCTCGGCGTTCGCCGCCGCAAAGCACGGCCGGCAATCCACCGTGCGAACGATCCACGACTGCCGTGTCGAGCAACACGACCTGCCCACCGGGCCCGAACTACACGTCGTCGTCTCCGGCAACGGGTTCCTCTACAACATGGTCCGCATTATCGCCGGCACGCTCGTCGACATCGGACGCGGCCGGCTGCGCTACGACACCGTCCGACATTGTTTCCACACCAACGACCGCGCCAACGCCGGGCCGACCCTACCCGCAAGCGGCTTGGTGCTGGAGTGGATCAAGTACCGGCAAGACGAAGACGCCGACACAGTTGAAACCGCAGATGAACACGGATAATCGAGGATGCATCGTTAAGCGTTCCGCACTCTTGATCCGTGTGCATCGGCATCCATCTGCGGTTAAAAACCCGTCTTGCGGATCCTTCACGTCATCACGCGGCTGATCCTCGGCGGGGCGCAGCAGAACACCGTGATGTCCTGCGCCGCGCAGGTCGAGGCCGGGCACGACGTCCACCTCGCCTACGGCCCGATCCACGGCCCCGAGGGCTCGCTGCTCGACGAGGCGAAAGCGACCGGCGCAACGCTTCACGAAGTCCCGACGCTGGTGCGAGAACTGGCGCCGCTATCGGATTGGCAGTGCTACCGCGGACTGCGTCGACTCATTCAAGAGATCAGGCCCGACGTCGTGCATTCGCACTCCAGCAAGGCGGGCGTCATCGTCAGAGCAGCGGCGTGGCGAGCGAAGTCCCCGTTACAGGGGGGCCTCATGATCGGTGAGACGGGGCGACCGGTGGGCCCACTGCTGGGCGACAAACGGCGAGGCCTGCCACTCGTCCTCCACACCGTCCACGGCCTGCCGTTCCACGCGTGCCAACACCCGTTAATCCACCGGCTCTACGTTGCGCTCGAACGCTACGCCGCCAAACGGTGCGACCACCTCGTCGCGATCGCTCCGGAAATGGTGGATGCGTTCATCGAGAAGCAGATCGCCCCACGCGAGAATTTCACCGTCATCCCCAGCGGTGTTGATCTTGATCGGTTCGCCATCGACCTGCCCCGTGAACGAGCGAAGCAAAAGCTCAGCCTGAATCCCGACGCACCGGTGATCGGACTCGTCGCCAGGCTCGACCCGCTCAAAGGACACCGCGACCTGCTCGACGCGTTGCCGCAGATTGTCGGACGGGCGCCGGAAGCACAAGTGATCTTCGTCGGTGACGGCTTCGATCGCGCAACCGTCGAGCATGCGGTCGCCAAGTCGCCGCACCGGGATCGCGTCACGATGCTCAATCTCGTGCCGTTCGACGAGATGCCGGCCGTGTACCGGGCGATCGACGTCTGCGTGCTGCCGAGTTACCAGGAGGGGCAGAGCCGGGTGCTCGTCGAGGCGCTCGCGGCGGGGTGCGGGGTCGTAGGCTACGACGTCGGCGGGATCCCGTCGGTATGCGTGCACGACGAAACAGGATTGCTCGTCCCGCTCGGCGACACCGCGGAGCTCGCGGATGCCATCGCAACGCTGCTGACGGACGCCGTCTTGCGCGAACGCCTCGTCGAACAAGGCCGACGCCACGTCCGCGATCGCTTCAGCGCTGAGCGGATGAACCGCGACCTGCTCGGCCTCTATGATCGGCTCGTGCACCGGCCGGACGACGCATGACGAACACCGCCGACCACCAACCCGTCCGCTACACGCAGCGGCAGGCCGCCCGGCTGATCCACGACCTGTGGAAGAAGCGGGTCGACGTCGACTACCAGCGGGCCGACGCCAAGCTCCGCATCGCCGCGGGCCTGAGCGTCGCGGTGCTGATCGTCGGCGTCATCATCGGCGAGCAGGCCGGGCGGCGCGAGGTCGTCGGCATCGCGGTCGCCATCGGGCTGCTGACGTTTGTGATCGCGCTGTTCAAGGCGTCGAGCAACTACAAGCACGCGTATCGGCGGTTCGTCGTCGAGCACCTGGCCGACGACGGCACGTTCCTGTTCTGCCCGCAGTGCCAAGCAGCCCTCGGCGCCCCGCAAGACGCACAGGTGAAGCGCGACCCGCCGACGTCCTGCCCCGAGTGCGGCGCGGGGCCGTGGAAGTTCGAACGCCCCGTCGAGAACCCGAAACACGCCGCGGAACGGAGCGTCTGACCAAGACCGCGCGGCCGACACGGGAACACTCGCCCGGCGTTCGGCGTGGTGCGTTCGTCGGACAAGGAACCACACCCAGCAGTTGAGCAACCCCATGAACATCCTCGTCGTCGGCCCGCACCCGGACGACCAAGAGCTCGGTATGGGCGGCACCATCACCCGACTCGCGCAGCAGGGCCACAAAGTCCACATCCTCGACATGTGCAACGGCGAGCCCACGCCGCACGGCTCGCCCGAGCAACGCGAGCGCGAGTGGGACGCCGCCACGGCGATCCTCGACGCCGGCACGGGCAACGTTACGCGTGAGCTGCTCGGTTTGATCAACCGGCAAATCACGCACAGCCTCGACGCAAGGCACCAAGTGGCCGCGGTGATCCGGCAACAACAAAGCGAACTGGTCTTCGTGCCGTACTTCGAGGACGCCCACCCGGACCACATCGCGACAACGCGCATCGTCGAGGACGCGCGTTTTGACGCCAAGCTGACCAAGGTCGACATCCCGGGCGAGCCGATCTACCCGAAGCGGCTGATCTACTACTTCGCGACACACCTGCGGATCGTGCCGCAGCCGAGCTTCCTGATCGACATCTCCGAGCAGATCGACGTGAAGATCGATTCGATCAAGGCGTACGAGACGCAGTTCGTGATCCCCGAGCAGAACCGCGCGGTGGTCGAGTGGGTCCGGCAACAGAACGGGTTCATGGGGTCGCGGATCGGCGTGGCGTACGCGGAGCCGTTCTTCGTGCGCGAGCCGCTGGGTTTAGGGTCGCTGGACGGGCTTCAGGTTTGAACGCGGAGCCCGTCAGGACCGCCGTAGTTCCGCAAGCACCGAGTCGGCCAAGGCGCGCTCGTTGCCGTTGAGCCGGGGGACCGCCGCGTCGAGCAGCTCGCGGGCGCGTTGCGGCTGGTCGAGGTACCGGGCGTAGATCAAGCCGAGGATGAGCTTGACCTGCCCGACGTCGCCGTAGGTCGGGTACTTGGAGAGCAGCAGCTCGTAAGCCCGCGCGGCGAGCACGTGCCGTTCGTCCTTCATCAGCTGGTTGGCGACGTCGAGCTGGCTCTGCTGCGGCAGCGTCTGCTCGGGGTGTTCGTCGAGCAACTCAGCGTAGGCGTCGGCGGCGGCGCGGTAGTCGTGGTCGGCGACCATCCGGCTGATCGCGGCGCGGCGGTCCATGATCTGCTGCTGCTCCGGAGTGATCTCGCCGGCGTCGCCGGGTTTAGGCGGCGCCTCGCCCTTGCCGGGCAGCGCCGACTCCCAAGGGTGGTAGCCGTCCTTGTGCTGCTTCTGGAACGCGCGCTTGCGCCGGCGGTGCTCGAGCATCGTGAGCATGTCGTAGGGCTCGCGCGGCAGCACGCGCACCAGCAGCACGCCCATCGCCGCCGCGAACCCGTACGCGTAACCGGCGAGGTGCGCCATGTACGCCACGTTCCCGATGCCGCTGAGGTTGAAGATGAAGTCCTGCGCGACGCGGAACAGGATCAGCACGATCGCCGAGACGACGAACGTGTCGAAGATGAAGATGAACCAGTACCCGAGCGTGATGTTGGTCAGCGGGAAGAACGCGAGGAACGCGCCGGTGACCGCGGCGACCGAGCCCGACGCGCCGAGCACCGGGGCCTCGGAGGTCATGACGTGTGCCAGCCCCGCGACCACGCCGCCGGCCAGGTAGAAGAACAGGTACCCGAGCTTGCCGAGCCGGTCCTCGACGGCGTTGCCGAAGACGTAGAGGAACAGCATGTTGCCCAGCAGGTGCCAGAGGTCGGCGTGGAGGAACTGGTAGCTGAAGAACTGCCGGAGTTCGGGGAAGCCGGGCTGGAGGTACGCCTGGTAGACCGGGTGGGCGTCGCGGATGGCGAGCAGGTCCTGGCGGTCGGCGACGCCGTTGGCGATCTGCAGCTGGTACTGGTAGAGCAGCTCGTCGATCTGTTGGATCGAGCGCTCGGTGAAGAGGAACACGAGGATGTTCGCGGCGATCAGGCCGTAGTTCACCCACGGCGTGCGCTTGAGGCGGCGGTCCGTGCTGATGGGGAAGATGAGCATGCCGCGGCGGTGGGAAGTTCAGCGGGTCGGGGCGAGAAGCCGGGGGAGCACCAGGTTCCGGACAGCAGGTTACGCCGGCCCGACGCCTGGGTTCGGCCGTTCGGGTTCGCCTCGGTGACGCCGGCTACTCGAAGGGTTCCATCTCGGGGTCGGGCGTGAGGGCCGGGTCGCTCTTGCCGTCGTCGGGGGCGTCCGGGTCGGCCGCGGTGTCGTTGGGGCCCTGAGCAATGCCGTGCGTGTCCCACCCCGCGGGCCGGAGCGGGCGGATCACCCAACGCGTCTCGGGCGCGCCGGGCGCGCCGGGCAGGCGGACGATCAGGCCCAGGTCTTGGTCGGCGGTTAGCGGGCGGTCGTCGATCACGACCCAGGCGTGTGTCGGTCGGCCGTCCTTCGCCGCGGCAATCAGGATCTCGACGGGCGCATCGATCACGGCCTCGGTCGTGCTCAACCGCAGCGGCAACACGGCCGGGTCGTCGCTGGGCTGGGGCTCGAGGCGGACGCCCGCGCGCTGCGGGTTCGCCAGCCGGTCGTCGCCCAACGGCAAGACGACCGCGGCGCGCTCGGCGATCGGCAGGCCCTGCAACGCGCCCAGCGCCGCCTGCCGGGCGTTCTCCCGCTGAGCCATCACGGCGACCAGGCTGCCCAGCGTCCCGACCATCACCGTCAACCCGAGCACCAAGGCGAGCAGCGCGTTGCGGCGTCGGCGGCGGTCGGCGTTGATCGCGCGTTGGCGGGCCGTCGAGACCAGACCGGCGTCGGCCACCGGTTGGCCCGGGACCCGGCCGGCCGCGGGGGGTGGGACGAACACGCCGCCATTGACGGGGTCGTCATCGTTGCCGTTGGGGCCGGTGGCGTCCCCGCCGTGCCGCATGACCTCGGACAGGCCGGAGAGCCCGACCATGGCGGTGTCGCCCGACGACGAAGACGCGACGCGTGGCGGCAGGACGCGCGGCGCCTCGACGGCTTCGGCGGGGCCGGGCGTTCCGGGGCCGCCCGCGCCTCCGGCCGCCCGCGGCGGCGGGTTGATCCGCGTGACGTGGGCCGCCTCGATGCGCCAGGTGTGGGAGCAACTGGGGCAGGACACGACGGCGCCAAGGCGGACGAACAGGTGCTCGCCGCCCTGCCGACACGCCGGGCACGTCAGCCGGTAGAACATCGCCGCAGTCTAGAACCAAGCCCGCGCCCCTGCCCCTGTCCCTGCCCCTGGCGACGGATGACCCCGCCGCGAGATTCGATCCAAACCCGTGTACCGATCTTCTCCTGCTTCGGGGAGGGGTTAGGGGAGGGTGCTCGATGGTGCCGGAAAGACGAACACCGCGAAGCGTGGCGCACCCTCCCCCGGCCCCTCCCCAAGGGAGGGCAGAAAGACACCGCAACGACATCGCATCACCGGAGAATCTCTACACTGGCGTGGGCACCGAATGAACCATTCGAGGCCGCACGAAAGGGGCTTGCCGTGCCGCTGACCCCCACACCCGCCCGGGGCGACCAGCCCGCGCTCGTGGCCGACACCGCCGCCGGCTACGCCGCGCTCTACCTCCACGGCGCCACGCTCGCCGAGCACCACCCCGCCGGCCTCGACCAGCCGCTGCTGTGGTGCAGCGACCACGCGGTCTTCAACGCCGCCAAGCCCATCCGCGGCGGCGTGCCGATCTGCTTCCCCTGGTTCGGACCCCACGCCGACGACCCCGGCGCGCCTTCGCACGGCCTGGTCCGTCAACGCGCCTGGGAACTCGTCGCCGCCAATGCCACCAGCCACGACGGCCTGACCGCCGAACTCCAGACTCGGACGGACCATTGGCAGTGCCGATACGACGTGCAGGCCGGGCGCGACCTGCGGCTGCGTTTCACGGCGACGAACACGACCGACGCGCCGCGCTCGTTCGAGTTGGCGTTGCACACCTACCTGGCCGTGTCCGACATCCACGACGTCGCCGTCGCTGGGCTCGAAGACACGGACTACCTTGACAACCTGCAGAACCGGGCGCGGAAGATGCAGGAGGCCGAGCCGCTGCGGTTCACCGGCGAGACCGACCGCGTGTACGTCAACACCGACGCCGACGTCGTGATCCACGACCCGGGCTGGCACCGCAAGGTGACGGTCAGCAAGGCCGGCGCGAAGTCCACGGTCGTGTGGAACCCCTGGCCGGAGAAGGCGTCACGCATGGCCGACCTGGGCGACGACGAGTGGCCGCGGTTCGTGTGCGTCGAGTCCGGCTGCATCGCCGACAACGCCGTCAGCGTCGCGCCCGGCGCCGAACACACGGTCACGGTGAAGATCGGCGCCCAACCCTTGGACTGAAACGCGCCGCCGGGTACCTTCTGGCGACCGCCTCCCGGGAGCCCGACATGCCCGTCACCCTCACCGTCCGCGACGAGTCGACCACCGGCGACCGCCACGACGCCATCGAACTCACCTTCCCGACCGAACGCATCACCGTCCGTGAACTCATCCGCGAACGCGTCTACCAGGAAGTCCAGGACCACAACCTCAACCTCGCCCAGGCCCCGGTGTTCCGCGGCCTGGTGCAACCCACCGACGCCGAGCAAACCCTCAACGGCTACAAGCTCAAGAAGCCTCGGCTGATCGACTGGAAGCCGCAGTACGACAAGGCCGTCGAAGCGTTCGAGTCCAACGCGATCATTATCTTGATCGACGAGCAACAAGCCGAGTCGCTGGACCAAACCGTCGAACTCACCAAGGGCACCGAGGTGAGCTTTCTCAAGCTCACGCCGCTGGTGGGGGGATGAGTCATGGTTCTGGGCTTCGGAAAGAAAAAGAAGACTTTCGATCAAATGCCGAGCAACCCTTCGCCGGCGGTGTCGGCGGTCTACAAGCTTCAAGGGCTAAACACCTCCACGGAAGACTGGGCCCGGAAGAACGAGGTCTTTTACGCCACGCAGGAAGAGGTCAACGCCCTGCCCGCCGAAGGCCAGGCCGAGTTCGTCTCCTACGCGCTGCGCTTCATCGAAGACCGCGCGGGCAAGCTCGGCAGCCACCCGCAGTACGGATACCACGGACAGGTCATCTCGGGTCTGATCCCGCGCAAGCTGCCGCTGACCGACGACGACCTTGTCCGCCTGCTCCGGTGGGCCGGGCCTTACGGCCCCGTCGGGTACGCGGTCAAAGCCGTCGAACGCTTCGCCAAGGACCACCCGCTCTCGATCGATCTGCAGAATCAGCTGCGCTATCACCTCCGACCCAGCGGCCGATCGAACCAGGCCGCCCAGCGATTGGCCAAGCGGATCGCCGAGCTTCTCGGCGAAGAGCTCGAAGAAGACTTCCGGATTGATCTCGATCAGCCGTGGGCGAAACGGTTGCACGACGATCTTCAGCAGCTCGACGACGCCTACCGCTCGGCCATGACGTCGTTCCTCACCCACGCCGCCACCGCCGAGGGTGGGAAGCCTTCGAAGGCTTGGCTGAAAGAAGCGCAAGCGCGCCTCGAGCCGCTGCCCGAAGACCTGGTGACCTCGGCGCTGGTCGTGTGGGGCGACGCGTTCGACCTGCCCGCGTCCGAGACGCCGGACGAAGCTTGGCCCCGCTCGGAGTGGCGCGTCGATGAGGCCAACGCGGACCTGATGAAAGGCCTGCTCTGGATCGCCACGCTCGTTGCCAACGACGACCTCATCCGCACCGTGACCAAGGTCGGCGTCTCGGGCCAACGCAAAATCCCCGAGTACGGCCCGCGTTGCGGCAAGGTGACCAACGCCGCGGTCTGGGCGCTCGGCCAGATCGACCGCCCGCTCGCCGTCGGTCAGCTCGCGATCCTGCGTTCGAAGATCAAGAACAAGTCGGTGCAGAAGCAGATCGACAAGGCCATGCACGCCGCCGCCGACCGCCTCGGCGTCCCCGCGGACGAAGTCGAGGAGATGGCCGTGCCCGAGTACGGCCTGACGGGCGTCGGCGTCCGCCGTGAGGCCTTCGGCGACTTCACCACCGAACTCCACGTCACCGGCACGGGGACGACCGAGCTTCGCTGGATCAAACCGGACGGGAAGCCGCAGAAGTCCGTGCCAAAGGCCGTCAAGGACGACCACGCCGACGACCTCAAGGAACTCAAGGCCGCCGCAAAAGACATCCAGAAGATCCTGCCCGCGCAGCGTGACCGGCTGGATCTGATGCACCTGAAACAGAAGTCGTGGGCGTACGACGTGTGGGCCGAGCACTACCTGAACCACCCGCTGGTCGGCGCGCTGGCCCGCCGGCTGATCTGGACGCTCACGCACGAGGGCAAGGCCACCACGGCGACCTGGCTCGACGACGGCCTTGTCGACGCCGAAGGCCATCCCGTGTCCGTTGATCGCGCCTGCGCCGTCGCGCTCTGGCACCCGGTCGGGAACGCCGAGGCCGACATCCTTGCCTGGCGTGCGTTCTTCGAAAACCGGCAGATCAAGCAGCCGTTCAAGCAGGCCCACCGTGAGGTGTACCTGCTCACCGACGCCGAGCGCAACACGAATGTGTACTCAAACCGCTTCGCGGCGCACGTCATCAAGCAGCACCAGTTCAACGCGCTCTGCGGCGTGCGCGGCTGGAAGAACTCCCTCCGCCTCCTCGTCGACGACGAGTACCCGCCCGCCACCTTGGAACTGCCCGAGTGGGACCTGCGGGCCGAGTTCTGGGTCGAAGGCATCGGCGATGACTACGGCACCGACACGAACGAGACGGGCACGTTCCTCCGCCTGGCCACCGACCAGGTGCGCTTCTACCCGCTGGGGACCGCTCAGAACTACGCCCACGCCGGCGGGGGCGGCTACACCTGGAGCCGGTACCGCGGCGAAGACGCCCCCGAAGCCGTCCCGCTCGACCAGATCCCGCCCCTGGTCTTCAGCGAGGTCATGCGCGACGTGGACCTGTTCGTCGGCGTCGCTTCCGTCGGCAACGACCCCACCTGGGAAGACGGCGGCCCCGAGGGACGCTTCCGCGACTACTGGCAGAGCTACTCCTTCGGCGACCTTTCCGGCACCGCCACCACCCGCAAGGAAATCCTGGAACGCCTCGTTCCCCGGCTCAAGATCGCCGACCGTTGCTCGTTCACCGCCAGGTTCCTCGTCGTCCGGGGCGACGTGCGGACCTACAAGATCCACCTGGGCAGCGGCAACATCCTCATGGAGCCCAACGACCAGTACCTCTGCATCGTGCCCGGCCGCGGCGACGTGAAGGGACCGGCGGGCAAGGTGTTCCTGCCCTTCGAGGGCGACCGCACGCTGTCGATCATCCTTAGTAAGGCCTTCCTGCTCGCCGATGACACCAAGATCACCGACCGGACGATCCTCAGCCAGATCAAGCGCTGACCCGATGCGGTCATGACACGGCTCGCCGTCTGATAACCCGTTGAACGGCTCGCACGACCCGCATGAACTGCGCGACCGGCCACGTCGATGCCACCGGTGGACTCCCGACTCTCCACCGGAGTGTGTGCCATGCCCGTTTCCCGTTTGCTGCTGACCTCGGTCCTGATCCTGGTGATCCTGCTGTTCGCCGCGCCCGCCGCGCCGCAACTGCTCAACAGCCCGTACGACGGAAAGATCTACCTCGCCGGGAGCGCCGGGTTCGTGTTCGACCGCGACACCGACATCAACAACCCCGTAACCGGGCCGATCACCGACCCGGAGTGGGAGTACGACGACGTGACCTCCGGCAGCCTAGCCTTGGGGTACCACCTCTTCGGTTTCCGCTTCGAGGGCGAGGCGTCGCTGTGGTCCAACGACGCCGAACTCGGCGGGACGCTGGTCGAGGGCGAGGCCGACTACGTCTCGCTGATGGTCAACGGGTACTACGACCTGCCGATCTTCGCGGACATCCTGGACCTGTACCTCGGGGCCGGGATCGGGGCGACCTTCGCCGATTTCGAGTTCGACACGATCGGGTTCATCGGCGGCGGGACCTCCAGCGGCGAGGACGTCTGGGTCGTGACCTACCAGGCCATGGCCGGGCTCACGCTGCACGTCCACGAGCACGTCGCCCTGACCGGCGGGTACCGGCTCCGCGTCTTCGACGAGGCGGACTACAACGGCCTGGTCATCGACGACGACCTGATCCACAGCCTGGAAGTCGGCATCCGCATCCGCTTCTGAGCCCTGGACGGCGGAAAACTCGGCTACAACGCGTTGCACAAAGCCCACGGTCTCAGGCCGTGGGCTTTCTGTCGTTGGAGTGCCTTTTCGACCGGGTCGGCACCGGCAGCCGCATTTCTGCTGGGTTTTTCCGGGTTTCGGGGTAAACTTATAGAACTCATCGGCGGTCGACACCCTTCGGTCCCGTGTATCCCCCGCCGAGCCCGAGCCCCCCCTCAGCCCCGGAGGCCCGATTGATGGCACCGCTGTTCCGCCGCCGCCCCGCCCTGACGCCCGGCCTCACGGTCGCCCTCGCCATCGCCGCTCTGCTGGGTCCTGCGTCGCTGGCCGCGGCGCAGTCCGAGTTCAACGCCCGACCGTTCATCAACGTCACCGGGTTCGGCAACGTCGAGACCGAACTCGATTACGTCCCCAACGTCGTGCAGGCCGAGAACGGGCTCGCGTCCTTCGAGGCGCTCAAGGCCCAGGCCGTCGCCGCCCGGACCTTCGCTTACTACCAGATGGACAACAAGGGGTTCATCGACAACGGGACCAACGACCAGGTCTACGAGATCAACGGCCTGCCGCCCGCCCCGATCCACCTCGCCGCCGCCCAGGCCACCGAGGGCGAGATCCTCTGGGTCCGCGACAACATCGGCTTCGAGCGCGACGTGCTCATCGCCTCGTTCTACGTCGCCGGCGCTATCCCGACCGGGTTCGAGAACCTCGACAACGTCCCCGACGTGATCGTCGACCCCTTCGACTCCGACCCGACCTCCACCGAGCAGTGGGTCACTTACACCTACAGCAACAACCTCTCCGGCGGGTTCAACACCGGCACGCCGCTGGGCTTCCAGGGCACGCCCACCAACCCCAACTGGCCCAACCGCGGCGCCAAGAGCCAGAACGGCGCCGACTACCTCTCCGACAACTCCACCAACTACCTCGACATCCTGAAGTACTACTACGGGGCCGACATCCAGCTCCGCACCGTCGAGACCGCGGGCACCGGGGTGTCCCTCGGCTACAAGACGCTCACCAACTTCGACAACTACGGCTCGGGCCGCGCCTCCGACGGCATCATCAACGGCCACGAGGGCGTCTTCCACCGCAGCCCCACCTTCTCCGGCAGCACCACCGCCAACGTCGCCGGCTCCACCGCCGACCGCACCAGCGCCGAAGCGTTCACCGGCACCCACTCTCAACTCATCGACATCACCTACGACGAATCGTCCGGCGAGGACTTCCTGCTCCGCCACGTCGCCGGCGCGAAATACTCCGACATCAGCGGCTTCAACACCGCCGCCGAACGCATCGCCAACCTGCAGTTCAACGCGACCGGCTCTGTCGGGTTCTACCTCAAGACGGACGACCCCGGGCTCCAGGTCGCCCTCGCCATCGACGACCCCGGCACCGGCGACCGCGGCATCAAGCAGGACGTCATCGCCGACAACCAGTGGCACCGCTACGAGTGGTTCCTCGACGAGGACGACTTCTGGGAGACCTGGACCGGCTTCAGCAACGGCGTCATCGACGGCGACCGCGTCACGCTCGACTCGATCCAGTTCTTCGGGAACGCCGACGCCCAGGTCTACCTCGACGAGGTCTTCTGGGACCCGACCGCGTTCCTGCCGCTCTTCGGCGACTACAACAACAACGGCACGGTCGAGCAGGGCGACCTCGACCTCGTCCTCCAGAACTGGGGCGTCAACGTCGACTTCGCCGGCCCGCCCTCCGGCTGGGACCAGGACCTGCCCTCCGGCCAGGTCGACCAGGACGAGCTCGACCGCGTGCTCCAGAACTGGGGCAGCACCAACGCGCCCGACTTCGCCGGGACCAACGTGCCCGAACCGGCGGTGTTGGGGGCGTTGCTCGGCACCGCCGTGCTGACCCGGCGCCGGCGTTAGGCCCCGAGCCCGCCGTTACAACCGTCACCGCTTCACACCCCGACGCGGCTTCGCCGGCTTTTGCAGCCGACAGGGCCCGGTGGCGGTCGCGCAAAATCAATCGCCGACGGTGGCGTGGGCGCCGGGCGTATCCGTTGTTGTGGCCGTCCGCACACCAATGCCGGGAGCCCACGATGAAAACCAACTTCTTCACCGCCTTCGTCGCCGCCGCCGCCCTGGCGCCCGCCCCGTTCGCCGCGGCGAACCCGACCGCCACGACGACGGCCGCCGACCTGCTCATGTACGCGATCGACGCCGACACCGACCAGTTGGTCCGGTACCGCTTCGAAACCGACAGCTACGAGACCGTGGGGGTGGTGACAAACGCCGCCGGGCAGGCCGTCCGCGACATGGAATCGCTCGTGCACATCCCCGCTGGGCCCAACGCCGGGCTCTACACCGTGCCCCGCCAGGGCGACGACCGCTGGCGTCTGGTCAAGATCGACCCGGTCACCGCCGCCGCCACCGTCTACGCCAGCCGCGTGCTGGAGATCAGCGGCACGCCCGTCGAGGTCGACGGCATGATGGCACATTTCGACACCGGCTCGGGCTCGTGGAAGATCCGCGCCACGCTGTCGACCCACGCCGCCATGATCGACATCGACCCCGCCACGGGAGCCGGCACGGTCGTCCAAAACCTCGCCCGTGGCTACGCCGGCGTCACTCAGGGACCAGACGGCACGGTCTTCGGCATCAAGTCCGACGACGTGTACCGCATCAACGCCGATGGCTCGGAGACGCAGCTCAACTCCCACACCTTCGGCAAGACCGAGGCGCTCGAGTACGCCTTCGGCGACAACGCCCCGGAGGTCACCATGCCCGGCATCCCGGCCTCGTGGACCGCCGACGGCGTGCTCTTCGCCTTCAGCGACGACCGGGACCAGCTCCTTGTGCTCAACCCCGCCAACGGCGACGCCCACGCCTACCCCGGCACTTTTCCCATGGTCGACTGCGAAGGCATCGTTTTCGTGACCAAGCTCCAGAACGCCACGCTCACCATGAGCGAGCCGCTCTACGACTGACACTCACACCAGACCGACACCTCCCCCGGACCCCGCCTCGTTGGCGGGGTCCTGTCATTACCGGCCGGTTTGAACCGGGCCTCGGCCGTTACAACCGTCACCGCTTCACACCCCGACGCGGTTTCGCAGGCTTTTGCAGCCGACAGGGCCCGGTGGCCGCCACGCAAAATCAATCGCCGACGGTGGCGTCGACACCAGCTGTATCCGTTGTTCGGGGCGTCCTCATACCACCCGATCAGGAGCACGCCATGACCTCACCCACCCGCAACCCCTTCCGTGCCGCGACCACCCTGACCGGTGTCGCCCTCGCCTGCGGCGCCGCCGCCGTGTCCGCACAGACCACCACGACCACCGCGTCGATGGAGCTGGTCATGCTCGTGGACTCCTCGGGCAGCATCGACAACACCGAGTTCGCGCTGCAGCGGCAGGGCTACATCGACGCGTTCCGTGACACGGACGTCCAGGCGGCCGTGGCGTCGCGGGACGGGGTCGCCGTCCGGCTCGCGTACTGGTCCAACCACAACCAGCTCCAGGCCAGCAGCTGGTACGTCCTCCGCGACGCCGCCGACTGCGAGGCGTTCAGCACCGTGATCGAGGGCATGGCCCGCCCATTCAGCAGCGGCACCGACATGGCCCCCGCGCTGGACTGGGCCGTCGCCGACCTGACCAACAACACCATCGCCTCCTCGCGCATGGTCATCGACGTGTCCGGGGACGGCATCTGCGAGATCTACTCGGCCGCCCACCGCGACGACGACGATGACGACGACGACGATGACGACGACGGCACCAGCGGGTACGACTGGGACCAGACCATGACCAGCATCAGCGACAACGGCGTCACGCTCAACGCGATCTCCGTCGGGAACACGTCGGGCCTGGAGGCGTGGTACGCCGACAACCTCCCGACCGGCCCGGGCAGCTTCGCGATGCACGCCGACGACTTCGTCGACTTCGGCGACGGCATCAAGCAGAAGCTCATCCGGGAGATCACGCCCAGCGTCGCCGCCGCGCTCTACGACTAAGCCTCGCCTCCAATCGAACTCCTCCTTGCGAACCCCGCGTCGTCCGCGGGGTTCCTTCTTATTGAGACGACAACGCCCCTGCTTCACTTGTCAAAGAAAGAGCCTGAGATCGGGCGTCGGGTCTCGGGCGTCGGTACCAACCGCAGCCCGATCCCCGACGCCCGGTCCGGCCCCCGCGTTCGGACGGGACTCTTCGGGATCACTTCGCGGAACGGCGGAGGCGCCCGGCGGGCAACGCGGTGAGTCGGTCGCGGCGGAGACAACGAGGGAC
>JANQPR010000052.1 GCA_028285385.1 Phycisphaera sp.
ACCACGAAACGCAGGCCCGGGCACGTCACATCCATCCGGCGAGGCGTCGCCCCACCCGCCGCGCTCCCCGCGGGGGCACCGGCTCTACCCGGGGGCGGACACGCATGCATGTGCGCAGGAACGCGCCGAGATCAGCCCCCCGCGGCGATCGACGCCGTCGACCGCTGCTTTCGCACGCGAGATGCGCTATGGTTTGGCCGTGGAAGTTGCGATGCCCAACACCCTCGCCTGGATCGACGACGCGCTACGCGTCGTAATCGAAGAACGCTCGTTGCCGGCACGGCTGGCCGAGGCGGTGCGCTACGCGGCTTTGGGCCCGGGCAAACGAGTCCGGCCGATGCTGGTGCGCCGGTGTGCCGTGGCCGTGGGCGGAGACGGCGACACGACTGCAGTGTCTCGCGCCGCGGCGGCGGTGGAGTTGGTGCACGCCTTTTCGCTGGTGCACGACGACCTGCCGGCCATGGACGACGACGACCTTCGCCGCGGCCGGCCGACGCTTCACAGGCAGTTCGACGATGCGACCGCGGTCCTGGCCGGGGACGTGATGCAGTCTTTGGCGTGGGAGTTGTTGGCCGAAATCGACGCGGCTTGCCCGCAACCCGGCGGCCTGAGCACCGAGTTGGCGGGCGCGACGACCGACATGATTGCCGGGCAGGTCTTCGACACACTCGGTGGGCAGGAGACGGCGGGTGATACCGACGCCGACCGTCTGCGCACCGTGCACCGGTTCAAGACCGGCGCGCTGCTGCGGGCGTCGTGCCGGATCGGTGCCAAACTCGGCGGCGCAACCGAGGATCAACTCGAACACCTGACTCGGTTCGCCAACGCATTAGGGCTCCTGTTCCAGGCCGTGGACGACCTATTGGATGTGACGTCGGACGCGGCGACCCTGGGCAAGGCGACACAGAAAGACGCCGACGCCGGGAAGCTGACCTACCCCGGCGTGTTCGGCGTCGACGGCACGCGTGGGGAAATCCGCCAACTTCACGAGACCGCACGGAGCGCGCTCGAAACCTTCGGCCCGTCGGCGGAACCGTTGCGCGAGCTGGCCGACCGATTGGCGACCCGGGACCGATGAGCCGGCGTAGCGTTGGCGTGTCATCGGATCTCCCGGAAGCGACTGGACAGAACTGACGCGACCTATCATTTCTGCGAGACTGTCCGCTTGCTCCCGCCTCTCGAAGGGTGGACCCGGACCGAACCCACGGAACGACGCGGCCCCCGCGTCGCATCGCGCATGAGCGACCCGCTGCTGCCCACCATCCAGAGCCCGGCCGACGTCAAGGCCCTGCCCGCCGACCGCCTCGGCGAACTGGCCGACGAGGTGCGGGCCGCGATCATCGAGCAGGTGTCGCGCAGCGGCGGACACCTCGCACCGAACTTAGGCGTCGTCGAACTCACGATCGCGCTGCACCGCGTGTTCGACTTTGGCCCTGACGCGGACCGGCTCCTGTTCGACGTCGGGCACCAGTGCTACCCGCACAAGCTGCTGACCGGGCGGCTTCCGCTGCTGAAGAAGCTGCGTCAGAAGGGCGGCATGGCCGGGTTCCCCGAGCCCGCGGAGAGCGAGCATGACCTGTTCAGCGTCGGGCACGCGGGGACCGCGATCAGCACGGCCGTCGGCCTGGCGCGCGGCGACGACCTGCTCGCCGGCGGCGAGGGGCAGTCGGACCGCAACGTCGCGGTGCTCATCGGTGACGCGTCGATCGTCAACGGTGTCGCGCTCGAGGGTTTGAACAACGCCGGCACGCTGCACCGCCAGTTCCTCACCGTGCTCAACGACAACGGCATGTCCATCGCCAAGCCCCAGGGCGCGATGGCCAGCTACTTCGACCGCGTGCGCGTCAGCTCCCACTTCCAGTCGCTCAAGCGCACCGGCAAGCACGTGCTCGACCACCTGCCCGGCGGGTCGGTCATCGAGGAGGTCTACCACCGCGGCAGCGAGATGCTGCAGGCGCTCATCACCCGTGGGCACATGTTCGAGCACTTCGGGCACATCTGCATCGGCCCGGTCGACGGGCACGACATCGGCTGGACGATCGACGTGCTTGAAGAAGTGAAGGACATCCATCGGCCGGTGCTCCTGCACGTCAAGACGGTCAAGGGCAAGGGTTTCGACCACGCCGAGGGCGACGCAACCGCGTTTCACAGCCCCGCGGCGTTCGAGGTCAACGGATGCCGGGTGGAGCTGAAAAAGAAGGGGCGGTCGTTCACCGCCGCGTTCGCCGATGCGCTGATCGACGAGATGGAAGACGACGATCAGGTTGTTGCCGTCACCGCCGCGATGCCGGACGGCACGGGGCTGTCGAAGGTGATGGAGCGCTTCCCGCGGCGCACGCTCGACACCGGGATCTGCGAATCACACGCGATGGACATGTGCGCCGGGATGGCCAAGACGGGGCTCAAGCCGTTCTTCGCGGTGTACTCGACTTTCGCGCAACGGGCGCTGGACCAAGCGTTCCAAGAGGTCGCGTTGCAGGGGCTGCCCGTCCGTGTGTGCATGGACCGCGCGGGGTACGTCGGCGGCGACGGGGCGGTGCACCACGGGTTCATGGACATCGCGATCTTCCGCACGCTGCCCGGCGCGGTGCTGCTGGCGGCCAGCGACGAAGCAAACCTCAAGGCGGCGCTGCGGTTCATGCGGGGGCACGACGAGGGACCGACTTTCCTTCGCTACCCACGGGACAACGTCGCGACCGCCCCGGTCCAACCCGACGCGCAGGTCCCGCCTTTCGCGTTGGGCAAGGCGAACCTGGTGCTGCCCCCAGAGGTGCCGGACGGCCACGCGCCCCAGCTCGCGATCCTCGCCTACGGCGTCACGGTGTACCCGGCCCGCGATGCCGTCGCCCAACTCCGCGAACACGGGCTCGACGCCGCGCTGTACGACGCTCGCTTTGCCAAGCCCGTCGATGTCGGGCTGCTCACCGACTTGCTCGCGCGCGGCGTGCCCGTGCTCACCGTGGAAGACCACTTCGCGACCGGCGGCTTCGGCAGCGCCGTGCTCGAAGCGGCGAGCGACGCGAAGCTCGACACCCGCCTCATCCACCGCCTTGGCATGCCCGAGTCCTGGGTGGGCCCCGACGCTCGCGCCGCCCAACTCCACAACGCGGGCCTCGACCCCGCGGGCATCGCGGCGCGGGCGCGGCAGATTATCGCCGCGGCCCACGACCATCCGGTCGACACCGACACCACGTTGGTGGGTTGAAAACGACCGGAGCCGGGGTGGGTTCGGCAAGCCGGGAACTCAAAAACCCGCTGCCCGCGCAGCCAAAGCAAAAAGTACTGGTGTCGCACGGGGCGCGGCCTTATGGTGTAATTTTAGGCCGGCACCGTCATCGGGTCGCTCGCAACATGACGGGCTTGAGTTGATCCACAGACAGGAGAGATGAGATGCACACCGTGTTGCGCAGGCTCGTGGCGGCGTTGTTCCTCGGGGGCGCGGCTTCGGCGTCTGCTTCGATCGCCGCGATCGAAGAGACCGCCAGCATGCTTCCCGACGAGTCCGTGCTCGAACTCGACGTTCTGCTCGCGCAGCCCACGTCACGGGTCGCCGGCATGATCGACATCAAGCACGAGGTCTTCGGCGGCAGCGGCTTCGCGAGCATCCCCGCGATCGACGGCCTCCTCATCGACCCGATCGACGTCACCATCCCTCTGGGCGAGGCCAGCGTCCGGATCGCCGCGCCGGCCAACTCTGTCACGGTAAAGGCCGCGGCCGGCAGTCTGGACCTGATCGCAGTCACCAACCTGGGCGGTGATATGTATGGCTTTGACCAAGGCGGCGTCGACATCGACCTCGCCGGCACCGTCACCCTGACCCTCGGCAGCGACGTGATCTCGGTCGACCTGGCGACCATCGGCACGATCGTGAATCAGACCATCCTGAACGCGAAACTCACCCTCGCCCCCGGCGGCAACCGGATCGAGGCCCCGGTCGCGCTCGACGTCCTGCTCCCGATCAACGTGGATACTTCTCTGCCCGTGTCCGTCACCGGCACGCTCGTCGCCGTGGTGCCGGAGCCGGGGACGGTCGGGGTGTTGGGCGGCGTGGGGGTTGCGGTCCTGTCCCGGCGTCGTCGTTGACCGCGCGGCGTAGCAGAGGCAGGCGACTGAAGACGCCGGCTGCGTCTTACGGCTTGGGCTTGATCACTTGTGCCCCTTCGGCCCGCCGTCCTTGAAGTACTTGTCGCGCACCGCCTGTTCAAGATCGACGCCGTTGATGTTGGCGAGGGTGCACAACCAGGCCAGCACATCCGCGAACTCGCCGGCAGGGTCGCTGTCGCCGGACGTGTCGCCGCCCTCGCCCACGCTCTTGTGCAGCGCGGTGGCCAACTCGCCGACCTCTTCGACCAGCCACATGAACGTCCCGGCCGTGCCGCGCTTCGAGTCGGTGGCGTGGTACTTCTGCCGGATGTGTTCCTGGAAGAAGCGGAACGTCATCGCGTCGTCGGGGACGTGCGTCGGGGGGTCAGGGTCGGGCATGCCGACACTTTACCGGGCCGCTTCGCTGACTCGCTCTCAACCCGGCGACTGAAACCCCACGCCGCGCACCGCGGCGGCGAGCTCTTCCCGTTGGACCGCCTCGCCAGTCACCCACGCCCGCTTTCCGGGCAGGTCGACCGTCACCTCACGCACTCCAGGCACCGCTCGTAATGCGGACTCCACACTGCCGGCGCAGTGGCTGCACGTCATGCCCTCGACGGGCAACTCGGTCGGGGGCGGGGCGGAGGTGTTGTCGTTCATGGCTTGATCTCCGGACAGCTTCGGTTGGCCCCACCAGCCGAGCCGCTTGGTTAAACCGACTAACAGGATCGCGATCAGCGTGACGGCCCAGGCGTGGTCCCATCCCGTGAGCGGGTGTTCGTGCGGGTGCATCGCCGCGTCGGGCAGCATCGTCCCGATCGCGCCGGTAACGACGTCCAGCAACGCGCCAAAACCCAGCGCCGAGACCAACACGCCGCCGAGGTAGATCGCCAACGCCCGCCTGCCCAGCAGCCCGCCGACCACGCCCATCGTCGCGAGGTTCGTGGCCGGCCCGGCGATCAGGAACGCCAACGCCGCGCCCGGCGAGGCGCCCGCGTGCATCAAGCCGACCGCCACCGGGATCGACGCCGTCGAGCACACGTAGATCGGCGCCCCGATCGCGATCGCCGCGAGCATGCCCAACACGCCGCCGCCCAGCCAAGGCCCCAACGCGCCGGGGTCGATCAAGCTGGTCAGCAAGCCCGCGAGCACCAGCCCGATCAGCAGCGCCCACGCGAGGTCGGCCGGGAGCGTGACCAGGCCGTAACGCAACGCTTCACGCAGCTTGCCCGCGAGTGAGGCGGGGCGCTCGGCGTCGGTGTCCCCGACCGAGCCGCAGCAGTCGGCGTTCGCTTCGTCGCTGCCGCAACCGTCACCACTCGCATCCGCTCGGTCGGTAGCGACAGATCTCTCTGCATCGCCGCTGCCGACATCGATCAACCACCCGACGACGAACCCGTTGATGAGGGCGACCAGTGGCCGCGCGAGGCCGAAGACCGGGCCCATCAGCCCGAACGTCGCGGCGATGGAGTCGACGCCGGTCTGCGGGGTCGCGAGCAGGAACGACGCCGAGGCGCCCTTGCTCGCGCCCTGGCGGTACAGCCCCGAGCCGACCGGGATCACGCCGCAGGAGCACAACGGCAACGGCACGCCCAGCACCGCCGCCTTGAACACCGGGCCGAACCCCCGCCCCGCGAGGTGCCGCGCGATCCAGGCCGGCTTCACGAACACCGACAGCACGCCGGCGAACAGGAACCCCAGCACCAGCCACGGCGCCATCTCGGCCAAGACGGCCCAGAACGCGGTCGCGATCTCGATCAGCGTTGAGACCATACCGACAACTTTAGGTGAACCCACGCTAGGGAGCCGCCGGGTACAGCCAGCGCTTTAACAGCCGTACCGCCAAGGGCATAAGGGCATAGGTCATCAGCAGCACCAGCAGCACCGTCATCAGCAACGCCGACAAGAGGCCGGGCAGCGGATTCAAGGCAGGCCCCAAGAGCCAGCCCAGCAGTTGGCCGGTTGGATAAATCACGCCGATCGCCACGATGCACATCTTCCACGGCGGGGGCGGACGCATCGGCGCGTCACCGGGAGGCCGGAACCAGAACTCCAGGCCGGTCAGCCGCGACTCGCGCGAGGGCGCCTCGGTGAGGTCGTCAATATGGCTGAGGTGTTCTCGACGGATGTCCGATTGCTCCCAGGCCGCGAGGTGCGTGGGCGATTCAAACTGAAACACGACAACGTGCGGGTCGAATGCTGCCGACGGCTCGATCAGTGATAAGCCTCGGAAGCCTTCGAACCGCCGCAGGGACGCTTCGGCGTCGAGCACCGCCTTCCGGAACCTCTCGGCCTGCCCTCGACGGACCTTCGGCGTGACCACCGCGACGGCCGGCGCTGCCGGAGCTGGGTTTGTATTGGTTTCCATATCGAGTGCTCACGAAAGACCCGCGGTCCCGCGACCGCTAGAGCCGGATATCAGGATTCGGGCCTCCAACGGATCCACAGCGGCTACGTGCACGCCGCGTTGCGGGAGGGTAACCACAACGTCGAAGTTTAGGGATTCATCCACCTGCTCCCATCTGTTTCAATCGGCTCACCGCCCCGATGGGGGGTGGAGCCGTACATAACGGCATCAGTTTCGCGGGTCGGGTTCTAGACCGGCGCGGCCCGGCGTCTAACTAACGAGACCCGAGCCGGAGTCTTGGTGTGGATGACCTGACGGCCCTTCGACGATACGCCCGGGCGAAAGACCCCGAGGCCTTTACCCACTTGGTGTCCGTGTACCAACAGATGGTGTACGGCGTCTGCCTCAGGCGCTTGGCCAACCATGCCGACGCCGAAGACGCCACACAGGAGACGTTCCTCAAACTGGCGAAGAATGCTGGCCGTATTCGGCGCAACGTCGGTGCTTGGCTCCACGCCTGTGCGAACTCGACCGCCACGGACACGGTCCGCAAAGAGGCTAGACGCCGCCGTCACCACGCGGCGGCGGCGCAGCTGCCACCCCCGCGGGCCGATACCCCGGAGCACTCAGAGCTGATCGCCAATCTTGACGAAGCGATGGGGCTACTCAGCGAAGAGGACCGGGAGTTGATTTGCCGCCGGTTCTTCGCCGGACGCACCCAGGCCGAACTCGCCGAGGGCTACGGCGTGTCGCAGTCGATGATCAGCCGCCGGCTTCGGCAGGCCGTCGCCCACCTGCACACGCGGATGAAGCGCCTCGGGTGTGTGGCCGCCCCGGCGGCCATGCTGCCCACCCTGGAATCCCATGCCGCCAATGTCGTGGTCCCCGCCTCGGTGCACACCGCGCTGGTCAAGATCGGCCTGGCGGGCGCCGGCACAACGCTTGCCCCTTCCTTCGGAGCCCTGCTCATGGCCTTGTCGACCAAAACCAAGATCGCTGCCGCCGCCGTTGTTGTCGTCACCTTGACGGGGGGCAGCATTGGTGTCGTCAAGCTCCGGGGTACCGACGACCCGGTAACCCAATCGAGCCGCGCTTTGGCTCAACAGAACTACGGACTCAGCGCCGACGAAACCGTCCGCTTGTTACCGGCGCCTTTCCCACCCGAACGCAACGAACTGCTGTCCAACTTCGCTCATTCGAGGGACCTCAACGACTGGTTCGCCGTGTTCGAGTGGCACGCCGAAGCCCGCAGCGGGGAACAACTGCGATTCAAGGCCGCCAGCTTGACGCCCCGTGATTCTGCGTCGGGCCACAACGGCTACCGGAACTGGATCGCCGAGAACGTGCTGGACATGCCGTGGTACAGCCTGGGAGACCACAGGGGGCTTCGGATACCCCACGGCGACTGGGTCATCCGGGGCGACCTGACGCCGGAGCAGAGACGCGCAGGCTACGCGGAGGCGTTGTCGGTCGCGTCCGGCCGACAGGTCACCCTGATCAAGTCGAAGGTCCGGCGGGACTGCGTCGTGTGGCGCGGCCGACCCGTGCCCCCGCCACCCAGCAACGCCGACGCCGGCTCCATCATTGTCCTGACCGCTGGCAACCCACCGGGCGGCCCGGACGCCCACACTCAGGCGAATGGGTGGACTACGTCGCTGGGCTCCTGGCTGGCCAACGTTGAGTTGCCGCTGATCCTGCAGATCGATGGCCCCGAGCCCGCCCTGGTCTCGTACGCCCTGATGCCTGACTTGTCTCAAATCAAGCCCAGCGATCCACAACGGCGGGTTAAAGTCAGCCGGGTGCTCCGCCACGTTGAACAACAGATGCCCGGCGGGACGTTCAGCATCGAGCCGCGCGAACTGGAGGTCTGGACGCCCGTGGCGCAATGAACCGGACTCTGCTCGAGGGGACGCCGTCCGCAGACATCGGCTCAGGCCGGCCCGTGGTGTGTCACCTCGACCTGCAGCGGGTTGAGCGTGTCCACATGCACGTCGCGCTGCGGGAAGGCGATCACCACGTCGTGCTCCCGGCAGAGCGCGTCGATCCGGAACCGCAGGTCGCTCTCGACCCGCCGCAGCGCCAATGGCCGGGTCACCGTGACCCAGAACCAGACCTCGAAATGCAGCGCGTTGTCGCCGAACTCCTGGAACAGCACGACCGGCTCGGGCGCGTCCTTGATCTCCGGGTGTTCCTGGGTCGCATCGAGGATGAGAGTCCGCACGAGTTCCGTATCACTGCCGTACGCGACGCCGACGGCGACCTTGCCGCGCACGTCGTTGTCCAGGAGCGTCCAGTTGATCACGGGCTGTTCGAGGAAGTACGAGTTGGGGATGAGCACGTCGATGCCGTCGGAGCGGCGGAGGCGGGTGCAGCGGTTGCCGATGTCCTCGATCTTGCCCTCGTGGTCGTCGACGATGACGATGTCGCCCAGGCGGATCGGTCGTTCGACCATGATGATCAGCGACGAAATCAGGTTGTTGAACAAGGATTGGATGCCGAACCCGATGCCGATCGCGATCGCCCCGCCGAGGACGGTGAAGATGGTCAGCGGGATGCCCGCGATGTCGAGCGCGACGAACGCCACGACGACGGCCAGCAGGTAGAACAGCAGCCGGGACAGCAGGGCGGCGGCGTTGAGGTCGATGCGTCGGACCTTGCCCAGCCGGCCCCGGGCGATGCGGGCGACCCGCTTGGCGATCCACAGCCCGATCAGCAGGACCAGCAGCGCGATGACGATCTTGCCGACGGTGATGACCTCGCCGCCGGTCGTAAACACGCGGAACCGCCAGATGTCAGAGGCGAGCTTGCCAAACTCGAGGTTCTGGATGTCCTCGGTGAGGTTGAGTTCGTTGTCAAGCGCGAGGCTGAACTCGCCGTCAGAAACGGCGGAGTTGTCGGATGCGCTGGCGTCGTCTTCGGTTGCCGGCTGCGTCGCCGCGTCGATTGGCGCGCTATCGCCCGGGGCGTCATTGGCAGCCGCGTTCGCCACCGTCTCGATCGCCTGCCCCCGGGACGCGCTCAGCGACACGGGCGCGAACACCCACCCGAGCGTCACGGCCAAGGCGATCCAGGCGATTCGATTCATGCGCCGAGTTTATACAGGTTTGGCGGCCACACCCGCGCGGCGTTCTTGATCGAGGCTTTATGATCCGGCGATGCCCGCGTCGGACCCGGCGAACCCGCAACCCACCGTCGTCGCCGAGGGGCTCACGAAGCACTACCGCGTCGGCGACAAGCAGCCCGGGTTGTTCGGCACGCTGCGGCACTTCGTCAAGCGCAAGTACCGCAACATCGAAGCGGTGCGCGAGGTGTCGTTCACGGTCGCTCCGGGCGAAGTCGTCGGCTTCCTCGGGCCCAACGGCGCGGGCAAGACGACGGCGATCAAGATGCTGACCGGGTTGATCGCGCCGACGTCGGGCCGGGCGGAGGTGTTGGGGTTTACGCCGTTCGACCGCAAGCCGGGCCTGCTGCGGCAGCTCACGCTGGTGATGGGCAACAAGCAGCAACTCATGTGGGACCTGCCCGCGTGGGACACGTACCGGGTCAACGCCGCGGTCTACGGCATCCCGCACGACGAGGCGAACCGGCGGGTAAAGGCGTTTGCCGAACTGTTGGAGTTGGAGAAGGAGCTGACGCAGCCGGTGCGGAAGCTGTCGCTGGGGCAGCGGATGAAGGCCGAGCTGATCGCGGCGCTGCTGCACCACCCGCGGGTGCTGTTCCTCGACGAGCCGACGCTTGGGCTGGACGTGAACGCGCAGACGGCGGTGCGGGAGTTTCTGCGGGCGTACAACGCGGAGCACGGCGCGAGCGTCCTGCTGACGAGTCACTACATGGCCGACGTGACCGCGTTGTGCGAGCGGGTGATCGTGATCAACCACGGCCGGATCCTGTACGACGGCACGCTGGCCGGCGTGGTCGAGCGGTTCGCGCCGTACCGCCAGGTGACGCTGGACCTCGAACAGCCCGTCGAGGCGGTGGTGCTGGCGGGGTTCGGCGAGATCGAAGAACACACCGGGCAGACCGCCCGGCTGCTGGTGCAACGCGCGGCGCTCACGGCGACGGTGGAACGCGCGTTGTCCGAGCTGCCGGTGCTGGACCTGACGATCGGGGACCCGCCGATCGAAGAGGTGATCGCGAAGCTGTTCGCCAGTGGGGAGGAAGATCAGGACGATCGTGGATACCCAGAAAATCAAGAAAACGCTGAGAAAGAGGCGGCGGCGTGAGCGCGGGGGTAGCTGCAGAGCTGTCGCCGCGCGGGTCGCGTCACTGGGTAAGGGTGGCGGGGGCGCTCCTGGGGGTGTGGTACGCGTTCATGCTGACGTATCGGTTCGAGATCCTGCTGTGGATGATCGCGACGTGCCTGCCCTTGATCATGATGGGCGTGTGGATCGAGGCGGGGGCGTCGGGTCTGTTCCCGGACATCACGGCGGTGTCGGTCGCGCGGTACTTCCTGGCGGTGTTCGTCGTGCGGCAGCTCACGGTGGTCTGGGTGATCTACGAGTTTGAGTGGCACGTGAACTCGGGCCGGCTGTCGTCTTACCTGCTGACCCCGGTCGACCCGGCGTGGCGTTACGTCACGATGCACCTGGGCGAGCAGGCGGCGCGGCTGCCGTTCTTCGTCGGCGTCGTCGCGCTCGCGCTGCTGCTGTACCCCGCGGCGCTGCGCGGGGAAGAAGGGGAAGGCTGGTGGGTGCCGTCGTTGTGGCAGGTTGGCTGGTTCGTGGTGCTGACTTACTTCGCGTTCTTTCTGCGGTTCCTGATCCAGTACACGATCGCGATGTTGTCGTTCTGGTTCGAGCGCGCGAGCGGGTTCGAGCACCTGAGCTACCTGCTGTTCCTGTTCTGCTCGGGGATGCTGTTCCCGCTGGAGGTGCTGCCCACGGCGGTGCGGGAGTTGCTGCTGTGGACGCCGTTCCCGTACCTGCTTTGGTTCCCGGCGACGATGCTGTCAACGGGCGACGTCGAGTTGACGCGCGGGTTGGCGGTGCTGCTCGGTTGGGGCGCGTTGCTGCTGGCGCTCAACCGGGTCGCGTGGCGACGGGGCTTGCGGCGGTACTCGGCGATGGGGGCGTGAAGCGATGTCAGAGGTGAGATGTCAGATGTTGAAGACAGGCGAGGGTTGGTGATGTCTGACATCTCATATCCTCCGTCTCACGTCTCACATGCGCTGCCGCGTTACGCCAGGGCGTTGCGGTTGTTCTGGTCCGCCTCGATCGCGTCCGAGGCGGAGTACCGGGCGAACTTCGTGTTTGCGGCGCTAGGGTCGGTGATGACTCTGGGCGGCGCGGTGGCGACGCTGGCGGTGCTGTACCAGCACGGGTACGAGATGGGCGGGTGGTCGTGGCCGGAGGCGATGCTGGTCGTCGCGGTGTTCACGTTGCTGGAGGGGCTGCAGCGGGCGTTCATGTCGCCGAACCGACAGGCGATCTCGCAGCACGTGCGTGAAGGGACGCTGGACTTCGTCCTGCTCAAGCCGGTGGATGCGCAGTTCTGGATGAGCGTGCGCCGACTGTCGGTGTGGGGGTTGCCGGATGTGGTGCTGGGGTTGGGACTGATCTTCTACGCGGGGTCGCGCATGCAGCCCGAGCCGTTGGGTATCGCGGACTACGCGGCGGGGCTGGTGCCGGTGTTGCTGGGGGTGGCGATCCTGTACGGGCTGGGGTACATCCTCGCGACGCTGACGGTTTGGGTGACGAAGGCGGACAACATCACGATCGCGATGCAGGCGTTGCTGGAGGCGGGGCGTTACCCGGTGCCGGCGTATGCGGCGCTGTACCGGGTCGCGTTCACGTTCGTGCTGCCGGTGGCGTTCATGACGACGGTGCCGGCGGGGCTGATGACGGGGCGGTCGGGCTGGGCGTGGGTGGCGGGGTCGGCGGCGGTGGCGGCGGCGATGGTGCTGGGCAGCCGGGCGTTCTGGCGGTTTGCGTTGCGGCACTACACGAGCGCGAGCAGCTGACGGCGGGGCGGTGGACCGGTGCCGCCGGGGCGGATTCGGCCGGCGTGGTTCCGAAGCCGAGCACTCGACGCCGCGCCCGGGGCGG
>JANQPR010000054.1 GCA_028285385.1 Phycisphaera sp.
TACCCCGTCACCCATCCCTCCCGCGTTGTCCCCACGGTTCCCCTTAGTCCCGGCCTCCCCGCTCTTCCTCCTCCGGGTTCCTCCTCCGTCACCCGGCCCCGACTCACCACGGTCTCTCTCCCGTGCGGATGGGATCTGTTCTCGGCTAAACGACGCACGGATCGCTCTCCCCGGGGACGGCGGGCGGCACCCGGCCCGGTCATGCCGCCCCGCCGTACAAGTACTCCTCCAACGCCTGCACCCGGACCTTCTGGCCCGAGAGCTCGTAGGCGTTCAGGTCCCCGATGGACACCAACCCGCGGAGCGTTCCATCTGAATCGACGACCGGCAGGTGACGGATCCGCCGGTCCATGAAAGTCGTGCGTGCTTCTTCGACGCTGTCGGCCGGGGAGGTGGTGACCACGTCGCGGGTCATCACCTCGTTGAGCGTTAACGCCGCGGGGTCGGCACACTTGGCGACAACGCGCCGAAGGACGTCGCGCTCGGTGAACATGCCGACGACCCGGCCAGCCTGCGTGACGACGACCGCGCCGACGCGGTGTTCGTTCATCAGCAGCGCGGCGTCGAGCACCCGGGCCGTGGGCTCGGCGGTGAGGACGTCCGTGCCCTTGCGTTGCAGGATGGTTTCGATTCGTGCCATTCAGGGTTCCTTGGGGGTGACTTGCCCGGCGGCGTTCGTCTTTCTGCGGCTCGTGCCCTTAGCGGTCCCGGCACCACGCGCGAAACACCCGGGCGGCACCCACACCGATCAACCAACCGGACACTTCGCGGCCGTTTTGGGCCGCACGACAACGGCAGATATCACGCACCAATCAACTGCAGAAGACAATCAACTTCAGACACGCCTGAGAGCAGGCCGAACCGGGACCAGACCAACCACTAGGGCCACGGCATACGAAATGGAGAAACGTGAAACGCGACGCGTCCTGCATAGATTATAACCCGCGCGCTCCGAACCGCCAAGCCGGTTTTTCGGCGGTTTTCCCGGTTTCGGCCACGTCGATCGGTCCGCGGCCGTCAGAACAGGTTGCCCTGGTCCGGCGGGACCGGCGGCGGGGCGTTCTCCCGGAAGTCCTGCATCTCTTCGAGCAGGTCGTCGACGTTCTCGATCCGCATGTACACGCTCGCGAATCGCAGAAACGCGACGTGATCCAGGCGTTTGAGGCGTTCGATGCAGCGCTTGCCGATGTCGACGGACTCGACCTCCTTGACGCCCAGCCGGAAGAGGTCTTCGTCGATCGCGTCGACCACAGCGGCGAGTTGCTCGGCCGAGACGGGGCGTTTGTAGCAGGCCTTCTGCAGCCCGTCGAGGACCTTCTCGCGGTCGTAGGGCACGCGGTCGCCGGAGCGCTTGATGACCATCAACCGGGTGGTCTGCTCGACGTGCTCGTAGGTCGTGAAGCGTTTGCCGCATTTCTTGCACTGGCGGCGGCGACGGATCGAGCCGCCCGCATCGACCTCGCGGGAGTCGATGACCTTGTCGTCGTTGACGCCACAGAACGGGCACCGCATGGGCAGAGGGTACAGGCTTCGGGGTACGGGGTTCAGGGCTGGTATCGTGAGCCGACGCGTTGAATGACCTTTCCTAGCACCCTCGACCCGAATCCCGGACCCTGAACCCTGCGTATCGCGTACCTCGGTGACATCGTCGGCACGCCCGGCCGGCTCGCGGCGACGCAGGCCATCCCGGTCATGCGCGAGCAGCATGGCGTCGACCTCGTCGTCGCCAACGCCGAGAACTGCGCAAGCGGCTCCGGGCTCACCGCCGAGCAGTACCGCAAGCTCAAGGACGCCGGTGTCGACGGCATGACCCTCGGCGACCACGCGCTGAAGAAGCAACAGATCCGACACACCCTCGAGACCGCGCCCGACCTGATCCGTGCGATCAACTGGCCGGCGGCGTGCTGGGGCAAGGGCGCGATGGTGCTGGAGCGGAAGACCGAAGAAGGAACACCACTTCCAACGGTGCACGTCGTGATGGTGATGGGCCGGCTGTTCATGAACGGGCCGCAAGCAGACGACCCGTTCGTGGCGGTGGACCGGTACCTCGACTCGATCCGAGACCTGATGCCGCGCCCGGTGGTGATCGTCGAGGCCCACGCCGAGGCGACCAGTGAGAAGGTCGCACTGGGCTGGCATCTCAACGGCCGAGTCGCCGCGGTGCTGGGCACGCACACGCACGTCCCGACGGCCGACGCCCGCCTCCTGCCCAAGCCCGGCAGCCCCGACGCCGACGCCTCGATCCCCGGGTCGCCCAACCCATTCCCCGGGGGCACGGCGTACTGCACGGACCTGGGCATGACCGGGCCGGACGACTCGGTGCTGGGCCGGCGGGTGGACCGGGTGCTGCGTTACATGACCACGGCGACGCCGGCGCCGTTCGACGTGGCGGAGGGCCGGCCCGCGGCGCACGGTGTGATCCTCGACATCGACGAGCGATCCGGCCTGGCCACGGCGATCGAGCGGTTCGATCGGCCGGCGGACGTGACGCGGCCGCCGTTCGTGGCTTGATTCAGGTGAAGTCCACTTGACGTGCCGCTCCTAAAGCCTGAACGTCGCCCGTGCGATCGGCCGATGGTCCGTCCGTCGCCCGATCCGCCCAGAGGCGGGGCGTTATTCGCACCCGTAGGTCCGTTGTTCTACACTGTTGCGCCCCCATTCCTGAGGTTCACCATGCACGCCCCCGATGCCCCGGCCGACGCCCACGCCCGCTACCGCACCGTCCTGCTCTTTGGCGCCCCCGGTGCCGGCAAGGGCACGCAGGGCAAGATCCTCGGGTCCATCCCCGGGTTCTACCACTGCTCTTGCGGCGACGTCTTCCGCAACATGGACGTCACCTCCGACCTGGGCAAGGTCTTCATGGAGCACAGTTCGCGCGGTGCGCTCGTGCCCGACGACGTCACCGTCAAGATGTGGGCCCGCGCGATCAAAGCCCGCTCGTTCTTGGGCGACTTCAAGCCCCGGCTGGACCTGCTCGTGCTCGACGGCATCCCGCGCACGCTCGAGCAGGCCAAACTCATGGACGAGCTGATCGAGGTGATCCAGATCATCCACCTGACCTGTAACGACGAAGAAGCGATGTTCCAGCGCCTGCGCCAACGGGCGTTGAAAGAGAACCGCCACGACGACGCGGACGAACGCGTGATCCGCAACCGCTGGGAGATCTACGAGGAAGAGACCGAACCCGTGCTTCGGCACTACCCGCCGGAGTTGGTAACCAACGTCGACTCGATGGGCTCGCCGGCACAAGTGCTGCACGACGTCCTCGACTACGTCGTCCCCGCCCAGAACGCACACTTCGCGGCCGCGGAAGTTTGACTCCAACCCTTGTGTTCTTACCGGGCGCGGCGACGGGCGATGCCAACGCTGATCGCCAATGCCAGGGCCGCCAGCGCAGGCTCCGGGATGATCTGGCCGGCCAATGAGCGGTGCGGGTCATAGGCAAGCGCGTCGATCCAGAATGTCCCGTTCCACGGTGTGTCCGGGAAGTTCACGAAGCTGTGTGCGTTACGGACCAGCAACGCGTCGAAGAACGTGTTGGGCCCCCGCGCCAACGTGTCACCGTAGAACGGGCTCCAAGTGGACACGCCGTCGATCTGCCACTCGACCAGGTGCCACTGCCCGTCGGCTTCCACGGTGCGGTAGTCGGTGCGCAGGCGTAAAGTGTCTTCGGCGGTACCGTCGCCCATGTTCAACGCGATCCAAAGCGGCTCGTCCGTCGTGCTCGGGTCGATCCGCATGTAGAAGCCGAAGTGCCCGGCGGTTCCCAGTGCGGGTTCGTCGGGGTTGGTGAGGGCGTCCGCGCGGTCGTCGCTGGACAGGCGGAGTTCAGTGCCGAAGTCGGGCTGGTCGCCGCCGATCATGTCGACCCGCAGTGATGCGTCGCCCAGATAGGACACGGCGGGGTCGACCGTCAGTGTGGTGTCGGGCGAAAGGTTGATACTGCCGGTGAAGTCGGGCCCATCGGCGAAAGTGCCCGTGGTTTGCTCGAAGCTGTCCAGCATCGTGAGTGCTGCATGGACCGGTCGAGGCTCGCCCACTGGAACTCGGGCGTCGATCGCGGGCAGCGGCACGTAGTCGGGGTTGGGCGTGGCAAAGACCGCGAGGTTGTTGGCGACGCGCCGCTCGGTCCCGCCTCCGCCGTCGCTGGGGATATTGAGGACCCGAGCGTTCTGCACCCCGTCGGCGGTGTCGTCAATGACCATGGTGGTCGACCCGCCACCATCGACATTGATCGCGTCCCAGGCGCCGAAGTACCGCATCAGTTCGGCCATCTCGTCGGTCCGCATGCCGTTCGAATAGCCTGCTTGCCGGCCATCGACAACGAAGAAGAAGACGCGGTCTTGGTTCTCGCTGACGCCGATGGCGGTGTGCGGGTTGAGAGTCGTCGTGTAGCTGCTGTTTGGAGGCGCGGTGACCTGACCACCGGTGAGGATGCGTTGGTTGCCGCCCAACGCGGTCCAGGCCTGTTGCCCTGCCTGGCTCAGTTCGTCGAAGCTGGTCCAGATGCCGGCTTGGTTGTCCGCGGTGACGTTGATGAAGTTCCCACCACGGCTGTAGATGTTACCGTCGCTGACACCAGTGAAGACGGGCCGGGCGTACGTTCCGGGGAACTGGTAGAAATCGCCGTTGATCCCCAACTGTGCGCCAACCGAATCCACGAACGCACGTGTGGTCGACCGACGGACCCAACCCTCTGCGGGTGGCGGCGGCTGGGCGTCCAGCGGTACCTCGGGCGTCAGGAAGAAGTCCAGCCCCGGAGCGTCCATCTCGATCTCCAAGATCTGGGCCGCGATCTGTCGGGGCAGCACCGGCTCGTCGGTGTTGCCGGGAGTTTGGATGATCTGGTGATGGGTAACGCCGATGAACGGCTCGGCGCTTCGGATGACGGCGGCGTCGGCCGACACGAGCGCGAGTATCAGAACCAAGAACGCGGTCAGTTGTGTGACGAGGGTTGGCGTCTTCCCGGAAACTTGGCGCATCGTCGGAGACCTCGGGGGACGGGTGAAACGCAAGCTATCTCGCTCAACCACACGACGCAACAAAAAACCCGCACAAATGCGCGGGTGTGAAAATAGAAAAATCGGGGCGGCCCGCTCACTGCGGGATGACGATCGTGTCGCCGACCTGCAGTTTCTTGGGGTCCTTGCCGGGGTTGGCTTTTTGGATGTCCGTGAAGCGGATGCCTTGGCCGTAGTACTGCTTGGCGAGGTCCCAGTAGTTGTCGCCCTTCTTGATGGTGTGCGTGCGCGGGCCGGCGTGCGCGGCGGGTTGGGTGGGCGTCACCGCCGCTGGGCTATCGGCTGGCGAGGTGAGGATACGGATCTCGGTCGGGGCGCGGAACGCGCCCTGGGCCACGGTCGGCGCGGGCGTCCGGATCGGCTGTGGCGAGGCGGCGAAGACCGGCTCGTTGTCGCCGTAGGTGATCGGCCGGGCGGCGTCGGTCAGGTCCGCATCGAGGAACGGGTCGCCGGGCTGGGCACGCGACACGGCCGGGGCGAGCGGGTCGGCGGCGTACGGCTTGGGCAGCGCCGAGGCGAAGTCGTACCGCCCGCCGTCGCGCCACGTCGCCGGCGCCGACTCGTTGATCCGGCGTTGGTCGAAGCCCCAGCGGTAGCTGCCGCGTGGCTCCTTGATGTCGTTCTGTTCCTGGGTCGAGAAGTTCCAGGCGTAGCCTTCGGGCAGCTGCATCGATTCGCAGGCGGGCAACGCGAGGGCGGCGGCCGAGAGCAGGGCAGCGGTCGAGAGAGAGCGTTTCATCCGTGGGGCTCCGTGAAGCGGGGTTGTCGAAGGGGTCTTCGGTTCAGTGCGGCGGCAGTGACGTCAATGCGTCGGCGGTAACGAACAGTGGTCAGCCGGAGTCCGGCTGAACGACGGATTGTAACGGCGGTCCGGTAAGAAGGTTCGCGGCTGAAGGAGAGACGTATAACTCCACGCGGACCCGAGACATCGTCCCAGCGCAGACACGGTCTCAGCTAACACACGTGGCCCCGAGCATGCTCGAGAACACGGTGCGGCGGATTAGGGTTGTTGCTTACGCGACGCGTTCGAGGTCGGCGGCGAAGCCGAGTCGATGCGGTAGCGAGTCATCGAACAGGGTGTATGCGAAGCGCGCGTGGTACACGCCGGCGTCGACGGGAGAGCACCCCAGTACCCGGGCCGGGACGATCGTCGGCCGCAGCGCGACGTGATCGAGGCGCAGCCAGTGTCGCTGCCCGATCTCGATCGGTCGTTCGGAGAGCATCGCCAGTCCCGCCACCGACAGGTCCACCGCCCAGCCCGCGTCCAACGGCTTGAACACGCTCACCGGGACCCGGCTCAGCGGCGCCCGCTCGCAGCGCGGGGGCACGACGCCGAGGTAGACGGGTGCGTGTACGTGCCGACGGGGGTCGTTCCGCCGGTCGCGACGCAGCGGAGCCCGCCAGTTCGGGATCCCGCGCACCGAGTCGGCGTGGGCCGCGAGCGCGGTGAAATCCGGCGGCTGGCGCAGCGTCAGCATGCCCGCTGCATCGGCGGCTTCCGAGGACGGGTTTATGCCGGTGTAGGACGCGGTTTCACTGGTACACGGCTAAACGTCGCGACCGATAACCCGGGTGTTCCTACACTGCCGGCCGTGACTTCGACGCCGAGCATCAACGACGGTTCGCCGGTATTGCGGGCCCCGGGCCGCGCGCCGTTGTCGCTGGATCGTCCGCGGCTCATGGGGGTGCTCAACACCACGCCGGACAGCTTCTCCGACGGCGGCCGGTTTATGGACGTCGACGCGGCGACAACCCACACCCGAACGATGGCCCGTGACGGCGCGGCGATCATCGACGTCGGCGGCGAGTCGACGCGTCCCGGTGCCGGACGTGTCGCCGCTGAAGAGCAGATCAAACGCGTCGTGCCCGTGGTTAGCGCGGTGCGGGCTATGTTTGACGACGAAGCGGAGGAAGTGGGGCGGTCGGTGTGGATCAGCGTGGACACCACCCGTGCCGTGGTCGCTGAAGCCGCGCTCGACGCCGGCGCGGACCTGATCAACGACGTCTCGGCCGGGCGGGAAGACGAGGCGTTACTGCCCTTGGCGTCGGCCCGCGGTGTGCCGGTGGTGTTGATGCACATGCTGGGGCAGCCTGCGACGATGCAGGGTGCCCCGCGGTACGACGACGTGGTGGATGAGGTCACGGCGTTCCTAGCGGATCGCGTCACGGCGGCGGTGTCAGCCGGGATCGCCGAAGACCAGGTCGTCGTCGACCCGGGCATCGGCTTCGGCAAGACACTGAACGACAACCTCGCGCTGCTCGCGGCGTTGCCGGCCTTCGTCGCCCGGTTCAACGGCCGGGTGTTGCTCGGCACCAGCCGCAAGTCGATGTTCGCGAAGATCGACCCCACGGCCACGACGCCCGGCGACCGGTTGCCCGGCACGCTGGCGACCACGGCCCTGGCGGTAACGGCGGGCGTTCCGCTGCTGCGAGTCCATGATGTGCGGGAAAACGCTCGCGCCGCCGAAGTCGCTTGCCGGATTCGAGCGGCCTCCGCACAACCCTCCGACTGAGCGCGGTTCGAGGTCGCGCTTTTCTCGGAGCCTGGAGAGAATTTATAAAAAATGTTCGGATTTTGAACGGACCACTTAATCTGTTGATAAGTCGTGTAAACAGCGTTATTTGGACGCCGTTCACAGTACTGGTCGGCCGCGACCTATCGGACGTGGATCCGAAAATCTCGCACCGAACATCCTTTTTAGTGCTTGATTTAAATAGACTTCGAGAAGATAGACGCTCGGGGGCCACACCGCTCACGGCGTTCAAGGGAATACGCCCGGCGTGGCGATAGTGGTATCAGCGACGGTCATCAATCACAATGCTCGCCGCTGCCCCAACTGGGAGGGGCACCGCCCGCCGGCCATAGGATTGCGGCCGGTACGACTTGCTTGCCTCGTGTTGTTTGCCTGCCTCGATTTGGACGCCTGCCATGAGTGACATCAGCCCCATCGCCCGGACCTTCGCGACCGGCTACGAGCCCGCCGCCCGCGCCGCGACCGCCAACGGCCAGGACGCCGGCGTCGCCCGCGGCAGCGACCGCGTCGAGCTCTCCGGCTCGGCCCGCCTGCTGGCCAAGATCGCCGAGAACCCGATCCGTCAGGAACTCGTCGACCGCGTCAAGGCCGAGATCGACGCCGGCACGTACGAGACCGAGGACAAACTCGACGCGGCGCTCGAAGAACTGCTCAGCGACCTCTGAGCCGCGCCGAACCCTCGCGGACCCGACCACGAAGACCGCTCCGGCCGGAGCGGTTTTTCATTGCGCTGATCGCGTCACGCCTGCGGCCACGCCAAACGGGACTAGTTACGTTCCATCGCGCCGCCGTCGATCTGCCCGTCCTGAGGCTGGTCCACGTTGGGCAGGTCCTGCGGAGGGGGGAACAGCGACTCGGCCGGCGTCGGGTCGCCGTTCTGCTGCAACTGCCGCTTCACGTTTTCGATCCAACTGAGGTAGGTCTCGCGGACAAGCCCTGGCGGCGCGTTGACGAATGCCTCCCGCCGGGCCGCGACGCCCAGGGCTGGGCTGGACATGAAGTGGGTGAAGGCGTCGAGCACCATCTGCTCGAACGGCGGGAGCGCGAGGCGGTTGCGCACGTCGTAGCTGGTCTCGTACGACCGCTGTTCCTGATACCGGTCGTAGACCTGCTTCATCCGGCTCATGGCGCGGTTGAACTGGTTCAGTCGGCCATAAGCGAGGTTGGTGAAGGCGCGGTTCAGGCTCGCGTCGAAGTAGGCCCGCGCCATTCCCTGGCTCTCGAGGTCTTCCCGGAGGAACTCCCAGATCAGGTCCTCCATCGTCTGTTCGTACCGACGCTCGAACTGGTTGTGCGCCTTGTCGCCGAACTCGTCGCGGAGTTCCCGGTAGTAGGCGCGGGCCTTGGCCTCGTCGCCGAAGAAGTAGTTGAGGTAGATCGCCTTGTGCAGGAAGTTCTCGTAGCCGGAGTCGAAGTTCCGTCGGGCGCCCTCGGGGAACTCGCCGTCCTCGATCTGCTGCTCGACTTCCTTGAGGATCGCGCGGTAGGCGTCGATGAACGCCGGGTTGGGCATCTGGTCGACCTGCGCCCCCGCGGGGAGCAACGGGTTGTAGCGCAACGAGCCGAAGTCGGTCAGGCTTTGGATCGAGTGGATCACGATGCGTTTGGTGTTGGTGTAGTCGACGCCTTCGTCGTTTCGCAATCGGCTGGCGACGTCGAGCCCTTTCTCCGCCCAGTACAGCGAGTGCGACATGATGTGCCGCCAGTCCAGTGGACCGTGCTTGAGCATCATCGCGTGCATGAATGCGGGGTCCATGTTGTAGTCGTCCCGCAGCACCTTGGCCCGGAGGAACGGCAGCAGCGTGTCCAGCGACCGGCGGAACTCCATCGTCCCGTTCGCGCGGAACACCTCGGCCATGCGACGCGCGTCGTCGTCCATCAGCGGGTCGGGCAGCGCCACCACCCAGTCCGGGTCGCCGTACCGGCTGTACAGACGCAGCTTCCCGATCGCTCGCAGCGCGCGGGCGTCGAGGTCGAAGCCCGCGCCGCGGACGGCGTCGATCGCCAGGCCCGCCGTCGGGTACTCCTCACGAAACACCGCCACCGGGTCGCGCTCCGCACGCTGTAGGGTGTCGCGCAGCTCGGTGAGCAACTCGCCAACCCGCTCCGCGCTCTCGACCCGGCCGGCCCGCGACAGGTCGTTCTGCACCTTCTCCAGCTTCGGCACCAAACGGACCACGCCGAGGTCGTGCAGTTCGTCGAGCCGCTCGGCGATCGGCTCGATGTCCACCGCGAGCTTGTCCAACTCCTCCCGCACCAGCCGGCTTGGCCGTTCGAACAACAGGTACCGGTCGCCCACCGCCGCGATTAAGCCCATCTGGCCCTTGAGTTGCTCGTCCGTCAGGTAATCGGCTGCGCCGCCCAGGACCTCGTGCCACTCGCGGGCGACCTCGGCCTTGTAGTACCAGTTCATGTCGTCGGCGTATTGCCCGACCTTGTGGAAGAACGTCCACGCCAGCTCGCGGTACAGCTGCACCGCGCGCGGGTTGTAGCGGATGCCCTCTTCCCGGAGCAGGTGCACGGCCTTGTTGATCCAGTCCCAGCGCTCCTGCGGCGTGAACGTCGCGACCGAGATGTTGTACGCCATGTTCCAGGCGTGGAACGCCCAGACCTGCGGGAACCGCGGCTGCAGCTCCGTGATCCACTGCGCGATGTTGTTCGCCTCGGCGAACCGGCCGGCCCGCTTCTCCATCTCGGCCCGGTACCACAGCGCGTTCACCGCCAGGCCACGGAAACTGCCCAGCCCGGCGGCGAGCACGGCGTACGTCGGCTTGATCTGGTCGCCGACCTCCGCGTCGAACGATAGCTGCAGGTCTCGCCGCTGCGCGTTCACGGCCGGAACCAGCAACGCCGACCCCACGAGCGCCCCCGCGGCGATGAGCACGGCAACGAGTTGGACGAGGCGGTCACGGTTCATTGGGATTGCCGATTGAAGAATGCCGAGTCCCGATTTCCTACCGAGAACACGTTACGCCGAAGCCGGGGTTTAGGTCGCCGTTTTGTTCAATCCACAACCGGCAATCTTCGATCGGAAACCGCCTCACACCGTGACCTGTGCCAGCTCCCGCCGGTGGAAGAGCGTGATGCCGATCAGGGCCAGCGCGCCGGTCCACACCCCGCCGACCCACAGCAGCGCCCCGCCGATGAGGTCGAGGGTCACGGCCTTGCCTTCCGCGACCAGCGGCACCGGGTTGTACTCGCCCAGCGACGGCACGAACAGGCGGAACACCTCGCCGATCGTGCGGATCACAACCTTGAACGCGTCGTACCACTCGCCCTCGGCGAGCTTCGCGATGAACGCCGCCGGGGCACCCAGCAGCTGCTGCCACCAGGGCAACTCGTCGTCGGGGAACGCGCCGTACTGACCGAGGGACTCGTCGAGGTACCCGCTGAACGCCGCGGCGAAGAACACCAATCCGCTGAGCAGGCACGCGGTCGGGAAGCCGAGGAACGTCGCCGCCGCCAACCCGAGCATCGCAAGGAACATCAAGCGGACCCAGATCACCACCAGCGCCTTGATCAGGTTCGGGCCAAAGGTCCCGGTCGTGTACAGCATCTCCATCCCGTCGACCGGGCTGAAGCGGATGTCCGGCTGCGCGGGCGCGCCCCGGCCGCCGTTGAACACCTCGAGGTCGATGGTGCCTTCCTCGCTGATCGTGTCGGTGGGGATGCGGACGATCGCGAACTTGTCCTCGGCAATGCGAGGCATCTGCATCTCGCGGACCTGCCCGTTGATCTCGGCGACGAACGGCAGCTCCCGTCCGTTCGCGCGGAACCACAGCTGTAGCTTCTTATCGGGGGGCGCGGCGCCGATCGCTTTGGGCTTGAGGCGGAGCTGTACGAACGGGCCGTAACTCTCGGCGTCGTCCAGCCCGGAGAAGCGGTAGACCTTGCTGCCCCTGGCGCCGATGCGGAGCCACTCCGAGACGACTTCGGCCTGCAGCGGCGTGGCGAGCTTCTCGGGCAGGTCTTCGAACGGGATCGGCCGACGCTCGCCCGTCAGAGGGTCCTGGGCCATGTACTCGTCGGGCGCGAGTTGGCGGAGGCGTTCGAGCTTCGCGTCGACCTCGCGGCGGAGTTGGCCGGCATCGACCTCGTCGGGCTTGAGCACGACTCGGGCGGTGAGCACCTGGTCTTTCACGGCCGCGGCGTCGAGCGGGTCCTGCGCCGGCTGTTGGGCGACGGTCAGCGTCAGCGTGTACACCCCGACGCCGGCGACGGCGAGCAGCACCGCGTTGAGCCCCATCACGCCGACCCACTTGCCCACGAGGTACTGCCACCGCGCGACGGGTTTGGTGAGCGTGACGAACGCGATCTTGCTCTCGACCTCCCGCGACACCGACCGGGCGCACAGCAGGATCGTCATGATCGACAGCAGCAGCCCGGTGACGAACAACGAGTACCGCAGGAAGTTCGAGACGCGGTATTCCAGCCGGCTGTCGGCGAGGATCAGCGGCAGCATCGGCACGAGGATGACGAGGATGACGACGAAGATGAGTCCGACCTTTTGCCGGATTGCTTCGTCGAGCATCGTCCGCGCGACGCCGAGGATCGGGTGCCCCGCGACGAAGGCCAGCCGAAGCAGCGACAGCCCGACGTAGAACGCCGCGCCCATCGCCCACGCGCCGATGACGAGCCGGCCGAAGCCTGGCAGGTCGAGTGCAAAAGCGGCGTTGGCGGTCAGCTGGGCGAACAGCGTGAGCACCAGCACGCGCGTGACCCACCCGACCCACGGCACGTACCGCCAGACCCACAGCCCCCAGCACAGCCAGGCGGTGACGAGCAGGTTGCCGACGAGCAGGACCGCGCCGGCGGCGCTGCCGTGGCCGGTCGCGGCGAGCCAGCCGAACAAGGCACCGGTGGCGAGCAACACGCCGGCCAAGACGCCGAGATAGACGGGGAGTTTCCGCGTCATGCGAAACGGTGGGGCTATTTGAGCAGGTCGTCAATGACCGAGCCGTCCGCGTCGTCGGGCGGAGGCGCGGCGGGCGCGGTCGGGGCCGGCTCAGCCCGCGGCGGCGGGGCGGGGGTCGTGCGTGGCGGCGCGGGCTTGGACTCGCCGGTGAGGTTGCCGATGACGTCGTCCGTGTCGGTCGACGGCGGTTCGGACGCAGCGGCGGTCGTCGCGGCCGGCTTTGCGGCGGGCATCGGTGTCTCGGTCACCAGCGACTCGATCACGGCCTCGCCGGCGTCCGCGTCGTCGCCCGGTCCGGACTCGATTCCGGAGACGCCGGCGAACTCGTTTTCCTCGGTCAGGAAAGCCGCGACCTGTCCGGCGTTGCCTGCGCCGGCGGTGGCGAGCCCTGCCCGTTGTGCCTCGTCCACGATGTCCAGGAACAACGACTCCAGCCGCTGCCGACCGCGGCGGACCGTGACGTCGGCGACGCCCGCCGACTCCATCGCCGCGACGAGGCGGGCCTCGTCTTCCTCGCTGAGCGCGGGCGTGGAGATCATCGTCTCGTCTTCCTTGACGAGCAGCTCGTCGATCGTGCCGGCTTGGCGGACCTTCCCGCCGAACATGATCGCGCAGCGGTCGGTGACGTCCTCGACGTCGGCGAGCAGGTGGGAGCAGAGCAGCACCGTCTTGCCCGCGTCCTTCAGGCGCAGGATCAGGTCCTTGATCTGCTTGGTGCCGATCGGGTCCATGCCCGTGGTCGGCTCGTCGAGGATGAGCAGCTTCGGGTCGTTGATCAGCGCCTGGGCGAGGCCGATGCGACGCTGCATGCCCTTGGAGTACTCGCCGATGGGGCGGCGCTGCACCTGGTCGAGGCCCACCATCTCGAGCAGCATGTCGATCCGGCGTTGGCGCTTCCGGCGGTCCTGGTGGAACAGCTTGCCGTAGTACTCCAGCGTCTCCCGTGCGTTCAGGAAGCGGTAGAGGTACGACTCCTCGGGCAGGTAGCCGATCTGTTCCTTGATCGACACGTCGCGCGGCGGCTTGCCGAACACGGCGATCCGGCCGGATGTGGGGTGCAGCAGCCCGAGCACCATCTTGATCGTGGTCGACTTGCCCGAGCCGTTGGGTCCGAGCAGCCCGAACACCTCGCCCCGGCGAACGTCGAGGTCGATGGCGTCGACGGCCCGGACGCGGTCCCGCAGCCAGAAGTCCTTGAAGACCTTGGTCAGCTTCAGGCACTGGATGTAGTACTCGTCGGGCATTCTTTCGTCCGCAGCTGACGCAGATTTTTGCCGAACCGAGCGTCGGCCGGTCCGGACTCACTCTACGCCGCTGAGCCGGCCGGAGTTTGTCGCAAGGGAGCGATGGCGGTTGGCTTGGGATCCAGCAATCGGCGTGATTCGGCGGAATCCGCGGATCACTGCTCGGCTAGCCTGGCTTCGCGTTCGGCTTCGATGCGTTGTCGTTCGCGTTCCCGGGTGATCTCGGGGTCGCGGTTGAGCTCGAGGTAGAGCTGGCCGCGCGGGGCCATGAACGTCTCGATGTCGCTGCCGTCGCCGAAGATCTCGGAGCGGGCCTGCTGCCAGGTGAGCGTGCGGAACAACGCGGGGTCCCGGCGGTAGTTCTCGAGGAGTTTGCGGAAGGCGTCGGCTTCGGCGCGGACGGTCTGTACCAGCGTCGTGCGGTCGGTCTGGGCTTGGTTGATGATCGCCGCCGCCTCGCCGCCGACGTCGTAGGGCTGCCCGTCGTACTCGACGCGCAGCGTGCGGAAGACCTCGTCTAGCCGCAACTGCAGCGCCTCGGCTTCGTCGGTCTCTCCCGCGGCGGCGAGCTCGTATCGCTTGATCAACTCGACTAGCGGGCCGTCGTTGCCGCCGGCCACGGGGAGGGCCGCGGCGCCCGCGACGCCGCCGAGCGACTCGCGGCGTTGGGTCTGGGCCTGGTTGATGCGTTCGCTGCGGGTGTTCTCCGCCCGGCTGACGAGGTTGTACGCGTCGCGGACCGCGAGCGGCATGGTCGGTTGGTTGAGCGTGACCTCGCCGAGCGTGACGCCCGCGCCGGCCTCGTCGAGCTGGTCCTGGGCTAGCTGCTTGATCAGCGATCGGTTGGGTCGGCCGCCGATAAACTCGTCGGAGCGGGTCTGCGCGGTCGCGTGGACGACCGCGCGTTCGAGTGCGGTGCGGAGCAGGGCACGGAGGCGTTCCTGGTCTTCGGCGTCGGCCGGGTCGCCGACGTTGCGGATGAACCGGGCGGCGTTGGTGATGGTGTAGCTGGCGTTGAACACGCCGTGGACGAGGTTGGCGTCGGCGGTGATGAGCGAGCCGTCGCGTTCGGGGTTGAGCGCCCGTCCGCCGGCCATCTCGTCGAAGCTCTTGCCGCGGTCGCGCTCGGCAATCTCGAACATGAACGTGTCGGCGACGGTCAGGTTCTGCGTCGTCGTCGGGACCTTGACGACCTCGCCGACCGGGAACGGCCACCCCAGGTGCCAGCCCGCTTCCTTGACCTGCTCCTCGACGGTGTCGCCCGTGACCTTGCCGAACACGAGCTGGACGGCCTGCTCCTGTGGCTGGACCTGGTACACGCCGCTGAACAGGTAGATCACGACCAGCACGGCCATGAGGTACTTCAGGATCCCGAAGCTGACGCGCAGCGCGTCGGCGAGGGCCTGCTGCGCCGGGTCGGCGGGGGCCTGCTCGACGGGGGCGTGGTGGTGATGGTGGTCGTGTTCGGCCATGGTTCTTTCAACCGCCAAGACGCGGAGGGCACCAAGGCGGCAGGGTATTGGGTTTCAGTCTGAGGGGGGGTGGGGGTTTGCCTCGGCGCGGTATGCGTCTTGGCGGTTTGGTCAGTCGCTGTTCTCGGAGTTGAGCAGGTCGAGCAGGTCCAGGCTGTCGGCGTCAAGGATGAAGGTCGTGCGGTAGGGCAGGATGTTCCGCAGCGCCTCGATCTTGCGGAGGAAGATCGCGAGCTGCGGCTCTTCGTTGAAGACGTCAAACTGCTCGGCTGCTTCGCGCTTGCCCTCGGCGCGGATGGCGGTCGCGGTCGAGTTCGCGAAGGCGAGGATGCGGTTGCGGACCGACTCGGCTTCGGAGGTGATCTGGTTGGCGCGGGCGGCGCCCTCCTGCTCGGCGTTGGCGGCGAGGGCTTCGCGGGTGGTCCGCATCGAGGCGAATACGTTCTCGGTCACGGCCTCGGGGAGCGCGAGCCGGCGGACGCCGACCTTCTCGACCGCGATGCCGTAGTTCAGGTCGCCGACGCTCCTGGACAGCGCCGCGGTCGCCTGTTCCTCGAACGCGTCCAGTTGGATTGCTTCGGGGTTGGGGTTGACCAACTCGTCGAAGCGGTACGCCGAGAGCTGGGCGTAGAGGTTGTCGATCAGGTCGGTGAGGCGCTGCCGGGCGGTCTCGACGTCGCGGACGGCCTTGAAGAACTGGTAGGGGTTTTCGATCCGCCAGGTGACGTAGAGCGACGCGATGACCGACTTACTGTCAGCGGTCTGGTATTGCTGCTGCGTGGCTTCGAGGACCTGCACCTTGCGGGGGTAGGTGTAGACCTTGGAGATCGGCCAGGGGGCTTTGAAGTACAGCCCGGCCTCGTCCTTGAGGGCGTCCTCGCCGGCGTCCTGCTCGAGGAACGTGACCACGGCGGTCTCGTCGAAACGCACCGTGTAGGTCACGGAGTAGCCAAGCAGCGCGACGAGCACGATCAGGCCGAGAACGAAGGTGACTTTGTTTCGCATGGTGTAAGCGGGTTGGCGTTACTGGGCGTCGCCGAGGAAGGCGTCGAGGCCCGAGGTCTCGTCTTCGAGGTTAAGGCGGATGAGTGGCAACTCGTTGCCGGTGTCGGTGTTGGTAACGATCTTGCGTTTCTGGGGGAGGGTTTCGGCGAGGGTGTTGAAGTAGGTGCGGGCCTTGAAGTAGTCCGGCGCGCGGCGGAAGGCGTCGACCTCGAAGGCGAAGCTGCGGGCGCGGGCCTGCTCGTCGAGGGCGAGCCTCCAGCGGTCGGCGCGGGCCTCGGCGATGACGCGGGCCGCCTCGCCGCCGGCGTTGTCGATGAGCTCCTGCACCGCGGCTTCCAGGCCCGCGCGTCGATCCGAGCCTTGCGGCAGCGACTCGAGTTGTCGGATCGCGTCGTCGATGGCGACGGCCTGGTCGACCGAGCCGGCCACCTCGGACAGCGTCGCGACGCGGTCGCGGCGCGCCTCGGCGACGGTGGTGCGCTGCGTGAGCAGGGCGTTGACGACCTGCAGGAACGACGTGGCGACCTCGGCGTCCTGTGGCGGGTGCAGGCCGTAGAGCCCGGCGTAGACCACCTCGATGCCCATGCCGGCGACGCGTTGCTGGATCTCCTGGCGGAGCTCCTCGGCGGCGTCGAGGCGGTCGGACGTGAGCAGCGTGTCGATGTCCTTGGTCGTGAGGTACGACGCGAAGGCGCTCTCGGCGACGGCGTCCAGGTAGTCCGCCGGCCGGGCCGCGGCGTCGGGGCTGGTGTAGGCCAGCAGGTCCGTGATCCGCCACTGCAGCACGAGCTCGCCACCGATGAGCCCGGCCGAGACCGCGCCGGCCTGCTGGGCCTCCGCGGCGTCGGCGCCCAGGGGCGGGGCGGTGAGCAGGAAGTTCTCCTGGCCCTCGGTGTGCTGGTTGGTCCAGAGCATCGCCGCGCCTGTGCGCAACAAGTCATTCAGCGACCCAACCCGTAGCGACCGGACGCGCGAGGTCTCGTACTTCCGCGCCGACGCGAACGGCCAGGGGGCCTTGAAGCTGATGCCCGGGTCGCGCACGGCGGTCTCGGGGTCGACCCGGCCGAAGGTGGTCACCAGCGCCTGCCGCTGCGGCGGCACGATCACGACGCACGACATCGCGATCAGGACCGCGACCCCCAGCAGGATCAGCGGCACGATCGCCTTGCCCAGCAGCCGGTAGAACCACGACCGGCTGATCTCGAAGCCGAACTGGTAGTTCAGCGTCTCCGCGACGACCTTCCCGAACGAGTCGGGCCGGGTGAGCCACCCGAGCAGGCGGGAGTCGAACGCGGGCCGGACGGCCTCGCCGGGCAGACGCGGCCGGTACGCGCCGAACACGAACGACAGGGTGACCTCGAGCCCGAGCACGATCATCAGGGCCGGGATCGCGAGCGTGAGCGTGGCGAAGACGACGGTGTTGTCCGCCATCTCGAAGACGCAGGCCAAGACGACCGCCGCGAGGACGACGACGTTGCCCATCAGGTACGCCGAGCCGCCGCGCAGCAAGGACCACTGCTTCTCGGAGGTCATGCCCGCCACGTAGCGCGCGGTGAGGAAACCGACGAGCGCTAGCGCCGCCGTGATGAGCATGAGCGCCAGCGCACCCACCGCCGGGTTGGCCAACGCGATCTCGAAGAGCTGCGTGAAATCCGCCCGCTCGTCGGGCCGGGTGGTGATCTCGCTGGCGTAGCCGTACAGCAGCAACCCGCCGGCGGCGAGCAGGTAGACGGCCACAGTGACGGACACGACGTTCAGGCCCCAGCGGTAGAAGCCTTCGAGCCGTTTGCGCGAGAGCGCGAGCTCGTGCCCGTGCTCGTCAAACATGGAGGTGTCGACGCCGGTCTGCCCCGCGCCGGCGGCGAGTTGCTCGGCCTCGAGCGCCTCGGTGCGTTCGAGCCGGTGCTGGTTGAAGATCAGCCAGAGCGCCACCCAGATGATCGCCCCGCCGAGCAGGTGCCAGGTCGCCGCGGTGTAGGCCGCGGACTGCGACCAGATCGTCAGCACGCCCACAACCACGGTCAGCAGCAGCTGCACGCCGAGCCCGGCCAGGGCGGCGTTGGCGGCGCGGCGGTACGTTAGCTGGTCTTCGGTCATGGCGGCGTGTCGGAACCGGTACGGAGTCAGAGCGGGGCCGAGGCCCAAACTCGGCGGGGTGTCCGAGCAAAGCGGCCGCGACGGCGGACGCCCCGACTCGGAATCGGGCCGAGCATGATACCCAAGGGGCCGCCGCGTTGGGGCGGTTCCGCAACGGCTTTAGCGATACGTCCGAGAACACGAGTCGGTTCGGTCCGGTAACGCGTTGGGCCGGGCCACCGCCGCTCGACACGGCCGGGCTCTGGCGATCCGTCTCGCCGGGCCCGCGTATGATCCGCCTCCGCTCCCGCTTCCCCCGGCTCCATGCTCCGTCAACTCTTCTCCATCGCGCGTAACACCTTCGTCGAGGCGATCCGCCAGCCGGTGTTCACGGTCCTGTTGCTGATGGGGGCACTGGGCCTAATCCTCAACGTGTTCCTCTCCGCCTACTCGATGGAGCCGGGCGAAGGCGACAACAAAGTCCTCATCGACCTCGGCCTGTCCACGGTTCTGTTGGTCACGCTGCTGCTCGCGGCGTTCACGGCGACGGGCGTGCTCTCCGAGGAGATCGAGAACCGCACCGTGCTCACCGTCGTCAGCAAGCCGGTGCCCCGGCCGGTGTTCGTCGTCGGCAAGTTCCTCGGCGTCGGTACGGCGATCGCGTTGGCGTACTGGGTGCTCTCGATCGTGTTCCTGATGACGATCCGGCACCAGGTCCTGCAGAACGCCAGCGACGACCTGGACTGGCCCGTGTGGGCTTTCGGGTTCGGCGGGGCGGCGGTTGCGCTCTTGTTGGCCATCGGCGGCAACTACCTCTACCGCCGATCGTTCACGTCCGCGTTCGTCCTGCTGCTGGGCGCGATGTTGACCGTCGGTTATGCCGGCGTGCTCGTGTTCGGCAAGGAGTGGGTGCTGCAGTCGCCGCTGTACGAGTTCACCGAGGACGAAGGCAAGACGTTGCAGATCGCCGTCGGGCTGGCGCTGATGTTCGAGGCGGTCGTGATCCTGACGGCGGTGGCGGTGACGGTGTCGACGCGCTTCGGGCAGGTGATGACGATCCTGATCAGCTTCGGCGTGTTCCTGGTCGGGCTGGTGAGCAACTCGCTCTCGGGCTGGGTCAACAGCCGGCTGTCGCTCCCCGGCGGCGTCGGGATCTACGAGAGCATCGCCGCCGTTTTCACCGCCGACATCGGGTTCGGGCTTAAGCTCGTGTACGCCGCGTCGAAGATGCTGTACCTGGTGTTGCCGAACCTGCAGTTCTTCTGGCCCGCCGACGCGATCTCGCAGGGCAACTCGATGCTGCACGACCCGGCCGGGAACTTCACGCTCGTCCCGCTCGTGACCCACACCGGCTACGGCGTGCTGCAGACCGTCGCGTTGGTCTGCATCGCGGTCGCGCTGTTCCAGCGCCGCGAAGTGGGCTGATGAAGATTCGGAAGATCGAGAACATCGAGAATATTTCAAAAGCCAAGCAAGGCACCGATGTCGTGACTTGCTCTGTTTTTCTGGTTTTTCTCGATGTCCCAGATTTTCCTGATCTCTTCGCCATCTACGGTGCCGAAGCCCGTCGCAGCCGGTCGTTGATCGCCCGGCCCAGCCCCTCCTCGGGCACCGCTTCTGCCACGACGCGATCCAGACCCGCGGCATCAAGCCGGTGCAGCGCCGCGAACAGGTTCGCCGCCGCCTCGACTAGGTCGCCCCGCTTCGACAACACCTCCGCGGCCGCAAAGCCCATCCCCCGGCCACGCTCGCCCGTTAAGGTCAACACGCCGACGCGCTGGTTGCCCAGCGACGCAGGGTCGAGTCGTTCGAGTCTGTGTACCAATGTCAACGGTGTGCGCGGCGCGTAATGGCGCTCGGTCATGCCCGGCGACGTGACCTTCTCGCCGGGCTTGGCGACGCGGACATTTCCTTCTCCCACTACTTCGGCGAGCTGCTCGAGCGTCGTGCCGCCGAGGCGTAGCACCGTCACCGTGCCGTCGTCGTGCGGCTGAACAACCGTCGACTCCACGCCGGTCGCGCACGGCCCGCCGTCCAACACCGCCCGACAAGGCACCGCGACGTGCTCTGCCCGCGTCGGCGAGACACCCCCAAACACGTTCGCCGAAGGCGCCGCCACCCCGCCCACCCGCGCACGCGACGGCGCGGTGTCCTTGGTGATGGCCCGCTCACGCAACAGGTCGTCCAGCGCTTCGATCAACCGCTGTGCCAGCGGGTGTGCCGGCACCCGCACCCCTACCGTTTCCAGCCCCGACGTCACGATCCGCGGCAGTTCCGCCGGCTTCGGCAGCACCTGCGTCAACGGCCCGGGCCAGAAAGCGTCGGCCAGCGCCCGCGCCGTCGTCGGCGCCGCTTGCTCCCCGATCATCCGCCACGCGTTGTCCGTCGACGCAACGTGCACGATCAACGGGTCGAAGCTCGGCCGCCGCTTCGCTTCAAACACCCGTGCCGCCGCCGCCGCGTCGAACGCATGGCACGCCAACCCGTACACCGTCTCCGTCGGCATCCCGAGGAGTTCGCCGTCCGCCAGCCACCGCGCCGCCCGCGCGACCGTGCTGCCTTCGGCCGCCATCACCGGCGGTTGGGCTGTCTTCGGGAACGGGTCTCCGCCATCCATGCCTGGAGTCTAAGGCCCCCTCTTTGCCGCAACGCACCGCATCATTCAATAAGCATGGGACGATCGCCGCCCGCCGGTAAATTGTTCCGATGCCCGACGCCGCCGCGACCCCCGCCAACACCCACGGCCCCGCCGAGCCCAACGCGATCCTCGCCGCGATGCTCGACCGGCTGTACGCGTCGCTCATGCGTGGCCCCGGGCTGAACTGCCGCCCGACGCGCAGCCGGCAACGCATCGACCTGACCATGCTCGAAGCGTTCGACGACCTCGCCGCCATCGACGTGCTGCAACAACTGCTCGCGCCCGGCGACCCGAGCGTCCGCGTCCACGCCAACGTGCCGATGCCCGACGGCTGGTCGGACGGACACTGGCGGAAACGCAAGGCCCCGGTGATTGACTTCGACGACGAAGACAACGCCGTGGCTTCGTCCATGCCAAGCAACGAAGCCGACGAAGAGCCCGAATCGTTCGCCGCCTACCGCCGGCAACGCAAGCTGCTCTCCAAGCTCCGCAACCTGTCGGACGACGCACGGACGTATCAGCAGGACACCGGGGTGCACGCGCTAAACCTCGGCTACCCGATCCTGTCGGTGCCGCCCGGGCTGATGGGGTCGGGCCGGATCCTTGCGCCGATCGCGTTCGTGCCGGCGACACTGGCGATCAAAGCAGGCGGGCGCCCCGGCGTCGCGTTGTCGTGCTACGCCGCCGACGCCGACCGCGTCGTGCCCAACCCCGCGCTGATGGCCTGGCTCGAGCGGCACACCGGCGCGACCGTTCCCGACGACCTCTTTGACGACGACGCCGGCGACGAGCCGTGGCGCGAGGTCGCCGAGTTGATCCGTTTCGTCGCCGGTGCGCTCGAGTTGCCGGACATCGACCCCGACGCGTTCCTGCCGCCGGCGTCCCGCGTGCCCGAGCCGAACGCCGAAGAAAGCCGCGCCGAGGCGTCGGAACCACAAACACTCGCTGGGGCGAGGGAAACCGCGTCAGCCGCCGACCCGGTCTCGCTTGTCCGTTGCCCCAACGCCGACGGCCTCCCCGATACGCCGGCCGTCCTGAGCACGGCCGTGCTCGGCTTGTTCCCCGCCGGCAACCAGGGCCTGCTCCGCGACACCCGCGCGATGCTCGAAGCGCCGCATGAACTGAAGGGGCCGGTCCTTCCGTTCGTGTCGCGCACCGCGACACTTTCACCGCCTGTCGAAGACGCACCGTCCGACGAAGCCACCACCCATCCTGACGACGAAGCGCCACCCGCGGGCCACGAAGCGGACGCCGAAGAAGACCACGAGAACCCGCGCCCCGTCGCGCTCGCCGATCCCTGCCAGCTCCGCGCCGTCACCCTCGCCCGCACACACCGCGCGCTCGTGCTGCACGGCCCGCCCGGCACCGGCAAGTCGCAAACCATCACCAACATCATCGGCGACCACCTCGCCCGCGGGCAGCGCGTGCTGTTCGTCTGCGACAAGCGCACCGCGCTCGACGTCGTCGCACACCGCCTCGACGCGCTGGGCTTGTCGTCGCTCTGTGCCGTGGTCCACGACCCGCAACGCGATCAGCGGGACCTCTACATGGGCATCCGCGCCCAGCTCGAACGCCTCACCGACGCCAAGACCCACCCCCGCGCCGAGAAACGGCTGACGCAGATCGACCAGGAGATGCAGGAGACCCACGACGAACTGACGCGCTTGCACGATGCGCTGATGCAACGCGTCGACGACCGGCCAGGCCTCGCCGCCGAGAGTTTTCACGACCTCGTCGGGCGTTGGCTCGGGATCGACGCCCCGTCTCTGCCCGACGCCCAGCTCGACGCGATCACCGTCGACGACCTGGAGCACCACCGGCGGACCGTCGAGCTGGTGCTGCAGCGCGGCAACGATCTGGTGTACCCGACGCACCCGTGGGCCGCCGCGGCGAAGGGCCCGCTCGACGCCTACCTCGCGCAGCCCGTCGACGAGCTGCGCCGCCGGCTCGCCTCGGCCGTCGAGGACGCCCGCGCGGCCGATACCACCGCCGACCCCGCGATCCCGCCGTTCGTCGCCGGCGAATCGCTCGAAGCGCAAGCCACCCGGCGGGCGGGCATCGTTGACCACCTGCGTTGGCTCGACGAGCACCGCGACGACGCCCGCCTCGCGCACGCCGCCGCGCTCGACCTCGACGCGCTGCCCTGGCTGCTCGACAAGCTCCGCGACGCCCGGCCGTGGCGCGACACCGTCGAGTCGGTCACGCTCGACGCCGAGTTGTGGCTGTCGACGCGCGACGACGTGCCGACGCCGCGTGTGCTCGCCGAGCAGCTCGGCGCGTTGGAGCAGTACCTCGACACGGCACAGAAGTGGTACGGCTTCCTGTGCTTCGGCGCGAAGTCGCGGGCGGGCAAGGTGTTGCGTCAATACGGCCTGAAACGCAGCATCGACGACGCCACCCGGCTGCGCGACTTCCTCGCCGCCGTCCGCGCGCGGGTGTTGCTCTCCGCCGCCGCCGAGACCCTCACCGGCGCCGAGCCCTCCGCCGCCGTCTGGCCCGACGAGAAGCTCCGCGCCACGCTTGCGCAGTTCGACCACACGCTGCCGCTGCTCGACTTGGCCAAGGACGACGCGGTTCTACTGCCACGCGTGCGGAACGCGCTGCTCGATCCGGAGCAACGCGTCGCGCTGATCACGGGCCTCGAGCGATCCCCCAGCCGCAGCGCCGCGCTGCAGACGCTCGAGGCCTCTCTTTTCAATACGGGCCTGCTCACCGACGCTTGGCTCGAACACGCCGCCGCCGCCTTTCGGGCATACGAACCCGGGCAGGCACAGACCCTCGCCGACGACACGCGAGCCGGGACCGGCGCGGAAGTCGTCGGCAAGACGGCGCACCCGACGCTCGAACGCTTGCAGTCGCGCTTCGACGACGTCGAGAACGTGCTCCGGCTGCACGACGGGCTGAACGCGCTGCCTCGCCAGCTCCGTGAGGCCTCCGACAACCTGCTCCAAGGCGCGGTTGATCCCGAGCAGGGCGTCGCCGCGCTGACCAAACGGATCATCGAGCACACGCTGGCCGCACGCGTTTCGGCGCACCCCGAGTTGTCACGGCTCGATCCCGACGCCGTGGAACACGCCTTCTCTCGCTACGCCGAGCTGGAGAAAGAACGCCGCGAAAAAACCACGGACGCGATCCTTCACCGCTGGACCGGGCTTCAACGGCAGCGCCTGCTCGTTGGCACGGGCAGCAAGCTGAACGCGCTCGGCGCCGCCGTCCGGCAACGCCTGTTCGTGCGCGGCAAGCGCGCGATGCGGCTCCGGCAGGTCATCGAGGTTGGGCAGAACGCAAGCTACGAGAACGGGCACGGCGACCCGATCTTCGACCTCGCCCCCGTCTGGCTCGCCTCGCCCGAGACCGTCGCCCAGTGCTTCCCGCGCACGCCGCTGTTCGACGTCGTGGTGTTCGACGAGGCCTCGCAGTGCCGGCTGGAGGAAGCGCTGCCCGTGCTCACCCGTGCCCGGCGCGTCGTCATCGCGGGCGACCCCAAGCAGCTCCCGCCCACGCGCTTTTTCGAGACGGCGCTGGCGACGAGCGACGACGTCGAGATCAAGGACGAAGACGACCTGTTCGAGGCCCAGCAGACCGAGGTCGAAGACCTGCTCGCCGCGGCGCTCAACCTCGACGTGCAGGAGTCCTACCTCGACGTGCACTACCGAAGCCGGAACGCCGACCTCATCGAGTTCTCAAACGAGAACTTTTACCACGGCCGGCTCCAGGCGATCCCGGGTCACCCGAACCGGTCCTCACGCTTCGCGCCACTCACCCTGCACCGCGTCGACGGGACGTACGAAGACCGCGTCAATCCCGACGAGGCGCAGCGCGTCGTTCAGTTGGTCGACGATCTGCTCAAACGGGCCGACCCCCCGAGCATCGGGATCGCCTGCTTCAACTTGGCGCAGCGCGACCTGATCGCCGAGGCGCTCGACGACCGCGCGCTCGAGGACGACGCCTTCGCCAAGCGGCTCGAACGCGCCCGCAACCGCGACGGCGAGTCGTCGTTCGAGGGGCTGTTCGTCAAGAACCTCGAAAACGTTCAGGGCGACGAACGCGACCACCTGATCATCTCCACCACCTACGGCCCGAATCCGCAGGGCAAGTTCTACCGCCGCTTCGGGCCGCTTGCGCTCGCGGGCGGCGGCCGAAGGCTGAACGTGCTGGTCACGCGCGCCCGGCAGGAGGTGCACCTCGTGACGTCGATCCCGCCGAGTGCCTACCGCGCCGCCGAGCCCGTGCCCGAGGGCGCGACGCCGTCGGGGTCGTGGCTGTTGTTCGCGTATCTCCGCTACGCCGAGCAACTCGAGGAGGCGTACGAGCACCAGCACCGTGTGCTCGAGACGCAGGAAGCCGCGGCGCCTGGGGCGCTGACACTGCCAACCGATCACCCTTCGCGCTTTGCCCGGGCCCTCGGCGCATCCCTCGCGCAACACCGCCGGCTGCCGTCCGAGGTGTACTGGGGGAACGAGGGCTTCTGCATCGACCTGGCGGTGCAACTCGACGGGGAAGCCAAGGCCGACGACGCCGACTCGAACACGCTCGGCGTGCTGACCGACTTCAGCCGGTACACCGGGCCCAGCGACGCGGTGAGCTGGGACCTCTACCGCGTCGGCATCTTCCGCTGGCAGGGCTGGGACCTGACGCGCGTCTGGACCCCGGCGTTCTTCCGCGACCCGTCACGCTGCCTGAACCAGATCGCGACCACGAACGTCGATCGGTGATTCAGCGCCCGTGGTCGGCCGACAGTTCGGCGTGGATGCCGACGCGTTCGAGCGCGTCGATCACCTCCCGGTTCTGCATGAACAGCCGCCAGCACAGGCCCGTGCGGTGGTTCTCGATCATCGGCGCGATCGGGCCGACGTCGATGGCGAGGAAGTCCGGCGAGACCCAGTCCTCCCCGACGTGGAACGCGTCCTTGAACCCGAACGCGCCCCAGAGGTCGTCGGTGAGTTGGTCGGTCAGCCCGTCGTAGAAATGCCGGGCGGCGGCGAGTGATTCGGCCGGCGTGTAGGGGAACGAACTCAGCGCCGCGGTGGGCGCGATCGTGCCGTCGTCCTTCTCGGTGAGCGGCGCGTGGCCGCGGTAGCCCTTGAACGGGTTGTGGCTCGAGGTCAGGCCCCAGGCCTTGTCGCTGTAGCCCGCATGATCCTTGGGGTTGTCGATCGCGTAGCGGTGGTGCATCAGCGACAGCACGCGGTTGTGGTCGAAGTAGTTGACGAAACGATCCGTGACGCGGCGCGGGTCGAGCCCGAGGTAGGAGTAGTGCGTGAAGAACAACGGCCCGCCAAGTAGTCGGCCGATCTTCTGCGTCAGGCCGTAGTGCGTCTGCTCATTCGTGTACTGCGGCTTGCCGGCCCAGGCGTCGTAGTAGCTCTCGACCGGGATCGGGTGCGTCGGCGACGCGATGCCGAGGATGTAAGTGATCATGCACTCGTTGAAGCCGTGAAGCGGGTGGTTCTTGACCCAGCCCTGGTCGGGCGACCAGTGCCAGTACAGCACCTTGCCGCCGGGGTAGCGCAGGTACCAGCCCCACTCGACTTCGTGCCACAGCCGGGTGATACGTTCGCGCAGTTCGACTTCAACCGGGTCGTTCCCGTCGAAGTATTGCAGCGCCGCGAGCAGGCCCTGGATGAGGAACGCGGTCTCGGGCAGGTCGCCGCCGTTGTCGTTGGGGTTGAAGAACGGGATGGTCTTGCCCGTGCGGCCGTCGAGCCGGTGGGAGAACGCGCCGTGGAAACGCTCGGCTTTGTCTTCGAGGAAGGCCGTGATCTTGAGCACGCGTTCGGCGGCGTCTGCCCGGGAGACGAAGCCCCGTTCGACACCGACGACGATCGTCAAGACGCCGAAGCCCGTGCCCCCCGAGATGCAGATGTCGCGGTCCTGCTTCGTGCCTGCCCGGGCGAGGCCGCTGACCGGGTGGCCGAAGTCCCAGAAGTACCGGAAGCAGGCGAGTTGGATCGCGTCGAGCAGTTCCTCGTCGGTGAGCCCGGTCGGGCACGCCGCGGCGACCACCTCCGATGGCGCCGACCGCTGAACCGTTCCCTCGCCGGGCCGCGCTTGCCGCACTCGGTAGTGACGCGTCGCACCCGGTTCATTCACCGCGGCGCTGAACACCGTCAGGCCGCGCTCCGTGCGCCCGATCGCGACGAACGCCCCTTCGGCGTCGCCCGCGCGTTCGATCACGAAGGACTCGGTTTCCTGGTCGGTGGAGCGGTCCCAGCGCAGCTGCACGTGGCGCGGCAGCGTCTCGACGCTCAGCCCCGTCGGCACGGGTACCTCAGCGATGCCCGGAAGCCCGCCCCAGCAGACGGCGACCATCAAAAAACGAACGGACCATCCGCGTAGCCATCGACGCACCGACGGGTGTCGCTCAAGCATGTGGACCCTCAGCGTAGTTGCAGGTCGCCTAGGAAGATCGGCGGCTTCTTGCCGCGGAAGCACCAGTTCAGCCGGACCAGACCGTCGCGCTCGTCCACGCTCTTGACCGCGACTGTGCCGGCCAGGACCTTCCCCGGCCTGGGATTGACTTTCAGGTAGCCCCACGGGAAGCGCAGCCGCGCTTCGTACCCCCCGTCGTACGGCACGACCTGCGAGCCGAAGCCGTCGCGCTGCGCAAACCACTCGTGCCGCTGCCCGGTCGGCGCGACGCCGATGCGGAAGTCGTCGGTGTCTTTCCAGGCGAAGCCGTCGCCGTCCGGGTCGAGCATTACCTCGACCGAGTCCCCCCGGAATAGTTTGTCGGCGGGTTCATCGTTCTTGATATCCCGGTCGTCGACGCGCACGCGCAGGTGCAACGCATCCTCGTCCCACAGGAAGGCGAAGCGTGCGGTTAACCCGTGCCGTTCGGTCGGCTGGCCCCACTGCAGCGCGTTGTCGATACGCAGGTCTTGCCAGTCGGCGGCGTCCCACCCGACGCCGAGCCGGCGAACTTCCGTGTGATGCGGGCCAAGCCGCGCGTCGGTCAGTCCCTCGGCGGGGATCGGCCGCATGCCGTCGAGACGGTAAAGCGACGTCGTGCGGGCAGGGTCGGCCTCGTGCTCTTCGAGTTCGCGGAACCCGGCGATCCGCATCGCCTCGTTGATCTCCGGGTTGGCCATGAACCAGTCCCAGATGCGCCCGGTGCGATGGTTCTCGATCATCACGAACGTGATGCCCTGGTCGATCCCGAGGACGTCCTTGCCGGTCCAGCCGGTGTGGGGGTTGAACGCCGCCGCCGGGCCGTAGTTGGTCCAGAACTGCTCGGCGTGCTCCGTCGCCATGTGGTGCAACGCCGCGAGGGACTCGTTCGGGGTGAACACGATCGACCCCGCGACGGCGTAGGGAACGACCGTGCCGTCGATGTTCGTCGTCGCCGGTGGCCCGCCCCAGCCGGTGTAGCCGCGCTCGTAGTCCGACGACGAGATGCCCCACAGGTCCTCGCCGTAGTGCGGGAAGAACGGCTTGAGCTGCCTCGCGCACATTTCGCGTTGCGCGAGCGTGAACACCACCGAGTTGTGCCAGTAGTCGGCGTAGTCGTCCCGCAAGCCGCGCAGGTCGACGAACGCGTGGCTGTACTGGTGCGTGAACAGCGACGTCGAGCCGAAGAAGCGCTTGCCCCGGTAGTCGTAAACCTCGCCGCGGCTCCACGAGTCCCAGTGGCTCGTCGGCAGCGGGTGCGTCGGCGAGCCGAGCGCCATCAGGCTCAGCACCAGGTGCTCGGCGTACTCGTTCCAGTGCTGCGGCAGGAAGCCCGTGCCGTTCTGCTCGACCAGCTCGGGCTTCCAACCCATCGAGAGCGTCTCGCCCCCGCCGGTCATCCACGGGAAGTCCATGCGGTAGTACAGCTTGGTCGCCACCTCCTCGACCTCGGTGCCGGGGTACGCCTGCCGGACGACGAGCACGCCGCACATCAGCAGGGCGGTGTCGATGGATGACACCTCCGACTTCCACGCGCGTTCGCCGGTTTTGACATCGACGAAGTGGTAGTACCAGCCGTGCTTGTTGGGCAGTTCGTCGTGCAGGTACCGCAGCGTGGTCAGCACGCGGTCGTAGGCGGCGTCGGGCTCGACCCAGCCACGCTGCTGTGCCGCCGGGATCGCCGCGAGCGCGAAGCCCGTCGAGGCGATGCTGCCCATCCGCGCCCGCTGCCGGCCGTGCCCGCGCGCCCGGTCGGCGACCAGCCCGGTGTCGGGGTTGGCCTGCTCCCACAGGAACCGGAAGCACCGCCGCTGGATCTCGTCGATCAGCGCCTCGTCAGACGCGAGGCTGTCGGTCGGCACGGCGCGGTTCGTGCAACCGGCGGCGAACGTGAAGGCGATGACCAAGGCGGGCAGGAGAACCGCAGCGCGCGACCATCGACACGATGCGTCCGGGTTCAGTCTGATGAACAAGCGTGGACCCCTGAAGCAGTCATGAGAGGGATAGGCAAGCCGAACGGGGAGCCGGGGCTGTGCCGGGCTTACGGGATGAAGTTACCGGCCGGGTCCGGGTCGGGGTCGCCCCAGCGGTTCCACTTGCGGTTGCCGAACTGGTCCTCCCTGGCGGTGTTTGGGTCGTGGTACTCGGCCCGGCTGAGGTACTCGGAGTGCCCGTCGAGGAACGCGAGGTTCTCGCCCTCCCCGTGGCGACGGATGTCGAAGTCCTTGTCGTTGGCGCCGGGCGACGACGGCGCCTTGCCCCAGTCGAGGTCCAGGCCGATGACGGTCCAGGTGTGGATCGGGAGCTGGTCGAGGTTGCGGTCGAGGATGCCGTCGGGCGGCGAGACGTTGGCCTGCGGGTTGGGCCCGAGGTGATCCTGCCATTTGTAGTCGGTGAAGTACGACTCGCCGTCCCAGATATCGACGCCGAGCGCGAACGGCTGCCCGGCGATCGGCGTCACCTGCAGCCGGGACTCGTACCGGCCCTGCGGCTGGCCCCAGCCGTCGGCGTTGTACGGCGGGATCTGGCTCCACTGCTCCCCGCTGCCGCCCTGGCCCTCGGCGTTGGGGCAGCGGAACACGTCGAAGCTGCCGATGTAACCGCCGCTGTACCCGCGGAACCCGCCGACCAGCAGTTCGATCTGCCGCTGCTGGAACGCCTGCGTCATCCACGGCATGTAGTTGTCGTAGTCGTAGGCGTACATCTGCGTGCCGTTGGCGATCTGCCGGAGGTGTTGCAGACAGACCGACTGCCGCGCAGCGTTGCGGGCGGCGCCGAGCGCGGGCAGCAGGATCCCGATCAGCAGCGCGATGATCGAGATCACCACGAGCAGCTCGATAAGCGTGAAGCCAAACGGGCGGTGGGTGATTCGGGCCGTTGCGTTGAGGCGTGGGGGCGACATGGGGGCTCCAATGATCTTAAACGGGGCGGGGTGGTGTAACCGCTTTCAGTCGCGGAAAAACAAACGTCCGTCGTGGCGGACCTCCCCTCCGGTTAACGCGGGCGGCGTCGGTTCAACAGTGAGGCGCCGGCCAGCCAGGCCAGCGCGGACAGCGGTTCGGGAACGGTGCTGCCGGCGAAGTCCGGCGCACCGGTGCTGCCCCAGTTCTGGAGCACGCCGTCGAGCTCGTTCTGGTCGACGGTGCCGTCGAACGGGCCGCCGCCGACTAGCGCGGTCTCGTCGCCGGTGAAGTTCGCGGTACCCCAGTTTTGAAGCACGATGTCGAGGTCGCCTTGTTCGACCTGCCCGGACGTGTCGTAGTCGCCGGGGACCGGGGGGAGCGCGTCGAAGGTCAGCGTCAGGTTCGAGAACACGGCGGTGACAAACTCGTTGGCGAAGGTGGTCGCGTCGCCGTCGGGGTTGCCGTCGGCGATTGCGCCCTGCACGACCAGCGCGATCTCGGTGCCGTCGAGCGGGCCGGCGAGGTTGGAGGGCGTGACGACGCCGGTGGTGATCACGGGCGCGGGGCCGCCGGCGTCGGGGTCGTACATGAACTCGTACTGCGCCGGGTCGGTCAGGATGTTCAGCCCCGGCGGGGTGTACTTCATGGTCAGCCGCGCGGTCGTGCCCGGCACGTAGAACCCGGCCGGGTCGATCGTGTCGAAGACCTGCAGCGGGATAAAGATGCCGCTGGAGCCGAACGCGACGACCTCGCCCATGTCGTTGTCGGTGGTGAGCAGGAACTGGCTCGTGGCCGCGGGGTCGTTGGGGTTCTTGAAGCGGAAGCCGGCTTCCTTGCGGGTGTTCCGTCCGGTGACGAGTTGCGTGAAGAACGCGTCGAGGTTGACGTCGACGCCGATCTCGAAGCCCTGGGCGTTGAGCAGCCCGACGCGGTCGCCGTTGGCGTCAGCGAGCCAAGCGTTGGTGCGGTTGGCGCCGAAGCCGGGCGTGGCCGGGTCGTTGTCGTAGTTGCGTTCGTCGATGGTGATGCCGGCACCCAGGCCCGTGACCGAGACCGAGCCGGTCGTCCCGACCAGCGGCGTGCCGTTGACGAGCAGCGTCGAGTTGGGGAACAGGTTGGTGTCGGTGCCGCCGGGGTCGTTGGCGTCGGTGTCGCGTTGGACGAGGTAGCCGGCCGCGTCGGAGATCTGCGCCGACACGGGGGCGGTGATGAACGCCGACGCCGCTACACTTACGGCCAATGCACCAATCTGGATGGCGAATGTCTTGAAGTTCACGGTTCTCTCCTCTGTCGCCGGACGCCGAGCGTCGCCACCAGCAGCACGCTGAGCGCTGCGGGCTCGGGCACGACGCCTCCGTCGAAGCTCGGCGCGGCGGTGCTGCCCCAGTTCTGGAGGACGCCGTCGAGTTCGTTCTGGTCCACGGTTCCATCGAACGGCCCGCCGCCGGGGAGCGCGTTCTCGTCGCCGGTGAACGTCCCGGTGCCCCAGTTCTGCAGCACGATGTCGAGGTCGCCCTGCTCCACCTGGCCGGACACGTCGTAGTCGCCGGTCAAGGCGCTGACGGGTGGGATCGTGATCAGCAGGTTGCTGAAGACGTAGGTCGCGGTGGTGGCGTCGTTGCTGAAAGACTCGCCCTGAGTCTGCACCTTGAGTGCGAGCTCGCTGCCCGGCAGGATGCCGGCGATCTGCGGGATGTCGATGTTGAACGGGATCGGCTCGTCGTAAGCCGGCGTGTCGTTGAAGAAGTACTGCATCGTGCCGACCGCGATCGGTTGCCCGGTGTTGGGGTCGCGGACCGGCGGGATGTAGACCATGCGGAGGTTGGCGGTGTCGCCGGCCTGATAAAGCTCGCCGCCGAACTCCAACCCGTCCGGCCCCTGGTTGCCGACGCTGCTGGCCTTGGGGTGCGTCCCGGCGAATGCGGCGATCTCACCGTTGTCGGTCGTGATCAGGAACTGCGGGTCGCTGCCCGTGCCGATGTCCCAGAAGAAGCCCGCCTCCTTCCGCGGCGAGTTCGCGCTGGTCGTGATCTGGATGTCCACGCTGATGTCGAAGCCGAACGCTTCCTGGAACTCGAACCGCGACGCCCCGGCATCGTCGGAGAACCACGCGCGGTGCGAGTTCGCCTTGAAAGGCAGGCCGGTGTTGAAGTCGAAGTTGCCGAGCGGTCCCTCCTCGATCCGCAGAAACTCGCCGTCGATCCGCACCTCGCCGGGCACGGATGTGGTGAGCGGGATCCCTCCGGGCAGGGACGCCTCGGGCACGCCGTTGACCGACAGCGGGCTGTCGGGGTACTGGTTCCAGATGTTGCGGAGCTGGAAGTCCAGGCCGTTGATCGTGGTCACGTCTGCCATCGCCGTTGGAGCCGTCAGCCCGAGGCCGAGCAGGGCAGTACCAACCACGGCCGCAATGCGCTTTCTACCTTCGCCGTTGAGCGGGAACTGATCTCTCATGGCGACTGCCTCCTGGGCTGCGCCGCTTCGGTGCGGCGTCGCGGTGTGGGTAAGAACTGGGACACACGAACCAACTGAGTCAGACTGAAACAAAACCAAACCGATTCAGACCAAAGCCCGCGTCGACTGCCGAACCACGAGCTCGGTGTCGAGGATGCGTTCATCCGGGACTTTGCCTTTGCCGCCGAGCAGCTCGATCACCGCCTGACACGCCGACCGGCCCAGCTCGCGCATCGGCGAGCGCACGGTGGACAGCCCGAGGTATCGGGCCGACTCGATATCGTCGAAGCCAACGAGCGCCACGTCCTTAGGCACGGAAAGCCCGCGTTCGTTGAGCGCCTGCAGCACCCCGATCGCCATCGGGTCGTTGAGCGCGAAGATGGCGTCGGGCAACGACTTCCCGGCGTCGAGCCAGGCCGAGACGAGCTCGCGCCCGCTGCGGTCGTGGAACGTGCCCCGCCAGATCAGGCCCGGGTCGAGCTCGACGCCGAACTTCGCCGCGGCGTTCCGGCAGCCCAACCAGCGTTCTTCCGCGTCGAACGTGCCTTCTGGCCCTTGGATGACGGCGATGCGCTTGAACCCCTGTTCCAACAGGTGGCTCATCGCCTGCTCGGCCCCGGACGTGTTGTTCATCCGCACCGTCACGGCGCGGGCGTCTTCGACCGGGCGGTCGATCAGCACCAACGGCGTCGGGCCGTTCGCCGCCTCGCGGATGAAGCGGTCGTCCAGCCGGAGGTGCATCAGGATCAAGGCGTCCACCCGGCCGCCGTAGAGGTACTCGCTGACCATCTGTGCCTCTTCGGGCCGGTTGCGGGCGAACGCGACCGCCAAGTGCAAGTCGTGCTCGGCGGCGAGTTGGTTCGCGCCGATCAACACCTCGGAGAAGAAGCCCGCGTCGATGCCGGGAAAGATCACGCCCAGCGTGTCCGTCCGCCGACGCGCCAACGCCCGGGCCGAGTGGTTCGCGGTGTAGCCCAGCTCTTGCATCGCTTTGAGCACGCGCTCCCGCGTCTTGTCCCGCACCAGCGGGCTGTTGTTCAGGACCCGCGAGACGGTCGCCGTGGACAGCCCGGCCCGTTTCGAGACGTCCGCGACCGTCACCGACTGCGTCTTGGTCGGGTTCAGCGTCAGGTTGTCGGTGGTCGTGCTCATGGCCAGGTTTTACTCGGGCGTTCGGGCCGGCACCTACCGCGCAACGCGTGGCTCCCCGCCCTTGGGCAAACCCGGAAATCGGCCCCCGGGATCGTCACCCGAAAAACGTGGCGGGGCGGGTGAACGCCCCGCCACGAGTTGTTCTCGCGGTCATTTCCGCCGACGCAGCAACGCCAGCCCCGCCGCGCCGAGCAGGCCGAAGCTCGCCGGCTCGGGGACGAGCTCGAAGCTGTCGAGGAACGCCGACTGCGGGTTCACCAACGAGTCCATGCCGTCCACCATCACAGCGCGGACCGACAGCGTGTCGCCGGCCGTGACGCCGTTGAGCGTGAGGCTGAACGGCGTGCCGCCCGGGTTGGTCGAGGCGGCGCCACCGAGGTTGCCGTTGGGGATCACCGCCGTCAGCAGGTCGACCGTGTCCGACCCGCCCGTCCCGCTGGACGCGAGCGTGACGGAGAACTCCGCCGCGGTGAAGTTCGTTTCCCGGCCGGCGACGAAGCTCAGCGTGTAGTCGCCGTTGCCCGGCGCGATCACGCTCTGGAACAGGTCGGCCTGCGCCTTCGGCTCGTTCGTGTTGCCGCCTTGCTGGCCCTCGAACGGCTTGAACCAGACGCCGGCTCCCGTGCCCGGCGCCTCGGTGCCACCGACGCCAGTGTTCTGCGCGTTGGCGAAACCGGTCTGGAACTGCGCCGCGTCGTCGACGGTGTCCGGGAAGTTCACGGTCAGCACCCAGGCGCTATTGCTGGTCTGGGCGCCGCTGTCGGCGTTGCTGAACGCGCCGTCGTCCAGCAGGTTGGCGGACGCCGGGACCGCCAGGGTCGCCGCCGTCACGCCAAGGATCCAGGTTCCGTATCTCATGTCAGGTCCTCCGTTTGATGAAAGAAAAGAAAGGCGAAACGCAACGCCACACTGGCGGGGTTGGCTCGGTCGGGGACACCAGGAGAGTCGCGTTGGGCAGCCCGTGCGAACCAGAATCTGAAACCGCGTACATCCGAAATGAAACCGCTTACAAATTAACAGGATCGAGAGGCCTGTCAATGCCCGAATGCCCCAAAACGCGAAAAAGTCTTGACGCCGCGTCGGCCGAAAACGCCGGCGTTGATGTCTCGTAAGTTTATTCAAATCATCTGCTTAACGCCGTCGTCGTTGCAACACGGCCACGGCCGCTGCCACCCCCGCGATCGACCCCGGTTCCGGGACAGGGCGAAGCCGGGCGGTGACCGGGTAGTGGTCCGACGCGTTCCGCCCGTCGAACTCCGTCCGCACGATGGCCGCGCCCGTTGCTTCCAGCCGTCGCCCGTGCAGCACGTGGTCGATCCGTGCCCCGAACGTCGCCCCCGTGAACGCGTTGAACGTGCCCTCTTGGATGTCGCGGACGGGGTGCACCTCCCGGTAGCTGTCGACCAGCGCCCGGCCGTCTGTCGCCGCAGCGTTCAGTAACAACTGGTACGCCGCGTTGTCTTCGTTCACGTTCAGGTCGCCCATCACGACCACCGGCAGCGTCGCGGGCAGGCCGGCGAGGTGATCCCGGATCAACCCTGCACCGTGCTCTCGCGCCGCCTGGCTGACGTGGTCCCAGTGCGTGTTGAGCACGAACAGCTCGCCGCCCGTGACCGCGTCGTCGAGCCGAACCCACGACGCGATCCGCACCGTCGCCGCGCCGGGGAAGATGCTGCCCGCCACGTCCGGCGTCTCGCTCAGCCAGAACGTCCCCTGGTCCACCGCCGTGAACCGTTTGGCATCAAAAAAGATCGCGCTGTGTTCCCCGGCCCGCTCGCCGTCGTCTCGCCCGACGCCGTAGTGGCCGTACCCCGGGAACGCCTCAACCAAGTCCGCGACCTGGTTCGCAAAAGCCTCCTGCACGCCGAGGATGTCGGGCGCCGCATCGCGGATGACCTCGATCACCAAGTCCCGCCGATCGGTCCCGGTGGTGGTGAGCCAACTCCTCGGGTTGGGCGTCGGCACGCCCCCGTCAAAGTCGCCGCGGATGTTGAATGTCATCACGTCGAACGACGCGCCGGGCTGCTGCGCTTCCGTTGGCGCACTCGTGGTCATGCTGGCGATCCCAAAGACCAAACCCAGGACGATTGAGATGTGAGAAAGGCGAGGTTTCATCTCGATTCGGTCTCGAGTCTACCGGTCGGGCCTGCTTCAGCGAAGTCGATCCGGCTCCGACCCGCCGCTGCCTCACGATCCCGGTAAGCTTGCGTCCTCTTTGGCGGGTGAGCCAGGAAAAACAGGAAAGGAACGCGGGATGACGAACGTCGGCGTGATCGGCCTCGGCATGATGGGGATGACGCACCTGGACGCGTACACGGCCCGCGCGGCGGCCCGGGGCGACGCCACGGTCGT
>JANQPR010000059.1 GCA_028285385.1 Phycisphaera sp.
CTGCGGCGGCGTTCGGGTGGTGCCGCCGAGCACAGGGCCGACCACGAAGCTCCAAAAGACCGTGGGTTTGCCACGTGGTTCGCCGACGCGGTGCGCTACGTCACGGACCCGTCGGGCGCGGGGGTGGCGGCGCGCATCGCGGTGGTCGCGCTGTTCACGCTGGCGTCGCTGGCCGGGGCGTGGTGGCTGATGCCCCCGACCGACTACCTGCCGCGCGGGAACCAGAACCTCGTGTTCGGCATCGTGCTGACCCCGCCCGGGTTCAACGTCGACACCGCCGAGGACATCGGGCTGCGGGTCGAGGAGCAGGTCCGGCCGTACTGGGAAGCCGAGACTCGCGCCAAGCTCGAAGGCCTGCCGCCGGTCTTTAACTTCATGACGGGGCAGCCAGAGCCGAACATCCCGCCGCTGGAGAACTACTTCTTTGTCAGCTTTGGCGGCACGGTGTTCAACGGCGCGACGAGCATCGACAAGAACAACGTCGCTCCGATCGAGACGCTGCTCGGTTCGGCGACGACCGGGCCGTGGGGCTTCGGGTTCGCGCAGCAGTCTTCGTTGTTCGGGCGCGGCGCATCGGGCAGCCGGCAGATCGACGTCGAGGTCTCGGGCAGCGATCTGGACGAGGTCCGCGGCGCGGGGATCGCGCTGCTGGGCGCGATGCGCGACGCCTACGGCTTCCCCAGCGCCCGGCCGACGCCGCTGAACTTCGACAAGCAGGCGCGCGAGCTTCGCGTCCAGCTCGACCGGGTGAAAGCGACGGAGCTCGGGCTCAACGTCGAGTCGCTGGGGCAGGCCGTTGCGGCGATGGTCGACGGCGTGCGCGTCGGCGACTACCGGCTGGCGGGCGAGGCGATCGACGTCGTCGCCCGCCAGCAGCGCGACCCCGACGCCCGCGTCGAGGACCTGGCCCAGGTGCCCCTGGCCTTCCGCACCACCGACGGCGGCACGGGCGTGATCCCGCTCTCGGCGGTGGCGGGCATCCAGCGGACGGTCGCGCCGCAGCAGATCCGGCGGATCGAGGAACGCCGGGCGGTGACGATCGAGGTCACGCCCCCCGACGAGGTGCCGCTCGAGGCCGCCACCGAGGCGATCAGCGCCACCATCGCGCAGCTGCGCGACGTCGGCGCGATCGCCCCAACGATCGAGGTCGGCCTGGCCGGCTCGGCGAGCAAGCTCGAGCAGGTCCGCGAGCAGATGCTCGGGGCGTGGTCCGGACCCAACCTGGCGTCGCTGGGCGCCATCGGCGGGTCGCGCTTGTTCCTCGCGCTGCTCGTGACGTACCTGCTGATGGCGGCGCTGTTCGAGAGCTTCGTGTACCCGTTGGTCATCCTGTTCGCGGTGCCGCTGGCGACGGTTGGCGGGTTCCTCGGACTGGCCATCGTGCACGACGGTCTCGGCATGGAAGCCTGGCCCGTGGTCGGCGAGTCGCTTTACGCTCGGCTCGGGCCCGACGGGTGGGGGCTTATTCAGCCGTCGCAACAGCTCGACACGCTGACGATGCTCGGTTTCGTGATCCTGATCGGTGTCGTGGTCAACAACGCGATCCTGCTCGTGCACCAGACGCTGAACTTCATGCGCGGGCTGGGCGAAACCGGCGCGAGCGCCGGGCAGAAGCTGCCGTACCGCGACGCGATCCGGGAGTCGGTGCGGACGCGCGTCCGGCCAATCTTCATGACGACGGTCACGTCGGTCGCGGGCATGCTGCCGCTGGTGCTGACGCCCGGCTCGGGCAGCGAGCTGTACCGCGGGCTGGGCGCGGTCGTGGTCGGCGGGCTGGTGGTGTCGACCGTGTTCACGCTGGTCGTGGTGCCGCTGTTGCTGTCGTTGGTGATGCAGCTGCGCGAAGCCTTGGGCGGGTCGGCGGATTCGCTGGCGGCGACGCCGGATGGCGAGTTGCATCCGGCGTAGGACCACCGCACCGGGCGACGCAACCTGCAACCAAAAACGCGATGAAACTCGTTCAGGCGGCCGGGTTCGGCGGCGGTGCGCGGTTGGGCCGGTGTTATCGGGACTCACCGTGACGAATGCGGCCGAGGGTTTCAGCGCGGGCGGCACGGACGCCGATATGGCGGTTATCCCCAACGGGGTTTCCGTTCCACCTCCGCCACACGACCGTTTCCGGGCCGCCTGAAGGAACCCGCCATGCCCCCGACCGCGACCCCGCCCGCCCCGGTGAGCCCGACGGCCCGCAAGCGGTTCGACCTCGACGAGGCCAACCGGGCGTTGGCGTACGTCCGCAAGGTGGTCGACGACATCACGACGCAGTACGGCCGAATCATCGAGCTGCGGCGGGCGATGGAGGAGGCGACAACGGGAAGCGTCACAAACCAAGAAGCGGACCACGACCGCGAACAGGCCGAGGCGTCGTACGAGTCGGCGATGGACCGCCTGGGCGGGCTGGTCGACGAGTTGCACGAGGCGGGCGTCGAGCTGCGCGACTTCGAGCGCGGCGTTGTCGCGTTCCCGGCCGAACACCATGGCCGGACGATCCTGTACTCCTGGCAGCCCGGCGAAGACTCGGTGACTCACTACCACGAGCAGGACGAGAGCATCACGCAGCGTCGCTCACTCGACGGGTTGTTCTCCGCCGCGGCGTGAAGCACATATGCGGCGTGCTCAGCGGATCATCTGAGTCAAAGAAGAGCCGCCGACACCGTCGGCGGCTTTGCATTGGACGGGGTGTGGTGCAGGCGTGGGAGTTACTTCGCCACGCCGATGACGCCCTGGGCGATGCGGGGGCCGGCGTTGCCGACGGGTTGGCCGCCGTCGTCGGGGTTGGCGTGGACGATGACGCCGCGGCCAATGACGGGGTTCTTGGTGCCGGCGATGGAGATTCCCTCGACGATCAGGCCGAAGCTGGCGTGGCCGTTGGGGTCGGTCTGGAGGTTGCCGAGGTCGCCGGCGTGGCGTTCGTCGGCGGTGTGGGGCAGGGCGTGGTCGTGGCTCTCGGGGTTGTAGTGCCCGCCGGTGGCGGTGCCGTCGGGGGCGGAGATGTCGCCGTACTCGTGGATGTGGAAGCCGTGTTTGGCGTTGGGCGTGAGCCCCGATACCTCGGCGGTGATGCGCACGCGGTTCGCGTCGAGCTGCTCGAACATCACCTTACCGGTCACCGCGTTGCCCTCGGTCGGGCTGAGGACGGCGATCGCACGCGGGACGAGCAAGGCGTGGTCGGCGTGCGTGTCGTGGTCGTGCCCGGCATGTTCATCGTGGGCGTGATGCCCATCGGCATCGTGGCCGTGGTGAGCGTCGTGGTCGCCGGACGCGGGCTGGGTCGTCACGGTTTCGTGGTTCCCGGCCAAAGCAAGCATCACCAAGCCGAGCACGACAACAGGGGCGAGCAACGCGGCATAACGCATGGTTCTTTCCTTTCGGCAAGTCGCTTAAAACACGGGTGACTCTAGGCGTGACGGCTGATCGAGAAGCCGACAAGCGTCAGTCCAACCGGATGCTGTTGATCGGGACGAGGTGGTCGAAGAGTTCGTTGCGTTCGTAGCCGCGCGACAGGTCCAGGACGAGCGCCTGCCCGTGGCCGTGGTCGGACGCGAGGATCAGCGCGTTGTCGCCGAGCTCCTCCCAGCCCATCTCGGCGGGTTGGTGCCCGAGGACGAACACCGCGGCGCCCCAGGCCTCGGCAAGCTCGGCCAGGATCTTCTTGTTCTGGTACCGGCCCCAGACCATGTCGTACGCGCTGCCGCGCAGGTTCAGGTCGTCGTCGGTCAGCCCGCGGTCGATCACGCCTTTGTCGAAGTCGTCGATTCGGCGCGGGGCCGGCAGCGAGTGGGCTATGAACGCGCCGTTTGCGCACCGCACGCACAACGCCAGAGACCGCACATACGCGTCGACCGCCTCGCCGATGTCGTCGGCCCGGTCGCCGTAGAGGTAGGCCAGCCCCTCGTCGAACGCCTCGACCGAGGAGACGCCGTCCTTCATGATCCCTTCGCCCAGTAACTGGGCGAGCTCGTGGTTGCTCTGGAGCAGGTGGACCTGCTCGGGGTAGCGGGTCTTGAGCTCGGCGACGCGGATCAGCGTGCGGACCGACAGGTCGGCGTCGTGCAGGATGTTGTCGCCGTGGATCAGCTCGTGCAGGATGACGTGTCGGTCGGGCCCGGCGTCGAGGTCGGCGAGCTTGATGATCCGCTGGAGGTTCGGGCCGTGGTCGTGCAGGTCCCCGGTGACGACCAGCCGGCCCGACTCGCCGAGGTGGATCGACGCCCCCCGGCGTTGCGGCTGTGCCTCGTTGAGCTCGGCACAGCGGCGGAGCGTGTCGGCCACCGCGTCGGCGTCGTTGAGGTCCAGGGGCTCGGCAGCGGCGGGGTCGGTGTCGGCGTCAGGCACCGTGCGAGTGTAACCCCAGCGCCGACAACGAGCCCCGAAACCCGGTGGGACGTCTAATCGACCCGTGCCTCGCCGCTCACACCTGCAATAATGGCACTTCCGCCGCGTTGTCCCCTCAAACCAAGGGTGGCCCGGACCGAGACGCCGCCCGTCGTTCCCGCCCCGCCGACCCGCTTCGGGAGCCCATGCCGGACCCGACTCCGCCGCAACTGGACGTGCCCGCGACGCTGGCCCGGGCCCAGGCCGGCGACGCCGCGGCGTGGTCCGACCTGCTCGACGCGTACGGCGGGCGGGTTTTCGGGCTGCTCGTCCGGCAGTGCGGCGACCGCGAGCTCGCCGACGAACTGACGCAGCAGACTTTCGTCAAGCTCGTCGAAGCTCTGCGGAAGGATGGGGCCGGCGGGTACCGCGAAGCCGGGCGGTTCGAGGCGTGGCTATTCCGCGTGGCGATGAACGCGCTCCGAGACGAGATGCGCCGCCGGAAGCGTCAGGCCACCCCGACCGACATGACCGCCGGCGCCGCCAGTGGGAGCACCGAAGACGCTGCCGGCTGGGCGGCCCAGCAGACGCGGGTGAGGGCGGGCATCTCGACCTTCGGCCCCGCGCCGCTGGAACAACTCGAACGCACGGAACAGATCGCGCTGATGCAGCAGCGCATCGCAGAGCTCCCCGACGCCGACCGCGAGGTCCTGCACCTCCGGCACACCGCGGGCCTGAGCTTCGCCCAGATCGCAGCGACCCTCGACCAACCTCTCGGCACCGTGCTCGCCCGCGGCCACCGCGCCCTGAAGAAACTGCAACGCCTGATGACCGAAGCCGCCGCGTGACCCCAACCACCAACGCCCGTCGCCACGAACCTGTGACCGAGACGCCTCAAAACCACCCGCCCCGCCCGAGGGCCGACCCATGACCGACCGCCACCCCAAACCCAACATCGCCGAGCCCTTCGAGACCGACCCGGCGCTCACCGCCCTGCTCGACGACGCGCTGGCGCCCGACGCCTGGCCCGGCGAAGCGAAGCAACGCACGCTCGACGCTGTTCTCCAAGCCCAAC
>JANQPR010000072.1 GCA_028285385.1 Phycisphaera sp.
TCACGCGTCGGCGTGTAACGCCAAGTCACGGTGACGCCGTGGATGTCAAGTTGGAGCGTGGCCGTGTCAACGACCCGGACGGCCCGTGCCGACCAGACGTCGGAGCGCAGCTTGGCCGCGATGGCGTCGGCCCGGGCGGCGGCGGTGGCGGTCCGATCGGCCTCGCCGTGCGTCGACACCGATGCGACGAACAGCCGGCCCGCAAGCATGGTCGTGACCACCAGCAGGCTTAACGCGAACAGGACCTCCATCAACGTGAACGCGTGACGGCGTCTCACGGCGCACCTCCCGCCGAACCGTTCTTCTCATCTCTGTGCCCGGCTTCGGTCTCGACGGGGACCAGCAGTTCGACGCGTCCCGCGCCCTCGCCGGCCGTGACCCGCGACCAGCCCGGCGCGACAGGTTCGACACGCACGCCTTCGGGCAGGTCGGGCTCGGACGTTCGCAGGCGTGCCGCCGTTTCCTCGATCACCCCGATGGCCTGGCGTTGCGACGCGAAGTGCGCCGCCGCGGCGCGTTGATGGCCGACCAGCAGCGCGAACACGGTAAGCAGAAAAGTAATCATCACGAGCCCCAGTACGGCATCGAACACCACCAGCCCGCGCCGTTGCTGGAGGCGGCGCTTTTGAGCAAGACGCGACGGATATGTTGATCTCGGCATCACACCATGCTCCCGATCAGCTTTGCCAGCGGGGAGAGCAGGCTGAGGGTCACCCAGCCCACGACGACGGACAGCAACAGCGTCACGACCGGCAAGACACTGGCCTGCAGCAGCGCGGCCGTCCGGCTGAACTTCGACGCGTGGTATCGGGCCAAGAAGTCGTAGGTTTCCGTGGGTTCGCCGGCGAGGGACGAAGCGGCAAGCAGATGGCGGTCAAACTCGTACAGCCCGCTCTGCCGTGCCGCGTGCCCGACATCGCCGCTACATTCGATCGCGTCGGCCATGCGGCTCAGCTTGCGGTCCACCACACGGCTCGGCGCGGCGCGGCCGGCTTCGCGCAGCGCGGTCGGCAGCCCGCAGCCCGCTCGCAGGCCTTCGGCGGTCAGCTTGTGTGCCGCCGCCCATGAGCGCGACCTCACCGCACCGCCCAGCCCGGGCAGCCGCCAGACCAACGCGTCGACCCAGCCCGCGTCGCCCGGGTCCTGGGGGCAGCCGCGCACGATGAATCGCAGCGACAGCCCGGCGATTACCGCGATCAACGCCACCGAGAAGAACACCGGCCACCACGACAGCGTGACCGCCGTCTCAAACGTCCAGACGGTCATCGCCGGCATCTCGGTCCCGAAGTCGTCGAAGATCTCGATGAACTTAGGGATAATGAGCGCATTGATCAGCGACACCATGATCAATGTGAAACACGCGACGACGACGCCGTACACCAGACCCACCATCGGGTCCGCGCCCGAGCCCAGTCCGGGCCGCCGACACAGCCGGCGTTGTTTGATGTCGGCCAAAACGCTCGGCAGCCGACCCACGTGTTCGGCCGACGCGATCAGCCGTCGTGTGCGCCACGGCACCTCGGGCACGTGCTGTGCCAAGGCGTCGGCGACCCCGGCCCCGGAGGCGAGCGCTTCGCGCACCGCGTGGAGACGTTGTCGCAGTCGGCCGGTCTCGCTGTACGCGGCGGCGCTTAAAACACGGTCGATCGGAAGATTCAGGCGGACCGCTTGTTCGAGATACCCCAGCACGGACGCGGCGCGTCGACGTCTCGCCGCCGCTATCGCCCGCGCCCAGAGCATCATGAACATCAACGCTATCGGCAGGCCGAAAACTCCGAAGACCGGTAGGCCCAGCGAGAACAGGCCGGACAGGATCAGCAACACCGCCACGCCGGCCGCGCACCAGAGCACGCCCCCGGCTACCAATCCGATCAATCGCACGGGCTCGAGGTGCCGCAGCCGCGACGATACCCACGCCAAGACCGCGCTCCCCGCGACCAATACGAGTAGCGCGACGAGCAGCCCAGCGTAGAACTCGCCCGTGGTCGGATCGAGAATCGAGCTCGAGGAGGGGCTGTGGCACATCAGTTGGTGGTCACGCTTGCGGTCGTCGGGTTCAGATCAGCGACGAGGTGATCTTGACTAGCGGCAGGAACAGAACAAGAACCGTCGCCGCCACGACTCCGCCGATCAGGATCAGTACGATCGGGGCGAGCATGACCTGCAGCGTGTTGAGGCGCAGGTCGGCCTGTTGCTCGTACATCGTGGCGAGGTCGCCGAGCATGGCGGCGAGGTCCGCGTGATCCGAAGCGAGCTGCATCGAGGCGGGGACGGACGCAGGAACAACGTCCAGCCGGGGGACGGCGTCGAGCGGCTGGCCGGCGCTAACCGTGTCGATCAGTCGGGCCGTGTCGTGTTGGATCGGCCGGGAGCCGATGGCTTGTGACGTCAGTTCGAGCGCTTCGGGCAGGTTCAGGCCCGCGGCGACGCCTTGGCGCAAGAGGTCGCACCAACGGGCCATCATGTTCCGTCGCAAAGCCGGGCCGAGCAGTGGCAGACGGATCAGCAGCGTGTCGCGCAACCAGCCGGCGTGCCCCAGCCGCGCCATCGCCCAGCCCAGCAGGGGCAGCCCGAGCAGCACGCCAAAGAAGACGGCGACCAGAGCGAGCGTCCAGTCCGAGATCGCCAAGGCCACCTGTGTCGCCAGCGGCAGTTCCGTGCCGAAGTCGGCGTAGAGCTCCCGGAACTCCGGCACGATCAGAAGCCCGATCCCGCCGAGCACCAGAACGAGCACAACCGATACGACCAGCGGGTACGCCAACGCCTGCCACAGCGCCGAGCGCAGGCGGCGCATGGTCTCGAGGTGTCGGCTGAGGTTCAGCAGCACACCAGACAGCCGGTTGCCGCGGATGCCCGCATCGACCAGCCGGGCGTATAGCGGCGGGAAGAGCTTCCGGTGCTGCTCGAACGCTTCCGGCAACGACCGCCCGCGATCCAGGTCGTCGGCCACGGCCTTGATCGACGCGGCGAGTCGGCCGCGCCTCATGTCCTGTGCGATCAGCCGCAACCCCGACTCGATCGGTAGGCCCGCGTCGGTGAGTTGCGCGAGTTGCTGGTTAAAGGCGAAGAAGTCGTCGCCGCGCAAGGGCCGAGGCGTGGCCGGCGGCTCAGCTTCCAGCGTCAGCATGCGGACGGGCGTGTCGGCCAGCGCGTCCCGAGCGGTTTCCTGGTCGGGTGCTTCGACGGTGCCGGTCAGCGCGATGCCGCCGCGGGTCTGGGCGTCGTAGCGGAAGCGTCGGGCCGGCTGGTCAGGGCGGGTGGTGTCCATGGCGGGGCTCTGATCGGGACGAAACGGCCGCTCATGGCCAAGACGTTGATGCGGAGGGTGTGATTCACGGACGCCGCGGGCCCCATGCGAAGGCGTTGGGGGTCTTGGGGCTTGGGCACAACCCAGGGCATTACTCGATGACCTGCGGTGAAGAACTGCTCGGTATCAATGAGATTATTTGATAATTTTCGGTTTATTTTGATAGATTTTTATCGAATCGAGCGGATTGATGGTAGTTTTTGACAGATCAGTTGACCCGCTTCGCTTCTCGATTAACTCACCATGTTGCAGGTACCTTCTCTTTCAACGGACCGGGCCAGCGTTGAGCGCTTGGTGCGCGAAATCCTGCGCGACCGTTGGGTCGGTTCGGTCCCGAGCTTCCGCGAGCCCGGCAAGCAGGACGGCCCGAACCCGTTGGTGGTGAACGTCTCTGCCCGCCACGTGCACGTGACGCCGCAAGACCTCGAGACGCTCTTCGGCCCGGGCGCGCAGCTGACTGTGCTCAAGAGCCTGTATCAGGACGGCGAGTTCGCCTCCGAGCAGACGGTGAACCTGATCGGGCCCCGTAATCGGATGATCCCCAACGTGCGGATCCTCGGGCCGACGCGTGACTACACGCAGATCGAGTTGTCGTACACGGACGGCATCTTCCTGGGGATCGACCTGCCGCTGCGGATCAGCGGCCACCACGAGGGCACGCCCGGCGGTGTCCTCGTCGGGCCGCACGGCGCGGTCAATCTCTCGGCGGGCATCATCCGGGCGCAGCGGCATGTACACATGAGCCCCGTCGACGCGGCACACCACGGCGTATCGGACGGCGACACGATGAAGCTGCGCATCGACGGGCCGTGCGGCGTGAGCTTCGACAACACGGTCGTGCGGGTGCACCCGAAGGTGAAGCTCGAGGTCCACATCGACACGGACGAGGGCAACGCGTGTCACCTGTCGTCGGCAACGCACATGGAGTTGATCAGAGCCTGAGCCCGCGCGGCCCATACCACGTACCCCGGCGGCGTTGCCGCTCTTTCGGAGAACCCACCATGGCACAGACTGCGTTAGGGATGCTTGAGTCCAAAGGGTTTGCCGCGCTCATCGAAGCATCGGACGCGATGCTCAAGGCGGCGAACGTCGAGATGATCGGCTGGGACAAGTGCGGGGCGGGGCTGGTCACCAGCTTCATCACCGGCGATGTCGCGGCGGTCAAAGCCGCGATCGACGCCGGCGCCGCCGCCGGCGCGCGGGTTGGGCAGATCGCGTCCATCCACGTGATCCCACGGCCGCACGACGAGCTGTCGGCGATGTACCCCGCCCCGCCCAAGGCGTCGAGCAAGAAGTAACCGTACTCCCTGCGCGTCGCGATCGGCCGCGTCGCGCGACACCGAATGTCCCGGCTCGCAACTGCCCGAAGGAGCACCCCATGCCCGCGTTAGGCATCCTCGAAACCCGTGGCCAGACCGGCCTGATCCAAGGCACCGACGCCATGCTCAAGGCGGCTGACGTGTCCCTCGATAAGTCCGTCGCGATCGGCGGCGGCTACGTGACCGTGGTCGTCAAGGGCGACGTCGGCTCGGTGAAGGCCGCCGTTGACGCCGGGGCCGAAGCCGCCGGCGCCGTCGGCGAACTCGTCGCCGCCCACGTGATCCCGCGCCCGCACGACCAGCTCGGCGGCAAGCTTTGACGCATGCTCCCCCGGCCAAGCCCGCACACCTCCTGACGCACCGATGATCGTTCTGGTCGCCAACCTGGGTTCCACCAGCTTCAAGTTCAAGCTCTATGAAACGAGCTCGGAAGGGGCGGCCGTGTTGGCCAGCGGTCATGCCGACCGCATCGGGCAAGGGGGCAGCGCGTGGAAAGTCGTCGGGCCAACCGGCGAGCGGGGCGGTGCCGCCGACTTTACCGATCACCAGGCCGCGATCGCCGGTGCGTTGGAGGCCTTGCCCAGGACCGGCTTCGGGAAAGCGTCGCGCATCGAAGCCGTCGGGTTCAAGGCCGTTCACGGCGGGCCGATCCGCGGCGCAGTACGCGTTGATGAATCGGTGATCGCGACGATGGAGGAGTTCGCCGACGTCGCCCCGGCCCACAACCCGCCTTACATCGCGGCGATGCGGGCGCTGGCCGAGTTGCTCCCGGACGTGCCACAGGTCGCCGCGTTCGAGACGGCGTTTCATCAGACAATCCCTCTGGCGCGCCAGGTATACGGCACGCCGTACGAGTGGGTTGAGAAAGGCATCCGCCGATACGGCTTCCACGGCGCGTCGCACTCGTACATCGCGGAGCGCATCGCCGAAGTTCAGCCCGACGCCCAGCGCGTCATCAGCCTGCACCTCGGCGGGTCGTGTTCGGTCTGCGCGATCCAAGACGGCAAGAGCGTCGCCCACTCCATGGGAACAACGCCGCAGACCGGACTGTTTCACGCCAACCGCGTCGGCGATTTCGACATCTTCGCCCTGCTCAAGCTCCGCGAGCAGGGACTCGGCACGGACGACGTGTTCAGGCAGCTCGGCAGCAACGGCGGCCTCCTGGGTTTGAGCGGGGTCAGTGCCGACATGCGTGACATCCGCGCCGCCGCCGAGGGGGGCAACGACCGCGCCCGCCTCGCGCTCGACGCGTTCACGGAGTGTTGCCGGCACTACCTGGGGGCCTATTCGGTTGTGCTCGGCGGCGTCGACGCGGTCGTGTTTACCGCGGGTATCGGGCAGCACGACTGCCGGCTGCGTGCCGACGTCTGCCGGGGGTTGGAGTTCCTCGGTGTTCAACTCGACGAGCGGCGTAACGCGGACGCAAACGGGCAGGAAGCGGCCGCGCTCCACGCCGACGGCGGCGACGCGTCGGTGTGGGTGATCCCGACCGACGAAGAACAGGTGGTCGCGCGGCAGACCGTTGCCGTGCTGGCCGGGGCGGTCACGACGACTACGTAATCAGACCTTTTCTTGAACCGGGCAGCCCCCGGCGAGTTCATTAAGGAGCCCATCATGGCCCAGCAATCCATCGGAACCATCGAGACCAAGGGCCTGGTGCCCGCGATCGAAGCGCTCGACGCGGCGCTCAAGGCCGCGAACGTCAAGTTCCTCCGCAAAGACAAGCCCGGCAGCGGCATGGTCGCCGTGAGCGTTGAGGGCGACGTCGCCGCGGTGAAGGCCGCGGTCGAGGCCGGCGCTGAAGCGGCGCGCCGCGTCGGCGAGGTGATCTCGGTGAACGTGATCCCCCGGCCGCACGACGACGTGCTGAAGATCTGACCGACTGCCGCCGCTTCGCAAAACGGGCAAAGCCTGCGCGCGATGGGAGCTCACACATGTTCCTCGGACGAGTCAAAGGCCAGGTCGTCTCGACGGTGAAGGACGACGCGTTGCGCGGCGCGAAGCTGTTGATCGTCGAGCCGCTGAAGGTGGAGTACGACGACGCCGCGCTCGCAGCGAACGGCGGGTCGACGCCGGCTAACGGTCGTTACGCCGTGACCGGGCGTGCCATCGTTGCCATCGACCGCATTGGCGCCGGGATCGACCAGGTCGTGTTGATCACGCAAGGCTCCAGCGCTCGGTTGGCCGACGGGTGCGACAAGATGCCGACCGACGCGGTGATCGTCGGCGTCGTCGACGAGGCGCGGGTCGGAGAGGCGCCCGTCGAGATGTCGGCCAAGACGAAGCGTCGTTGATTGAAGCGACCCAGCCGGTTGCCGAGACAAGATGATGCAACAGACCCAGCTGATCGAAGACGTCGTGACGGAGGTGCTCAAGCAGTTGGGCCGCCACGATGTTGCGCCTGGCCCCGTGGCCGCGCCGTCCGCCGAAGCCGAGACGGCCGGCTTACCGACCGGTCCGGGGCTAGTCGGCGACGTCGAGTCGGCGGTCCGTGCGGCCGAGCAAGCGCAGCGACAGCTCGCTGCTGCGGGCCTGGGCGTGCGTGACGACATCTGCCGGCTGATCAAGTCCCTCGCCGCCCAGCACGCCCAGTCCTGGGGCGAGTTCGAGCTCAACGAGACCAGGGTTGGCCGGCTCGACCACAAGATCGCGAAACTTGAGTTGCTGGAGTCGGTGCCGGGCGTCGAGTTCCTGACCACGCCCGCGCACAGCGGCGACGATGGGATCGCGCTGGACGAGGGCGCGCCGTGGGGCGTGATCGGCGTCATCACCCCGGTGACGCACTCGATCCCGACGATGTCCGCCAACGCGATCAACATGATCGCCGCCGGCAACGCGATGGTCGTGAACCCGCACCCGTCGGGCGCAAAGTCCGCGGCGCTCGCGGCGGCGGCTTACAACCGTGCGATCAAGGAGCGTTTCGGCATCGACCCGCTCGTGGTGGTGATCACGCCACCGACGCTGCGTACCGCCGAAGAGATCTTCTCTCACCCACGGATCCCCTTACTCGTGGCGACCGGTGGCCCCGCCGTTGCCAGGGCCGCCGCAAAGCAACCCAAGCGCGCGATTGTCGCCGGGCCCGGCAACCCGCCCGTGGTCGTCGACACGTCGGCTGACCTTGACCGCGCCGCGACTTCGATCATCACCGGCGCCGCCTTCGATAACAATCTGTTGTGCATCGGCGAGAAGGAGGTGTTTGTCGTCGGTGAAGTCTTCGATGCCATGCTCAACGCGATGCGGAACGCCGGTGCCGTTCAACTCAACGCCGGACAGGTCGACGCACTCACCAAGGCGTCGCTTACCTGGCACAAGGATCACTGGGTCCCACAGAAAGAGTTTGTCGGTGCCGACGCGTCGAAGCTCGCGCAGGCCGCCGGTGTCGCTGTTTCGCCCGGTGTAGACCTGCTCTTCGGGGAGACGGCCGCGGACCACCCGTTCGTGCCGACCGAGCAGATGATGCCGTTCGTGCCGTTCGTACGGTGCCGGGACTTCGACGACGCGCTCGAACTCGCGACCGAGAACGAGCACGGCTTCGGCCACACCGCCATCATCCACTCGAACAACCTCGCTCACATCACACGGATGGCCAGGACGATCAACACCACAATCTTCGTCGTCAACGGGCCTTGCACCGCCGGGCTCGGCGTCGAGGGCGAGGGGTACCCCAGCTATTCGATCGCGACGCCCAGCGGCGAAGGCATCACGAACCCACTCACGTTCACTCGCTTCCGCCGTATGAGTGTGAGCGGTTCGCTGCGCATCGTGTGACCGATCTGCCGGAACGCCGTTATGCAACTCGCCGTGATCCGAGGCCGAGCGACCAGCACCGTGAAGCACCCGTCGTTGCGCGGCGTGAAGCTGCTTATCGCCGAGACGCTGGGTGGCGAACTCGAACCGGTCGGCGATCCGGTGCTCGTGGTCGACCAACTCGGAGCCGGCGCGGGTGACCGTGTCGTGATCAGCTCCGACGGGCTGGGCCTGCGGCAGTTGCTGGGCGACACGACCTCCCCGGCCCGGTGGTGGACGCTCAGCATCGTCGACGACGCCGGCGTGCAACTGCACCCCGAGTGAAGTGGGTTTCTGCCTTCAATCGCGACCTCATGACCGCGCCCAACCCCGAACTCGTCCATCAGATCGCCCAGCAGGTGCTACGCACGCTGGCCGGCGAGCAAGGCGCGGCGACACGGGTCGCGCCGCCGTTGGGGCAGTGTGCCGGGGCGGCGGACGGGCCGGATGATGGCGGTGCCTCCGCCAATCACGCTGCCGCGGAGACGCCCAGGGCCGTGACCCTCTCCCGGCAGGCCGAACCGCCGCGCGTCGAAGCACTCACCGAGACGCCGGTGATGCAAGGGCTGGTCACGGCGCATGAACTCGACGATGCGGTGGCTTCCTCGCCCGACGGCAACGTCGTGCTCGCCGCGAGCGCAAGGCTGTCACCGCTCGCACAAGACCGAGTCCGTCGTGAGCCGCAGCGGTTCCGGCGGGAAGCGGTTTCTGCCGAAGCGACCGGTCTATCCCCGGTGAACCACGGCCAGCCCTGGCTGTGGTGGACCTGCGGCCGTTGCCCGGCCGTTCAACGGGTTGTCGAGACGCGGCGTTCGCGTCTGCTTCCGATTGCCGCTCCGCGCGAACCCGCCGCATTGCCGACCGTGCTGCGAGACCTCAACGCCGCGGTGGCCACCGGCCGTGCCGCGGGCGGCGTCCTGTTTGTCAGCGGTGCCGCGAAGCCGATGTGCCTAGCGAACCGCCTGCGTGGGTTGCGGGCGATCCTCGGCCACTGCGACGACGCGGTCCTGCAAGGCGTGCGCGACCTCGGCGCGAACGTGCTGGTGCTCGAGTTCCTCTACCTCGACTACGACGAGATGTCAGGGCGGGTTGACCGCATGCTCGCCTCGTCGCCCGGGGTACCGGCAACGATCGCCCCGGCACTGGTCAGTGTGGAGGGCCCACTGCGATGAGGGTCGCTCGCGTCATCGGGACCGTCACGCTCGGCAAGCGCCTCGAAAGCCTCGCGGCGGGTCGGTTGTTACTGGTCGAGGCGCTGGACGCCGCGGCGTTGGGCGGTTTGTC